>JAFRGA010000022.1 GCA_017434045.1 Eggerthellaceae bacterium
CGTGGCGAGGTGCGCATCCTGGCCAAGGTGACCAACCGCATCGTGCCTGGTGCCGTTGCGCTACCCGAGGGCGGTTGGTACGACCCTGACCCGAACGGCATCGACAAGGGAGGTTGCATCAATACGCTCGTCAGCCGTCATGTCAATCCTGTCTCTAAGGGAACTGGCCAGCAGAGCAGCATCTGCGAAGTCAAGAAAGTAGGTGCGTAAATCATGACCCAGTACGGATTCTTCTACGACGCCACGCGTTGCACGGGATGCAAGACGTGCGAGCTGGCGTGCAAGGACTACAAGGATTTGCCGGTCGATTTCTCGTTCCGTCATGTGTACGAGGTCGAGGGCGGCAGCTGGCAACAAGACGATGCCGGCTTCTGGACGACCGATTCCTACACATACTACCTGTCGATGTCGTGCAACCATTGCGACGAACCTGCCTGCACGCACGCGTGCCCGACTGGCGCCATGCACAAGGATACCGATACCGGTATCGTCTCGGTTGACGAGGCGAAGTGCATCGGTTGTGGCTACTGTGCGATGGCGTGCCCCTACGACGCACCGACGGTATCGAAGGAAATTGGCCATTCCGCGAAGTGCAACGGGTGCGCCGAGCGCGTAGCTGCCGGCATGCAGCCCATCTGCGTCGAGGCGTGCTCGGGACGTGCGCTGTTCTTCGCGCCGATAGACGAACTGCCTTCCGGTGAGGGGCGTGCCGATATTGCACCGTTGCCCGCGGAGGATTTCACGGGTCCCAACCTGTACCTGAAGAAATGCGTGAGCATGCAGCCGGTTGCGACCGACGTGGCGATTTCTAACATCTTGGAGGTGATGTAACATGGCAACGGCATTCCACGAACTGCCCCTGGCGCTCTTCACGACGTTGGCGTCTATTGGCGCAGGTGCGTTCATTTCGCTCGCCGCGGCGTTTTTCACGGCGAAGTTTTCCGACGGACAACTAGCGCGCATCGATAAGATGACGCTCGTCCCGGCAATCGTGGTGGTCGTCGGCTTCATTGCGGCGTTCTTCCATTTGGCCAATCCTATGGCGGCGTTCGGCGTGTTCGGCGGGCTGGGACGCTCCCCGATGAGCAACGAGCTGGCCGTGGCGATGCTGTTCGCCGTGGCTATGGCCACATATGTGATAATGGGGCTTGCCGGCAAGCTCGGCGGCGCTCGCAAGGGCCTTGTCTGCGCGACTGCAGTGCTCGCTGTGCTGTTTGCCGTGTTCATGGGGCTGGCATACGGCATGGCCACGATCCCGACGTGGTCGACGCCGTGGCCTGTCGCGCAGATGATCGGCTACGCCTTGCTCGGCGGTGCGGCGATGGGCGCTTGCGTGCTGGCGTTCTCGGATGCGCTCGACGCGGCGGTTGACGGCACGTTCAAGAGTGCGCTTATCGCATTTGCCGTGATAGGCGCCGTACTGGCCGTTGCAGGTTTGGCGCTCATGTACTCAGGCGCGGGAAGCGTTTCGAACGCTTTCGTAGCCGGCACAGACCTTGCTGCGGGTGCATCCGGTGCGTTTTATGTAGCAGTTGCTTGCCTGATTCTCGCATGCGCGGCTGTCATTGCTGCTGCGCTCGGCAAGGGCGGCAATGCGGCATCGGCGATCGCTGTCATCCTCGCCTTTGTCGGTATCCTTGCCGGACGCTTCGTATTCTACGCGCTGCAAATATCGGTGGGCATATCCTTCTAGCCAATGCGCTTGTTTGCGGGGAGCGGGGTCGGCGATCCCGCTCCCTGGTTGCGGGACAGGATTTCGCAACGCCATTTACCTAAGCAGACGATATGTACGCGGTATCGCTTAGCCAGACCCCGAAACCAGATGCGGTTTCGGGGTCTTCGTATCTGCGCGATTGATCTTTAGGCGCAACGTCAGTTAGGTATATGAGGGTTGCGCGGCCTACAGAGCCGCGGATCTAAAACTCAGAAAACCTCGCGCTGCGATGACCCCGCAGACGCGGTTGCGGTAGAACGCAGTGTCTTTCGCGTTTGAGGAGGGAAACTTGCTCTTAAGGGTGCTCGCCCGTGGTGCAGGTCTCGTTGTCCAATCAGGCTTTTGGCGCAAGAACGCGAACCGCCAGCAGCGACGATTGCCAGCGCATGCGCCTGGTGCAAAGCGAACATGTATACCCTAAGTTGATAAGAAGTTACTTAATCCTTGAAACTGATTTTGTATGATCCTGTTGTTGGAAATGCTAACGTAGTATACAAATGCAATATTTGATACATTTCACAGCAAAGGAAGCATGTTATATAAAAGACCAGGTGGCCAGGTAGGGCTACCTCTAAGCGCCGAGGGCTGATCCCCCGGCATTCTTATTTGCGGACACTGATGTTTTGAATGTTTTCGCGAATGAAAAAAACGAAACTATTGCAATGAATTTGGCACAACAATACCGGAAATGGTATAGTTGTGCCATGTCTTATTACGATGACATATACGAGCACGCTGTGGACAACTACTACCTGATCTCGACGCGCGACGCAATGCGGATGGGCGTGCCGAGCGTCGAGCTTGCCAAGCTAGCTCACAGGGGCAAGCTCGAGCACGTCTCCCACGGACTTTACCGGCTCGCCCGCTACGTTCCGCACCAGAACGACCCGTACGCGATATCCGTCGCGCGCGTCGGGGAAGGCGCCTACCTGTACGGTGAGTCGGTGATAGCGATGCTGGACCTCGCGCCGACGAATCCAGCCCGCATCTACGTGGCCACCCCCCGGAGGTACCGGGGCGAGAAGCCGGATGGTCTCGTGGTCGTCGTCAGGGACAGGGGAGCCGACACGACCGCCTACGAGGGCGTTCCTTCCCAGGAAATAGGCGCGGCGATAATATCGTGCTTGGGCAAGCTGATGACAGAGCGTCTTCGCGAGGCGGCAGACAGAGCCCGCGAGGAAGGCTATTTGACCCGCAAAAGATACGAAGAGACGCTGGGGGCGATAGAGCATTATGAAGGGCAGAGCGAGTCGGGGTCAGAAGATGTAGCGTTTAGGTGACAACTCCTGATGACCTTCCAATATAAAGTCGTATATGGTATAAAAAAGTTGGTGGCTCGATAGGGCTACCTCCAAGCGCCGGGGGCTGTCCCCCGGCAACTTTTTTATTAGGGGGTGTTTTGGTGCGCGAGATATCCGTTTTCGCGGATGAGAGTGGCGACAAAACGGAGAAGATGAGATATTTCCTGCTGACGCTTGTCTTTCACGACCAAGCAGCCAGCATTGCCGAGCAGGTCGCCATCTACGAAAGATCCCTCGCGACCGCCGACCTGCCGAACATCCCGTTTCATTCAGAGCCGCTCCTCAACGGCCATGGCGACTACAGGTACTTGGAGCCGGAGCAACGAAAGAAGCTCCTGTCGGGATTTGCTGCGCTCGTGCGCTATCTACCAGTCGAGTACGTGACGTTCGTGTACAAGCGCCGAGAATTCACAGGCCCCGAAAAGATCGCCGAGAGGATGAAGAGGGACATCGCGGATTTTCTTAGGGAGCACCTCGGCTACTTCCAGGAATTCGATCATGTAAAGGTCTATTACGACAACGCTCAGGCAATAGTGAAGAGCGCCCTTTACAATGCAGTGTACGATGTCCTGGCGAAGCAGGCTGTCGTGAGGAGGCGCACGACGATGACCGAGTACCGCCTGTCTCAAGTGGCGGATTTCCTGTGCACCATCGAGCTTGCTGCCGTGAAGTACGATGCCAAAGAGGACGGCGGCACCTACGACAAGTTCTTCGGCGGCGTCGGCACGTTCAAGAAGAACTGGCTGAAGCAGGCCAGGCGCAAGCGCATGAAGTAGAGGTGGGCCGCGAATCGGGGTCTGCCGAACCTCAAAACCCGGTGCAAATTTGGTGCAAATCGTTTCGCTGCAAGCCGCTTTTTGCGGTGTTTTGCGATAGCGCCGCCAACATTAGAAACAGCCATTGATCAGGTGTTTCATTACATTTCGTGTTTTCCCACCACAGCTCCGGGGCCATCTGACACGGAAGAGGCCACAAGTTCAAATCTTGTAACGCCCACCATAAACAACGAGGTCAGAGGCTTATGCTTCTGGCCTCTTTTGTTGTGCCCACCATATGCCCACCATGGTGCCCACCAAAAATGCAACGAGGTGCACGGCCAGCTGCATGCGGAACGGCTAGATGCGACAGGGATTGGAGGTGAAAAAGATTTCAGCGAGCTTCCCTCCGAAGGGCAGGATGCGATGCTGAACCTCCTGCAGAAAGCCGACCCAAATCACTTCGATTGGTGGATGGAGACCCTTGTTGGGAAGACGCCGGATTCCGCGGAAGGGCTACAAGACCGAATCAGCCGATAAAACGCAAAAGAAAGGGCGCTCCCGCCGATGTTGGCAGGGGCACCCGCGTGCGTCGGTCGGGGTATTCCTAGTCCCTGGTTCCCCTGGGGATCGCGTTCACGTCGACCGTGTCGTTGCGGCCCTCGCTGTGATAGGGGTAGCGGGTGACCTTCGCGCGGATGAGCTTCTGGCGCGAGCCCTCGGCTCCCCAGACTACCTCGACCTCGGTGCCCTCTTCGGCGTAGGCGGCCTCCATCGTGCAAAGCGAGATCATCTTGTGGTAGTACGGGCTGAAGATGCGCCCGGTGCTCACGCCGACGGTCTTGCCGTCAGCTACGACCTTCTCGGCGCGGTACTCGAACTTGCCCGTCGGGTCGTAGTCCTCGGCCTGGTCCATGACTTCGTAGGGATCGTCGCTGAACTGCGAGGCCCACACGTCGACGACGTCCTCGTCGTTCCACTCCAGGCAGGTCATCACGCGATGAGGGCCGTCGACGATCTTGGCCAGGGCGTCCTTGCCGACGAAGTCGTGGTTGAACTTCACGGCGCTGCCCCAGTCGAGCTCCACGGGGTTCACGTAGCGCAGCTCGGGATCGGCGCCGAGCGAGCCGCCCAGCGGCTGCAAGGACAGCGCGTAGTAGGCCATGGGGCAGTTCGTTTCCTGCATCCACTTCATGAAGCCGGCGTCCTTCTCCCAGGCGTAAGGGAAGTGGATGATGAACTGCGGGAAACCGCCCTCGGTGTGCGTGTTCCAGTAGGCGTGGCGCCCGAGACGCTTTATGCCGTACTTCTCGCCGTACTTGAGCAGCGCGGAGTAGACGGCCTGGGAGTCCTCCAGCTTGCCGTGCACTTCGTAGGCCAGCGACCCCGCCATACCGATGCGGATGATGCGCACGTCCATGCCGTCGATGCTGGAGGTGCGATGGCACAGGAACGGAAGGTCGTGGAAGTCCTCCTCGGTGGCCGCCTCGACGATCTCGAGCGAGCGCGGGCCGCCGAGCTGGAACATGAAGACCTCGCCGGTCTCGTCGAAGCCCTCGCAGTCGTAGTCGCCGGTCTCCAGCTTGTACTGCAGGTACGGAGCCAGCCAGTAGGTGGTGAACTCGTCCTCGCCGATTCTCAGCAGCATGCCGTCGGACATGAGCAGGCCGTCCTCATTGACCATGATGCCGTGGCGGGACTTGCCGACCTCGAAGGTCTTGAAGCCGTTGACGAGGTTCTCCTCCAGGAAGCGCATGGCGTCTGCGCCCTTGAAGCGGTACGTGAACGCGGGGTTGAGGCCGGCGTGAATGTAGCACGTCTCGTAGGCGGCCAGCATCTCGTCGCGCCACCCGGTGTACTCGAACGGCTGCACGCCGCCCAGCGCGGGGTGCGTGGTGTAGCCAGTGTAGAGCGCGTCGACGCTCGGGTCGTAGGGGATGTATTGGGTGTGCTTGAACTGCCAGTTGAACATCTCGTTGTTCATGGGGGCTCCCTTCGCGTTGCCTGTCGTTTTCCCGATGGCAAGCATTGTGCGGCATGAAGCGGGGGAGTGGTTTGCGGCTTTCGGACTAAGTCCTTTCCCAAATGGAATTGCGCAGTTCAGAAGGCGTCTCCGCTTCAGTCGGCTGAGCGCAGCGCGCCGACGAGGGCCGTGAGGGCGCCGCCTGCGCCGTCCAGCCGGTAGTGCAGGCCGACCGGGATCGTGAACGGTGGGTCTCCCACGGGGACCGACGCTAGGGTGCCGTCGGTGGGGATAGGCACGTCGGAGGTCGCGGGGAACACGGCGTCGTCCGAAACCGCGAGCGGGAACAGGTCGATCTGCGGGCAGCGGACCTCGTCCCATGAAGCTACGCCCGCGCCTTTCAGGAGGCTCCTCACGGTGTCGTTGTACTCCTCGTCGGCGTCGAGCATGACGATGTGGGCGCCTTCGAGGTCGGAAGGGTCGAGTGCGCCCTCCTCGGCGAGCGGGTTGTCCTTGGACATGATGACCGCGAGCTTTCGCGAGCCAACGCGCGCGAACGGGAACCCCTCCGACGCGAGCGAGGGCACCTCCATGAGCAGCCCTGCATCCAAATCTCCCGAGCGCAGCCCGGCGATGATGGCATGGGGCTGCAGCGAGACGAGGTCGAGCTTCACGCCCGGGTGCGCCTCGACGAATCGCGAAAGGCCCGGCCGCATGCATTCCATCCCCCCGTAGTAGATGAAGCCGACGCGCAACCTGCCCGTCATGCCCGCCTGCATCTCGCCCACGTCGCGGACGAGTTCGCCGTAATCCGCCACGATGCGCTCGAACCTTTCTCGTGTGAGCTCGCCTTCTTGAGTGAGGACCGCTTCGTGCGTGGAGCGCAGGATGAGCGCAGCGCCGATCTCCTCCTCGATTTGGGACACATGCTTTGACAGAGCCGACTGTGAAAGGTGGAGTTCTCGTGCCGCGCGCGTGAAGTTCATGCTCTCGCAGAGCTTCAGGAACTCTTCCATGCGGCTGGTGTCCACGTCGCCTCCCAAGCAAACCCATTCTGCAACTCAGTAGAAAGATGATACCATCGGCTTTGCCCTTGAACTTTGTCGACCATTGTTTTCATGAAGCTGTGAGGTACCCGGCTTACCCAAAGGCCAAACGCGCGCACCACGTTATCCGACATCTCGAAAGCAAGACACATTGAACATCTTCGCTTACATATTGGTATAATACGTTACGGTAATATTCAAATAGATGCTCATAGGGGAATACGTGGATAGAATCTATGTGCTGGACAGGGTGGAGCAGAGGCATCCGGGCGTCTCGAAGGAAGACGCCGCCCACGCGTGGGAGCACTGCATACGCAGCATGCCGAGGCTTGAAAAGGAACCTGAAGAGCATGTGGGAATTGGGTACGATTCTTCGGGCAGATTGCTTGAGGTTGTAGCGATTAGGAACGAAAACGGCGATTGGCTTATCAAGCATGCTCAAACACCGCCGCAAGAGAGGGTGAAAAGAGAGCTTGGCTTTGGAAGGAGGGGCAAATGAGCGATAAGGAACTCAGCAAGGCATTCGGCACGAGCATAGAGGAAATCGATGCCGATGTGGAATCGTTTGAGAATGGGGATTGGAGCGACTTCAAGTTCGGAAAGCCCATTGACGGTAAGCCTCAGGCGAAGATGAAGACGACTTCGCTCAAGTTCTATGACTTCGAGCTTGCCGCTATTGATGCTGCCGCCAAGCGGGAGGGTATCTCACGCTCGGCTTTCATCCGCAGGGCATGTAGTAACGAGCTCGTAGCCCTTGCTTAGCATAAGGTGGATAGTTGTGGATAGTTACGACCGCTGACACGGAAGAGGCCACAAGTTCAAATCTTGTAACGCCCACCACTTACAATGGCTCCTCACCTGGTAAAACATGGTGAGGAGTTTTCTCTTTCCTGGCCCTGTATCCCACATGTATCCCACATGTATCCCAATTTCAGCATGGTGCATCGCGCCCTGCAATATTGAATATCCGATTGTGTCCACCATATGCCCACCATGGTGCCCACCATGGTGCCCACCAAAAATGCAACGAGGTGCTCGGCCAGCTGCGTGCGGAACGGCTAGACGCGATAGGGATTGGTGGTGAATAAGCCCGCAGTTCAGCAGCAAGACGGATACCATGCAAGCGAAAGGAAGGCGCAGACATGATGTCCGTTAGCAAGCGTCGAGTCTCATGGCGAAGAAACTGTATTCGGGATATTCTTCCTCGGATTCTTCTGCGGAAATCCTGAACTAGCATGAAAGCGTATTCGCGTCACGCATGCGCTTGCATAGAAACGAGGCGAAGGCACGTGCGGATGTGCTTGCGTCATGGGGAAGCACAGCGCCGATGATTCGCCTGGTGGGAGGGTCGAGCTCGAGGACGGTCACCCCACGGGGCACGTTTCCAAGCGCAAGCTGCGGCAGCACGCTCACGCCCATTCCGCTCGCGACCATAGAAAGGATGGACGCGCTGTCATCGGCGCTCACCTTCACAATCGAATCGAACTCGCTTCCCAGAAAGTGCGCGTACACGTAATTCGCGTCGAAGAGAAAAGGGTGCGCAAACAGGTCCGCGCGCGCAATCGAGGTCCCTTTGCGCGGCGCCATGCTCGTTGGCACGACCGCAAGTAGGGGATCGTGGGCCATCGCAATCCAGCTGTAGCTTCCCCTGGGCGGCCTTTCGCCATCGCGGCGGTAGTCCCACGATGTATCCGACGAAAATCGTTCCTCGAAGAGCCAGTCATCGCAGAGGGCGATGTCGATCTCTCCCGCCTTCAAGAGGTCGCCGAGGTTCTTCGACCCGGTGCGGACTTCGAACTCCGATTCGCGATAGTCCTTCTTAAACGATATGATGGCTTCGGGAAGCCAGGTCGCCGCGATGCTCGAATACGCACCGATGCGCAAATGCGAGCTGCTCCGACGCAGGGAGGTGCCGAGAAACCGTTGCCACTACTTGCGCAATGAATCATGCGGTCGCTGCTTCGAGGCTTGCCCGGTCGGCGCGCTTAAGCCCGATGGGCTCGACTTGTTCGCATGCCAGGCCGAGACAAGAAGAAACGAGAAACTCCATATCGAACTAGCGAACCTGCACGGGGCCGA
>JAFRGA010000023.1 GCA_017434045.1 Eggerthellaceae bacterium
CGGGGTGAGGGGATTCGCGCTTGTCCTCGGTTAGCATTAGATTGTTTTAATACAGTATCTGCGGAATCGCGCTCACCCCTCACCCCGGCCCGCTTAACTGAATGACATTGCCATGTGAGCAGTAACCATGCAAGCACGAGATAACAGAATCGTTTCCCCTTCTGAGTTTACTGAGTTTACAATAGGGGCACTATGCAATTCCACACCGTACTCCCTTCGCACGCGTAAAGGAGAGCCACATGGCCGAGACGCTGAGCCTGTTCGATGAAGAACCCACGAAAGACGATGCTCTTCAGCGCATACAAGCGCTTCGTAAGGAGATCGAGCATCATACCTACCTTTACTACGTGAAGGACGCGCCCGAGATCTCGGACGGGGCGTTTGACTCGCTCATGAGGGAGCTACGCAAGCTCGAGTCGGAGTATCCCGAGTTCGCCGACCCAAACTCGCCGACGCAACGCGTCGGAGGAGCTGTCGGCGACCAATTTGCCCCCGTCCAACATGAGCGTCGCATGTATTCGCTTGACGATGCCATGGACGTATCCGAGCTTGATGTCTGGATGGATCGCGTCGAGGAAGCGCTCGGGACATTTCCCGAGATGGTTTGCGAGCTGAAGATAGATGGGAGCGGTATTGCCCTGACGTACGAGGACGGGTCACTCGTTCGCGCCGCCACACGTGGCGATGGCACGACGGGAGAGGACGTGACCGCAAACATACGCGCTATCAAGGACGTCCCCCTTCATCTACGCGAAGCCGGAATGGAGGGCATCGTGCGCGATGGCTCGGTGGAGCTGCGCGGCGAGGTCTACATGCCCAAATCAAGCTTCGAGTCGCTCAACGCTGCGGCGGAGGCCAATGGGAAACCGGGATTTGCCAACCCGCGCAATGCGGCAGCGGGCAGCTTGCGTCAGAAGGACCCGGCTATCACGGCGGGACGCGACCTGTCCACATTCGTTTACGCCGTGGCAGACGAGGCGGCCCTGAAGGCGGATGGTCAGTTCGGGCTCTTGCAATGGCTCGGCCAGGCGGGTTTTCACGTGAACCCCGATGTCCAGCTCGTGAGAACACGCGATGAGGTGCATGCGTTCTGCGAACGCGCCGTGGAGCGCCGTGATGCGCTTCCCTATGAGATCGACGGGGTTGTGGTGAAGGTCAACTCGTTCATGCGCCAGGCAGCCATGGGCTTCACGGCCCGTGCGCCTCGTTGGGCGATTGCGTTCAAGTTCCCGCCAGAGGAGAAGGCCACCCTCTTGCGCGACATCACCGTGCAAGTTGGCCGGACTGGGGCATTGACTCCCGTAGCCGAGTTGGAACCGGTGCGCGTGGCTGGCTCGGTTGTGTCGCGTGCCACGTTGCACAACGAGGACGAGGTGCGCCGTAAGGACGTGCGCATCGGCGATACGGTCATCATACGCAAAGCAGGCGACGTCATTCCCGAAGTGCTGGGGGCCGTGGAATCTCTCCGCCCGGCCGATGCGCTGCCCTGGAGCATGCCCGATGCATGCCCGAGCTGCGGATCGCCCGTCATACGGGAGGAAGGCGAAGTGGCGTACCGCTGCATTTCGATCGAATGTCCCGCCCAAGCACAAGAGCGGCTCGTACACTGGGCGAGCCGTGGGGCTATGGACATCGACGGCATGGGCGACGAGATCGTGGGGCGCTTGATAGAGAGTGGTCGCGTCTCCGATGTGGCCGACTACTATACGCTCGACGAAACCGAGCTCTCGCTTCTCGACATGGGACGCATGAAGCAGGACGGCACGCCGGTGCGCCTCGGCCAGACCGTGGCAGCCAAGCTCGTTGCCCAGATCGATGCAAGCCGCACGCGCGGGCTTGCCCGTGCGTTGTTCGGAATCGGGATTCGCCATGTGGGCAAGACCATGGCCGAGGCCATTGCGCGCGCATATCCCACCATAGAAGGTCTCATGGACGCTGACGAGGAAGCGCTTGCCTCTATCGAGGGCGTGGGACCCAAGATAGCCCACAGCATTTACGTATTCCTACGAACGCCCGATAACGTGGACGTTATCAAGCGTTTGCAAAAGCATGGGGTAGTGCTGGCAGACGAGCCCGCCGATGCGGCAAGAGAACTGCCTCAGACGCTTGCAGGCCTCACGTTCGTGCTGACCGGCGCGCTCGTTCAATCTGGCATGACGCGGGACGAGGCGGGCGCCGCTCTGAAGGCGCGCGGAGCAAAAGTATCGGGCAGCGTCTCGAAGAAGACAAGCTATGTAGTGGCAGGGGAGGCGGCTGGCTCGAAATACGACAAGGCGGTTTCGCTCGGCGTGCCCGTGCTCGACGAGGCGCAGTTATTGCAGATCCTAGAGACCGGAAAGCTTCCAAGTTAATCCCGAGGTGCTCTATAGCTTTGGGAGGCGACTTGGGAGGCGTCTCGAGTAAGCAGGTGCTGCCCGGCTGGCGTCGAAGGGCAGGCAGCATGGGGGCTGTCTTGTCGCTATAGGTAAATCAACGGGTCGACGGCTACGCCGTTGATTTCTACCTGGAAGTGCAGGTGGGAACCGAAAGAGTTGCCCGTGTTGCCCACGAGGCCGATGTTCTGACCGCGTACGACGGTGTCGCCCGGGACGACGAACGTCACTGCCGAATGCATGTATTTTGTGACGACGCCGTTTCCGTGGTCGATGACAATCCAGTTGCCGGCGCCCCCGTTGTAGCCTCCACCGTTCGTGGCATCTATCACTACGCCATCGTCAGCTGCGTAATAAGGCGTTCCTTCACCTATCGCCATATCCAATCCCAGGTGGTACGCGTTGTCGAATGTGCGGTATCCGAACCCGCTCGAATATGCGGCATCAGGGCAGGGGTTGGTGAAAATGCCTTCGCCCTCCAACCTGCCGGCTTCGGCGAGGCCCTGATCGAGCGCATTTCTGAGCTCGGCGGAGGCACTGTCATACTCGGCTTGCGCGGATGCAAGTCCCGCATTGTCCCCGAGCATCGCGGCGGCTTCCATTCTCAGCGATGCGGCATGTGGCGCGAGGGAAAGATACGTCAGCCAGGATCGGTTGAGCTTCACCCGGGTGTCCTCTGCCTCTTTCTCGGCTGCCTCGATTCGGTCATCAGCGTCGCCCATCTTGGCTTCGAGAGCCTTGACAATCTCTTCTTGTTCGCGGAATTCGCTTTCTCCGTAATGTGCCACCTTGCCAAGCATGTGCCAAAGTGAGAGGAACTCCTCGTATGAAGCGGCACCGCAGAGCACGTCGAGATATGGCGTAGTGCCTCCTTGCTTGTACATCTCCACAACGTGGCTCGACATCTCCTCTTTGAGCATGTTCAGCTTTTTCCGCTCCAGTTTCAGGGCTTCTCTTGTCTTCTTGTGATGAGAAGAAGCCTCGTCGCTGGCAGCCTTGAGTTCGTCATAGCGTGCTTGGAGCGCGTCGATCTCGCCGGCCAACCGGCTCATATGGTCATAAATAGCGTTCGCTTGCGCCAACTTGTCGAGGGCCTCCTCTTCGGGGGTTTTCTGCTCGCCCTCAATTGTGCCGTCTCGATCGTCCTCCTCTTCGGTGGCGCTCTCCGTATAATCCGAATCAGGGCTTTCTACCCAAATCGTCTCGATAGGGCCATCATCAGCGTTCGCATCTGCGGATGGGTTTGCTTCTTCAGACGTCGTTGGATTTGAGGGCGTCGTATCCAGCGTCTCATCACTTACGAGGTTTTCGCTTGATGATGTATCAGCATCCGGCACAACGTTTTCATTGATGCTATCGCTTGGGTTTTCCGGTGTGCTGCTGCTGGCTTCGGTGTCGGCGCTAGCGTCCGGATTGGATTCCTCGGAAGGCTCGGGAGATTGTGCTTCTTCGGAGGGCTCAGGAGGCAGGTCTTCTTCAGGTGGTTCGGGCGGTTGGGTCTCTTCTGAAAGCCCGGGTGTTTCGGGAGGGTTCTCGTCTGCCAGAGCTCCTACGGGAATAGCGGTGCAGCATAGCGTTGCCGCCAGCGCCGCAGCACATGCGCGCGAACGCAAGCGAGACGTTCGGACTCGTGCGAATGTCCAAGTTGATTTCTGCCCATGTTTGTCCATGGCAAGTAATTCTACAACGAGTAAGGATTTCTGCACCCAATTATTCAACTTTTGAAGCTTGTTGCAGGCGGTTGGTCATCTACGAGCAATCTTCGAGAGCGTGAACCCAGTCGCTGGGCGATTCGACAGTCGCGGAATAAAACATGTACAGAGATGAATGCTATTCAGGCGCTATGCAGAATCGAAGCCACATCGATTGGCCACCCTAACGATCACCCGCTTAGGAACGGGTGATCGTTTTGAGGCGATTGCTTGTGGGGAGCGGCTGCACAACAACAGAAGGCCGCCTCGCCGGGCGGCCTTCGTAAAGGAAGGAACGAAACGGGTAATCGCTATTTGGGGCGCTCGCCTGCGAGGATCATGTTTGCCTGCTCGTCTGTCAGCTTGCATCCGTAGAACTGCATGTAGAAATCCTTCGTCTCCTGGACCATGTCGATGTCCTTGAACAGATCAGGGTTGAGCTGCTTGGCCGCCCAGAGCACCTGCAGCGCCCCTTCTCCGGAGTAGCGGTCCCATGGGAAGACGCCGCTTGGATTGGCAAAGACGTTGCCCTCCTGAATGGCGCGCAGGCCGGCGAAGGCCTCGTCGGCCTTGAATCGTTCGACATCTTCGGGTCCTGCGTTGCCGATGATGACGACATCGGGATCGCTGTTGAGGATTTCCTCGGCTGTGACCTCGAGGCGGTTGCCTTCCTTATCGATGGCGATCTCACCGCCGGCAAGCTTGATCCACTCTTCGACGATGGTCTTCGGACCGTCGACCATTGTGAAGTCATTGGCGTTCGCAATATGCAGGATTCTCTTCTTCTTGCCCGTAACGTCCTTCATTCGGTCGGCAACCAATGCGATGTTGTCGTCGAGCTGGCCCTCCCATTCTTTAGCGATATCGATGGCGTCGCCGCCCAGGACTTTCGCAGTGAGATTGACGTTGTCTCGAAGGCCCTGGTAATCGATAAAGCCGACATTGAGGGCCGCCAAACCCTGCTTGCGTGCAGTTTCCGTCACCTCGTCATCGGAGGCGAAGACAACATCGGGTTCAAGCTTGAGGGCTTCTTCGTAGTTGACTTCTCCGGCGCCACTGCCGACGACGAGGGTTTCGACTTCGGGAAGGCGCGGGTAGACGATGGCGGACCATGGCATGTTCTTGAAGTTCTCGGTTGTGCCCACGAGCTTGTCCCCGGCGCCAAGCATTAGGACAACCTGGTTGTGGGCGTGCCAGAGGTCGGCGATCTTGTTGATCTCGACGGGAACCTCGACCGTGGCGCCCTTGAGGTCTGTGACGGTTTGCGTAGCTGCAGCGGCTGAAGACGCGGCGCTTGCCGAAGCGGAGGCGCTTTCCGAAGCGGAGGCGTTCGCCGATGCGCTTCCGGAGGCTTCAGCCGAAGCCGAAGTGCTGGCGGAGCCCGAACCGGAGCCACTCGAGCAGCCTGCCAGGCCGGCAAATGCGCCGGCAATGGCAACACCCGAGCTGATTCTCACGAATTGCCTTCTCGAAATACCATCCTGATATGACATGCGCTCCTCCTTCATCCTTTGACGCATCATGTCCAGAATGCAGGATTAACCTGCATATTCGTTTCCAAACCATGGGATTGTCGGATGCGAGTTAGCAAGTGGCTACCCGCTTAGCCCCGCTTTGCCATCTAGTCATGAAAACGAATATTCTGATAAGTATATATTAATGAAGATATATAATAGATACAAGATAATATTAAAATATGAGAATAATTATCTTATTTAATCTCGTCGCTTCGGGAAGCGAGGTGCGCATGGCGGATGACAAGCCCAAGAAGAAAAAGCTCTTTGCGGAGGACGTCACCATCGAGGGCAAGAAACAAGTTCCGTTGGGGATTGTCCTCATCGGCTGCGGTATCGTAGTCATAGCGCTTGCAATTGCCTCGCTTTGCATAGGGCGCTATTCCGTTGACCTGCAGACGACGGTTGCCATCCTCACCTCGCCGTTCACGGGTGCTGAGACAACGTGGACGCCGAACGACTACAACGTCATCATGAACATTCGCCTGCCACGTGTGGTCGGTGCGTTTCTCGTGGGCGCGGCGCTTGCGCTATCGGGTGCCTCGTACCAGGGCGTATTCCAGAACCCACTCGTTTCCCCCGATATCCTTGGCGTTTCGTATGGCGCATGCGTGGGCGCAGCGCTTTCCATCCTGTTGTACATGAACACGTGGCAGACGCAGATCTTCGCGTTTGTGGGCGGCCTGGTCACCGTGTTCATAACCGTCAGCATTCCCAAATTCATGCATCGGCACTCCAACGTGATGATGGTGCTTTCGGGCGTCATTGTGGGCGGGTTCATGTCCTCGATCCTAGGCCTGATGAAGTACGTGGCCGATCCCGATACGCAACTCGCTTCGATTGTGTATTGGCAGCTCGGTTCAATTGCGAAGATTGACTCCGATGTGCTGTGCTACACGGCACCCGTCATGATCGTGGCGGCCGTCGTGCTTGTGGCAATGCGCTGGCGGCTGAACCTGATATCGCTCGGAGAAGAAGAGGCGCGTTCACTCGGTGTCGATCTAAAACGCGAACGCAACATCATAATTATTGCATCGACCCTGCTCACAGCTTCGGCGGTATCGATTGCAGGCACCATCGGCTGGGTGGGTCTCATCATCCCGCATGTCACGCGGCGCATCGTGGGATCCGACAACAAGCGGCTCATCCCCACGGTCATCCTGGTGGCAGCAGCGTTCATGATTCTGGTCGATTTGTTCGCGCGTAACATTTCGGGCTTCGAAATTCCGCTCGGCATCCTGACGGGCCTCGTGGGCGCACCGATCTTTGGCTACATCCTCGTGAAGCAACGCGACGTCGACTAATGGAAGGGCTTACGGACATGGCACCTCTGATCGAAGTCAAAGACCTGGCTTTCCAATACTCGGCCCATCGTGGCAACGTGTTCCAGAACGTCTCGTTCACCGTGGAGAAAGGCGAGATGCTGACACTGCTCGGGCCTAACGGTGCGGGCAAGTCGACGTTGCTGAACTGTATTGCCGGCCTTGCCTCTCCGACCGAGGGCTCTGTGAAGCTGAACGGCGAACCCGTCGAGAGCTACTCCACGCGGCGTCTGGCGAAGCACATAGGCTACGTGCGCCAGCACATAGCCGTGACCTACGGCTATACCGTGCGCGAGTATTTGGTGATGGGTGCCGCCCCCCGCATCGGCATGTTCTCCACACCGAAAGAGGAGGACTACGAGCGTGTGGAGGAGGCCATCGTCGACCTGGAGCTCCAAAAGTTGGCCGACCGCACCGTTTCGCACTTGTCGGGTGGCGAGCGCCAACGTGTGGCCGTAGCGCGTTCCATTGTACAGAATCCCGAGGTCATC
Source organism: Eggerthellaceae bacterium (assembly GCA_017434045.1). GTDB lineage: Bacteria > Actinomycetota > Coriobacteriia > Coriobacteriales > Eggerthellaceae > UBA9715. The sequence continues at coordinate 7,391 of JAFRGA010000023.1, forward strand.
CTGTTCGACGAGCCGACGAGTGCGCTTGACTTCGGAAATCAGATCCGCGTCATGCGCACGTGCAAGCAGTTGGTCGAGCGCGGGTACGCTGTGGTCATGACGACGCATAACCCCGACCAGCCCATCCTGCTCGGTGGCAGGGTGGCAATGCTGAACGCCGACGGAACTCTAGCCGTGGGAGATGCCGAGACGACGCTCACGAGCGAGCGCTTGAGCGAACTGTACGGCACCGAGCTGCATCTGGTGTACGTTGACGAGGTCGATCGCGTCGCCTGCGTGTCGAGCAAGTTGTAAGCATAGCTTATGAGCAGTTGACAAACGATCATTCACTTCCGAGGTGAGCAATCGTCGCGCATGGCGAGAAACCTTCTCCAATCGCCGATACCGCGGTCCAAGGTCGTTGTTTTTTATGCAAGTGGGAATACGTCGATATCGTAACGGTTCATCACGTTTAATATCGCTTCAAATCATTATAATCCCAGTTAGAAATTATATAGTATTGCAAATAGTATTACATACGAATAAACTTAATCAGATATAGATTTACTACGCGCATTGTGCGAAACGAGGGGAAGGTGCCCGGCGTGGCATCTGGGTTGACATACGAGGGGAACGCATCCGCCGCAACGGTATTGCCCAATTCGCCGGGTACCGCCGAGGAAGTGGAGGCTGCGTTCGGACGCAAGGTGCCCGCTTGGGTGGCGGTCGCTCTCGTGGTGATGCTACTCGTGCTCGTGGGCATCTCGTATGCCATCGGTCGCTTTGCGGTGCCGGTGAACGAGCTCGTCAGCGGCGTGCTCACGCATTTCTTCAGGCCGGAGCTGATCGATCCGGCAAGCGCTGCGTATTCGGTCGAGGCCGAGCGCATTGACCGCGTTATCTTCAACATCCGTGGTCCCCGTATCTTGCTCGTTTGCCTGGTGGGCGCGGCACTCGCATGCGCCGGCGCTAGCTACCAGGGGATGTTCAAGAACCCGCTTGTCTCACCCGACATCTTGGGATCGTCGGCGGGCGCCTCCATGGGCGCGTGCCTGGCCATGCTGTTGAACCTTCCTGGCTTCTACATCCAAGTGTTCGCGTTCGTGGGCGGACTTGCGGCTGTGTCCTTGGCAGTGCTGCTGAACCGCCTTGTGAAATACGATCCGACACTCGGACTCGTACTTGGTGGCATTTTGGTGTCCAGCCTGTTCTCGTCGGGTACGTCGTTCATCAAGCTCGTGGCCGACTCGCAAGACCAGTTGCCCACCATCCAGTTCTGGCTCATGGGTAGTTTCAACCGCGTCGACTCGGACGATTTGCTGCTTGCAGTTGTGCCGCTCGTTGTGGGCTTCGTCATCCTGATGATCATGTCGTGGCGCCTGAACGTGCTGTCGTTCGGTGACGACGAGGCGCGAGCGATGGGCGTGAACACACGCAGCACGCGGCTGCTTGTTATTTTCGCCTCCACGATGCTGGCGTCGGTGTCGGTGGCCGTGGCGGGCATCATCGGCTACGTTGGCTTGGTCGTGCCACACCTGGCGCGTGCTATCGTGGGTCCCAACTACAAGGTGCTGCTTCCCACATCCATGTTCGTAGGCGCGGCTTTTCTGCTGATCATCGACAATATCGCACGCGTCGCCTTTGCGGTGGAGATTCCCATCGGCATCTTGACTGCCATCGTGGGCGTGCCGTTCTTCGTCGTCATCTTCCGCAACCAGATGAGGGGGTGGAAGTGATGGGAATGGTCGCTCGGCTGCATCGCTCGGGCGGGGGGACGGGTCTCGCCTACAGCTCCTCGGCGGATGGAGGGTTTACCTTCCCGTTGTCATCGGCCGCCTGCGGAAGCGGCTCAACCCATCCGCCCGCCCGGGCGGCAGAGGGCGCCGCGCAGCCCGATTTGCCGAGCAGCCAAGGTATAGTCGCGAAGGGGCGTAGCGGCGAGGCTGCCAGGAATGGTGAGCTTTCCGGTGTAGGAGAGCCGCTCTTGCAGGTCGAGGGTCTGCATGTGGGGTATGGCGATGTCGAGATTGTGCACGGGGTCAGCTTCACGGCAGAGCGGGGGCAGTTCGTGTGCATCATCGGTGCGAACGGGTGCGGCAAGACGACGACGCTCAAGTGCATGCTGGGGCTTCTGGTGCCGACGGCGGGAAGCGTGCATGTGGATGGACACGACACGTTGCGCATGACCGAGAAGGAACGCGCGCGCCATTTCGCGTACATTCCGCAAGCGCACACGCCGCCGTTCCCGTTTAGCGTTGCCGACGTGGTCATCCTGGGACGCACGCCCTACGTGAACAGTTTGGCACACGTGACGCACGAGGACAAACGCATCGCATACGAGGCCATGGTGCTTTTAGGCATCCAAGACCTGGCTGGACGCATCTATACCGAACTTTCGGGCGGACAGCAGCAGCTCGTGCTGATTGCTCGGGCGCTTGCGCAGCAGCCCGATGTGCTGGTCATGGATGAGCCTACGGCTTCTTTGGACTTCGGGAATCAGCAGATGGTGCTCTCGCAGATGAAGAACCTCACGCGGGCTGGCACGAGCGTGGTAATGGTCACGCATGACCCCGATCATGCGCTGTTCTGCGCCGATAAGGTGGTGGTGATGCACAAGGGCCTGATAATGGCCGAAGGTACACCCGATGACGTCATGACCGACGAATGCCTGCACACGATTTACAGCACGGCAGCGCGTATCGTGTCCGTCGAGCTGGAGCCTGGTTGGCAGGTGAAGGTGTGTGTACCGCTGATGAGGGAAAGCAACTCCGTAGGCATCGATGTCTACAGGTAGTTGACCGAAAAGAGGGAGTGCTCATGATCAGAAAACGAGAAGAGGGTATGACCATGGCTCAGGGCGGGGAGAGCCGTTCTTGCTGTCATCCTGAGTGTAGCGAAGAATCTTCGCGAAGCGGCTTGCCCAGTTCGTCGTTTAGTGGCGATCCTTCGTTTTCTGCCCGGGATGACAGCGGGCGAATGGTCAATCGCCAATGGGCGAGCGTTCTCTCGCGCAGGGCCTTCCTGCGGACGTGCGCAGCGGCGGCATTGGCCGTCGGGAGCGTGCCAGTGCTTTCAAGCTGCCGCTCGGAGGCGGGCGACGCGCTCATCAAGGGGCAGCGCCAGTTCACCGACGATGCGGGGCGCGAGCATACGATTCCCACGCCCGACAAGCTGACCCGTGTGTATTTCACCTCGGGCTTGGCGCAGCTGTTCGTCATGACGCTGAAACCCGAGGCCATGGGCGCCACGTGCTCTCGGTTTTCCGAAGAGGATATGAAGTACCTGCCCAACATGCAGGGGCTGGAATACCTGGGAGCCGTCGAGACGGGGCAGATGGATGTCGAGGCCGTCATGCAGGCGGGCATCCAGCTGATTTTCTCCATCTCGTCAATCGAGCTGGTGGAAGCCAACATAGAGGAGGCCGACAACATCGAGAAGCTCTCGGGCATTCCCGTCATCCTGATCGACGGTTCCACCGAGCGCATCAGCGAGGCCTACCAGAAGCTCGGCGATATCCTGGGCTGCGAGGAGCGCGCTTCCGAGCTGGCCGCGTACTGTGAGGACGTCGTCGCGCGCGTGGAGGCTGCTGTGGCCGACGTGCCCGAGGACGAGCGCGTCAGCGTGTATTACGCCGAGGGGCCACAAGGTCTACAAACCGAACCCGCGAACAGCCAGCATGCCTGGTCGTTCGTCACAGCGGGCGGCAAAGTGGTAGCCGAGGTGGACTGGTTTGACGCAACCGGCATGTCGGATGTGTCGTTGGAGTCGGTCATTGGGTGGAATCCCGAGGTCATCGTTACGTGGGATTCCGAAATCCGCGGCGGCGCCGAGGAGATCATCCGCAGCAGCGCGGACTGGGCTGTCATCGATGCTGTGCGCAACGGCCGCGTGTATGCCATGCCGAACATACCCGTGGCCTGGGTCGACCGTCCCATGGCGTGCAACCGCTTCCTAGGCGTGCAGTGGCTGGCGAACATGTTCTATCCCGACCGCTTCGACGTGGACATGGTCGAGGTAGGCCGTGAGTACTACAAGCTGTTTTTCGGCTGCGACGTGGATGCCGAGACGATGAAGGGTTTTTTGGGCGAAAGCTACCCACCGTACAGGAAATGACGAGCAATGTGGAAAAGGGTCTGACCCTTTTCCACATGAGGAAGGTTAGCGTCAAATGGAGTTATTGCAGCAAACGTATTTCAGCGACATTCTGCACGTAATCGCGCAGTCGCTGCTGCTGCCGGCGGTCATCGCGCTGATTGCGCTAGTAGTGTACGCGCTGTGGTGCGTGGGCAGCGCGGTGGTGGAATGGCGCACCGAGAACAGGCATTTCCGCGTGAGTATGCCGGAATTCCTGGATCAGATCGACGAAGCCGCTTCCGAAGAGCTGCCGGACGTCATCGCTGGATCGGGCTTGCTCGGACGCCAGAAACGCACGTTGCTCCAGCTGTGGGACTATCGCAGTCTTCCCGTCGACTCGCACGTGGCGTTGGCGAAACGTCTGATTGAGGAGCATGAAGACTACCACATGAGAATCCTGCAGCGCACGCAGACCGTAAGCAAGGTGGCGCCGATGCTCGGCCTCATGGGCACGTTGATTCCGTTGGGACCCGGTCTCATATCGCTGGGTCAGGGCGACACGCTTACGCTTTCGGCATCGCTGCTGGTGGCCTTCGACACGACCGTTGCGGGGCTGGTCATCGCGCTCGTGACCTACGTCGTCACGAAGGTGCGCCAGCGCTGGTACGACAACTACCTGTCGGCGCTCGAGGCGGCGAGCACAGCCATCTTGGAGAAAGTGGACGGCATGCGTCAGGCGGGCACCCTCAATGTTGAACGCCCTACGCATTACCTGGAAGATCTCGAGCGCGCAGGTGGTATCGGGCCAGCCAAGCCTCGGAAGACCCGCCGGCAGCGTGGCAGCGGGCAAAGCGGGCAGGATGAATCGAACGATCGGAAAAGGACCGTTCCCTACGGTTCCGCCAAAGAGGTTATTTCGTGATGAGCGGCAAGTGTGCATCGGAGGGGCCGTCCTTTCCAATGCGGTCAGAGGTGGTGTTTTGAGATGGGCAGGTTTGCGAGCCTTACGGCGGACAACTTGCGGCGTCGCCGCACACTAGAAGACGAGGATCCCACGGCGGGTCTCTCGAACTTGGCTGACTGCATGCTCGTGCTGGCGTGCGGACTTATGGTGGCGCTTGTTGTGGCCTGGAACATCGATATCCAAACCGTGACCGAGGTGCAGATGACCGACAACAAGAAGGAAATCGAAAACGTCGAAGACATCACCGGCGATTTCGAATCGGGTGGTACGAAATACGTTGACGTTGGGCGCGTGTACCAAGATCCCGATACCGGCACGTACTACATATTGGAGGAACAGTAGGGGCGGGTAATGTAGCCTGCCATCAGGAAAAACATACGGATGAAGCAAGTACGTAGGCATACCTTGACTCAGGTGGCGCAAGCAGCTGGAAGGCTGCTTCTGTCGCTCGCCGTGCTATTCACGCTCATGGTGCCGACTGCATTCCTGTCGTCTGTAGCAGCCTATGCAGGTGAACAATCAGCAGCTGCCGATAAGCCTGACGATGCCGCGGGCGAAGAACTGAAGCAGAAAAGCCAGGTGGAAGAGGTTAAATCGGTTGAACCTGATGATACGGCGGAACAGGTCGAGCCGGATTCCAACGACGCATCGGGTCAAGCTGAAGGAGACGAAGTTGCGCCGGACGCCAGCCAGACACAAGCCGACGGCGGAAACGAGAACACAGAACAAGGCGAAGCTCCTATCGAGGAATTCAAACAAGAGCAAGTTGAACCGGAAAAGCCTGCGGACAAAAGTCAAGACAGCGAACCTGTCGAGAAAACATCTGCGGAGAACGATGCTGCGAAGGGCGAATCCGTACGTCAGGAAGCTGCAGAAACGATCGACAGCGTAGCTTCTGCTTCTCGTACGGAAAAAGCATCGCGCCTGCGTTCGCAATCGAAATCAGATGAAGACCCCGAAAAGATCGAATCTGCCCGTCTGCTGATCATGGACCCCGTCACGGGAGAGTACGTGCTGTTCGACAAGACGTCGTCCGAGGACAAGCCCCGCAAAGTCGCCGCCGTACGCGATGCCGCCTACTTTGATGTGCAGCTCAACTACAGCGATGGCACGGTCAAAAGGGCTAGTGAAGCTAGCGTTGGGGTGAAGTGGAAGCTTGGCAACAACGTCAAAGACGGCAGGACAGTGGCCTCAGTCGACGGTGAGGGAAAGGTGTCGATTTCGGGCGTTTCGTCCAAGCTCGTACAGCTCAAGGCAACCGTCAGCGGGGTGAAAGTTGTAGGCTCGCCTGCTTACGTCAATCTGGTAAGCGATACCATCGCGCCAGATTCGGGTGAGGCCATCGACTCGGTTTCCATCACGTATACAGGATCGGGCGAAGGTGCGTCTACCGGCACGGTCGCACCTGTAAACGATGTGGCCAGCGCTGGGGACGGCGTGGCCGAGGAGGATGTTCCCGCAATAACCCAGGCTGGCGGCTCACTCGACCTGGACGCGACGGTAACCTATGTGGATGCTTCGGGTAACAAGCGGACGAGCGATGGCAGTATGGCAGGCGCTCAGCTGGTGTGGCAGATTGTCGCGCTTTACGACGAGATGCAGGAGCACGCAGATGTGCTTATTGCTACTCTGTGGCAAGACGGGCAGAAAGCTACGCTCAAGGCGACACAGGCTGGAAATGGTTGGGTAGCCCTGCGCTGCGCATCGAATGCCTATCCGGAATTTGCAGGGCAAGAACTGCTGGTTCGCATCGTGGGAAATGTTGCTGCTAGCGGTGCTGTCGTGGCAGCTAGCACGATAAGCGAGGCAAAACTGGTTTACGAGGATGTCGCAACGGGCTCGTACAAACCGTATGCGGGCTCGATTGCGAACACGCCCACTGTCATACTCTCGCCGGGTGGTAGCGTCAGCTTCGATGCGGAGCTGTCCTTAGAGGGCGGGGGTAACGTCCTCGCGTCCCAGTGTGGGCTTGCTGTCGATTACGCCCTTGCGGGACTTGTAAGCGCAGGTACGACCATTGCGAAAATGGCCCCCGATGGCACGCTCACGGCAACAAAGCAGAAGAACGGCACCGTGCGCATCGCCGGCGCTACTGTCAACGGGAAGACAGTGGGCGGCACGCCGGCCTACGTGCGCATTGCGAACAACGACGCCAGCATTAGACCAACTTCGGACTCTCTAGACATCTCGGCGCTTTCCAACTACTGGGTGGGGGCTTCCCAACGTCCCGATGACGTCACCCAGGACTGGTACTGGCGAGCTGTGCCCACCACCGGGACGGGCTCGAAGTCGGTACCGTTGGTCGTGTTGGCCCCTTCATCGACGTCAAGTTGCAAGCTTTCCGCCTCGATTCGTTGGACCAACTCGGCCGTGACCACGTCGCAAGAGCAGGACGGTGGCGAGCGTTCTTGGTCTGTCGTGAAGTCTGTCGACTACGACGGCAAGGCATGCAGTGCGCTCGTGGCTGTGGGAAGCGACGGCACAGTGAGGCCCATAGGCTCGAAAAGCGGCTACGCGACGGTGCTCTGCACAGTCGATTTGCCCGTTTACGATTCAGATGGCAACCGTACGACCAGGAGACTTTCCGGCGAGTACAAGGTGGCCGTGTACGCATCGCAGAACTACGTGAAGAAGATGGTGCTGCTCGACGAGAAAGGCTCGCCCATCCAGACGTCGGCAATCAAGCTCGCTTCAGGCAAGAACACCTACAACTTCTCAGCGCTCATCACCTACGTCGGCTACAACGAGGAAGCGCATCGCGTCGAGGAATACGAAGTCAACACAAAGACCGACCCACAGAAGGCAGTGGGCTTGACGTGGAAGGTATACCGCAGTGAGGAACGCGTGAACGACGAATTGTATTCGCAAATTCGCGATGACGGTAGCTTCCGGGCGCTTTCGGGTTTCGCGCGCGGTTTCGTGTATGCGAATATGCCGCACGCCTCGTTTACTGGCAAGGACATTGGCGTTGGCGTAAGCGTCATCGCAGAGGACAGCATCGAGTACCTGGGCCATACCGACAGCATGACCGTTACGATGTACCACTATAGCGATTACCTGAATCATGGCGAGGAGGCGAAGCCGGCCAAGGAAGTCGAGCTCACACGCGGTCAGCTCGAAGGTTTGGCCGACTACACCACCTGGTACACGTTCCACCGCCGCGGGGATGCGTTCTCGACGGCATACGCGCGGGGGCTCACCATGCGCACGCTTCTGGCCGTGTGCGGAGTCGATCCCGACCGCCTTATCAGCATGGTGTTCACAGGAACCGACGGCTACTTTGCCGAGAGGCACAGCGCGAGCTTCATCCTCGGCACGCAGTATCGCTACACCAACTACTACTACCATAAAGACCTGCCTGGCCTCGTGGGCGCGCAATCTGTTTCCCCCATGCTCGCGCTTTCGTATTACATGAAGAACAACGCCGGTTATGAAGACGCCACCGACAAGAACAACGCGGGCTCTGCAGGTTACGGCTACATGACCAACGACTCCACATTTCGCGTGATCTTCGGGATGACAGGGGTGGGTATCCGCAACGCCAACCAGTCCATCAGCAATGTGAATAGGATCACGATCGTAGTCGAAGACAACACGTTCCCGCCCGACGAAGAGGAAGAGCAGACAGAGCCTGATCCAAAGCCCGAGGATCCCGATGTGCCGCCACCTCCTCCTGAAGAGGAAAACGGTACGCCCGGCATACAGGGCGACATAGAAGGAGGTGACCGGGCCGACGAGAAGGGTCGGGGCGAAGCGCGCGAGTCGTCCAATCCGTTCAATGGTGAGTCGTACGAGGGCGTGGGTACCGACGAGAAGCAGGGTGGAACGGTTGCTGTTTCCGACAAGGGCGACTCGGAGGAGGTCGGGAAGAAGGACGCCACGAACGATCACAACGACGACAAGGGCAGCGCTCCGGGTCAGTCCACGCAGGATAGCTCACCAGACCAATCTGCGCAGGACAGCGAGCCGGATCAATCCCCGCAAGTCAAAGAGATCGCCAAGGGAGAGACCGATCAGTCGGGCAACCCGCTCATCCGAGAATTGCGCGAGAACCCCAAGCCGGTGCTTCCTCCCGCGGAAATCGATGCAATTTGGTGGATGCTCGTGGTGATGACGGCAATCGTTGCCCTGCTCTTCGGCGGTATGTTCCAGGGCCGCCGCTATGCGGTCGATCGCGCTGACGGTTTGATGATACGCATGCGGAACAAATGACGAGCACGAGACAACCTGGAACGTACCAGGTTGACCGTTCCCGCCATCTCGGAAGGATGTGAGGTCATGGTCGGAAAGAATGACTCGGGAATTCGGAGTCTTACAAGTTGGGCTTTGGCGGCGATGCTGGCCCTATGTGTATTTGGGTTTGGGATTGCCCCAGCATTTGCGGTTGGTGACGGGACGGGCGCCTCCACCACGCTTGTGGCAGCTACCGGGCTTCGGAATACCGTGGATTACGATATCGATTGGTACGTGAACGACCCCGATAGCCCCGAGTTCCTCATCCAAACCTCTGCAGAGCTACGAGGGCTTTCCGCTCTTGTGAATGGAACGGCCGTGAACGATGGCGCTACGATCGAAGCCGTGAGCTTCCAGGACAAGACCATCTACCTTGGCGGCGACATAGACCTATCGGAGGGCGTTTCCGAAGGCGCCGGCTTCATTCCAGTGGGCAGCCCCGACCATCCATTCTCCGGCACGTTCGACGGTTACAATCACCACATCTCGAATTTGCGCATATCCGAAACGTACACCTTTTCGGGGCTGTTCGGATATGCTTCAGATACCTCGACTCTGCGTAATGTCTCGCTTGGCGGGGGAGATTGCGGTATAAGCCTCGTGACCGATTCCGAGTACGTCGGCGATGTGGGGTCACTAGTGGGCAAGTCCGATGGCGTGGTGCGAAATTGCTCGTCGAGCGTCGACATTACCGTGTCCAGCGACGCGCCTGCCAGCGCGAGCAAACCCTATACCGTGCAGCGAGTCGGTGGCCTGGTGGGTTACGCGCGGGGCGATATGGACGGCTGCTCGTACACCGGAGACCTCGAAATATCCGTAGGCGCTGATGTCCTGAACGCTGACAGTTCCAGCGAGTCGCTGCGTGTGGCCGATAGCTTCGGCGGAGTCGTGGGGCGTTTCGGAGACCCGAATAAGCACGGTGTGCTCTCCAACTCGTTTAACTTGGGAAACATTACCGTGCAAACGCCCGGTGCCGGCGCGGTGGACCGTTTCGGCACGGTGACGTACGCCGTGGCGTTCTATGTAGGCGGTGTCGCCGGCTACAGTAATGGTTCCATCATATGTTGCCATAACGGCGCCTACAACGAGCAGACCAGGAAAGTGACGGGCATGGTCTTCACGGGTATCCGCGCCTCCGACGGTATATCCCTTGCCAACAACCGTGGAGCCGACGAGGTGGGTGGCATCGTAGGCAGTCTGCGTGGCAACAGCGAGGATCCCGACAAATACAACGACGGAGATCCCGAAGATCCCATGGTAGTTGTAGATTGCTATAACGAGGCGCAGGTCACGGGCCTCAATGCCACGGGCGGTATTGTGGGGCAGGCAGGTGTGTACACCACTATCACGCGCTGCTACAACGGCACCATAACCGACCTTTCAGACTGGACACGCAACCAGGAGGCGGGCAAGGTCATCACAACTCGTTGGAACAAGCCGCTATCGGGTGGCATCGTGGGCCAGACGCGCAGCGGCGTGGTGAGCTACTGCGCCAACTACGCCGAGGTGCGCAACATCCAGACTGGCTACTACATGGCGGGCATCGCGGGAGGCATCTTCACGTCGGATGACTACCCTGGCGTCACTGGCGAGATCTACGCCTGCTTCAATTCGGGCGGCATCTACACCATCAACACGACGCAAGGCGTCGAATACCGCGAGGCGGGCATCTGCGGTGACAACGAGGGAAACGTGCACGACTGCATCGTCATGGAAGGCTCTGTTCCCTACCACAACGACCAGGCAATTGGCAACATGGATTGGGGAGTTACGAGCAACCTGTTCGTGAAGAGCCCGACGGATTTGGCCAAGCCCGAGAGTGCAGCCATCTTGAACGCTGTGGCATCCCAGACGCAGGACTGGAGCACATATTGGTTCATAAACGGGCGAGGTTATCCCGTGCTCAACACCTGGGTTGAAAGTGGCACCCGACCGCTCACCGCCGATGTCATAGCATCAGTCGAGCAGCTTGCGCCTGCGCCGTACGTGGGTGCCGGCGCTATGGCCATGCCCACGCTCAAAGTGGTGCTCACCGATGGAACGGTGCTCGTGCAGGACACCGATTTCCGCGTCATCCCGCAGCCTGGCGCTTACGAGATGTCGGTTGAGCCCATCTATACTGCTAGCATCGCGGGTCTGGGCATGTACACGGGTACGGTTTCCGATTGTGCCCGATATGGCATTGCTGCAGCGGACCTCTCCATGGCGACCGTACAAGTATCCTCAATGAAATACCGGTTTGGAAATGTAGTGTTCCCAGCGGAGGTGAGAGTCCTGGTCTCCGGATCGGCAATCGACGCCGACAACTATGATTACGTCATCTACAACAATGCCACCTCTGCCGCCAACGTGATAGAGGGAAAGGGCTTCGCAGTTTTGGATTCGCGGGGTTATGTGTCGTTCGATGAAAATGGAGCGGTGAAGATTCCCCTGGCCGAGTTCGAGGGAGGTATTGCAGCGTTAAATGCCGAGACACGCGATTGGCGTCTTTACGATCGCAACGGCGTTCTCATCTCCGACAGTGCGGGTAATTCGTATTATCCGAGTGGTGCGGTATATGGAGCGGGCACGAGCTGCGTGAACCTGAAGAGCGGAACGCCGGCAGGCTATGTTGTCAAGGTTTCGGCAAAGGATGACTCCCTGTCGCTTTCGGGTGGTGCGATCGGTTATTACGTTATCGAGCCAGTGGATCTGTACCGCGAATGCACTTTCGAGGGCGCGACGTTTGGCGAGGGCGATGACGCCCAGACGTGGGCATGGGATGTCGACAAGGCAAAGTTCTACCGCGAAGCCAACGACGGTCAGCGCGTGTACGGGGCGTCTGTCACGTTCACGGGCGAGCAGGTAAAGCCCAATGTGGCCGTGACATGTGGTGGATATACGCTTGTCGAGGGCGTCGACTACCGCATCATCTGCGGAGACCCCAATCCTTCTGAGGCGGGCGTGGTAATCGACGAGACGATGGCCAACCGCAACGTGACAGGCGCCGAGGGCGCAGCGCGCGCAGCAATTACAGTTTACCCGATAAACACGATGAACTTGAGCAATTACATCATCGCCTACTTCGATATAGAGCCAGCCCATTTCGAAGATTGCGAGGTCTCTCTTACGCGCACGACGTGGGCCTACACGGGCGAGGCGGTCGAACCTGATGTGAAGGTGACGCTTCATGGGGTGGAGCTTAAAGCCGGTGTTGACTATCAGGTAACGTACGCCAACAACGTTGAGAAAGGCCAGGCCAGCTACGTGGTGACACCGCTCGCCAACCTGAGCGGGGGTACGTCCAGCCCGATATCGGGTACGTTTACCATCGATGATGGCACGAATCTTGATGACCTTACAATCGACGCCGTTTCCGACCAACCGTTCAATTGGGGATACGACGTGCATCCCAAGTTCGTGTTCCGTGACGGCGAGGGCGATGAGGTGCCACTCGTAGAAGGTGAGGACTTCACGGTCGGGTATTCGACTGCCAACATCACGAAATGGCCTGCATACGAAGCGGTGGCAGAATCGCATACAACGCCCTGCACGGCTACGGTAACAGGCAAGGCTGGCTACGTAGGGACGAAAAGCATCACCTTCGACATCGTGCCCTACAATGCGACGTTGAACACGACTGACCAGCTGCGCGCCATCGTGAGGGATATCGATTACGGTACATGGGGCTTGCCTGCGAAGGCGACGACCAAGCTCCCTGACGGGACGACGATCCCGCGTGAAAACAACATAGCGAACGTTGGGCCATCTTACCCTGTCATGGCAATTATGGCCTATCCGATTGTCGACTGGGCTGCTTACGATGATGGAGACGTCTTACACTGCTATGGTGATCCCATCCCCCTTACGACGACTAACAATAATGTAAATGGCGGACTGATCAACCGCTACCCAGCACGATACTTCGACGCGCTCGGCAACGAAGTTAACGGAAACGGCGCCGTCTACACCGATACGAACGGCGCTGTGATTGCGCAGCCGACGCTGGCACAGCCCGGCCCGATGACGGCAAAGGTGTATTTCCGTACGGGTACAAGCGGTGTAAAAGGTGGTGCAACAGGTTATCTGACCTGTGGTTTCGTGTATCGTGCCACCGCTGATATCTCGACGGTGGGCTGGACGGTTGCAGGTGGTAACTGCACGTACAGCGGCACGGCTCTCACCCCCATCGTCGGTACCATGACCGGTTCTGGGGCCACGCTCGTGGAAGGGTCTGAAGCCGACTACACTGTTCGTTACGAGAACAACGTAAACACCGGCGTGGCGACGTACGCTGTCACAGCTATCGAGGGTGCAGACAAGCATTTTACCGGCACGTACGAAGGCTCCTTCTCGATCTTGCCCGCTGACTTCTCGAGCACCGATGGCTTCGAGATAGGAGGAATCGAAGACCAGGCGTGCACTCCCGAGCAGCTCGAGGGCGACGGATCCAGGCCTGAGCCTGCGGTGACGTACAATGGCACGTTGTTGCAAAAGGATGCGGATTACGAGCTGAGCTACCGGAACAACCATGAACCCGGCGACGAGGCGTATGTGCGTATCTTGGGTAGGGGCAACTATACCGGTTTCAGAGACGTTCGCTTCCGCATCGTGGATAACAGAGTCTATGACCTCGCGCAGGCTAGTATTTCGGGGCTCTCGAACAAGGTGTACAACGGCTCAGCACAGAAGCTGGCACCCGTCGTCACAGTTGATGGTATAACGCTCTCGGCAAGTGAGGGCTATACGGTTTCCTATCTGCGCAACGGAGCGGCAACGACCGATTTCACGAACGTCGGGACGATTACGGTCCAAGTGACGGGAAATGGTGGTCGATGCATCAATTCGAAGAGTGCGACGTACGCGATAACATGCGCCCAACTTTCTAAAGCGTCGGTCTCCGGGCTTTCCTCCGCGACCTACGACGGCGCCGCCAAGAAGCCCGTCCCCGTGCTCAAGGTGGGGGGCCGCACGCTTTCCTCCGGGACCGACTACACGCTGTCGTATACGGGCAACGTGGCCGCCGGCACGGCGAAGGTGACCGCCACCGGGAAGGGCAACTACGCCGGCACGAGGACCGCGACGTTCACCATCGCCAAGGCATCGATTGCGAGTGCTACGGTTTCGGGGATTCCCTCCTACACCTACGACGGATCACCCAAGCTGCCTGCGCCTAGCCTGAAGCTAGGCAACCGCTGGCTCGCTCCCGGACGTGATTTCAAGCTCTCGATTATCAACAATAGGAATGCGGGGAAGGCTAGCGTCAAGGCAACGGGTATTGGCAACTATACGGGGACGAAAACCGTGAGCTTCACCATTGCCAAGGCAAACCAGCCACTTGTGGCAAAGGCGAAAGCAAAGAAGGTGAAGGTCAAGCTTTCGAAAGTCAAGAAGAAGGCTTTCACCACAAGTGCTACCGTGAAGGTGTCGAAAGCACAGGGCAAGGTGACCTACAAGAACATCAGTGCAAAGAAGTCTGTGAAGAAGTGGAAGGTGAACGCGAAAACCGGCAAGGTGACTGTGCCCAAGGGTACGAAGAAGGGCACGTACGCCGTGAAGCTGCGCATTACCGCCGCAGGCAATGCCAACTACAAATCCGGCTCGAAGATTGTATCCTTCAAGATCATCGTCAATTGATCGCCTGCCCCCGCTGGTGATTGATTGCCTCTGGGATAAACGATTATTCGTCGTATTTCAGTTCGTTACATAACTATTCGAAACCATTAAAATACCAGTTCAACGCAACAATATACTTGACTGCGCATTTTGAATCGCTTATTATTCGTGATACCGATTATACGAAAAAGGAAATATTAACAAAACAGAATAACATAAACAAAGACAAAACGTGACGAGGAAGCAATGCGGGGATAGTTGCCTGCCCCGCATAGGTTGTTTTGTTCTCTTTTTCGGAAGGCGCACTCCAGCGTTGATCGGAGTTAGGTAGGACGAATTGAAAGGAGATGCACATGCGAAGTTGCAAGCGTGCGAGAGGGGGAATCTTCACCTCGAAGGTTTTCGCGACCCTCATGGCGATTGTTCTGTGCGTTGGGTTCATACCTTACGTGCCCGCAGTCGCTTACGCCGACACATTGGTCGGAGGTGAGCCGCTGTTCGGTGCGCAAGCGGCAGGTGATACGGTAAACGGTGGTGCCGACATCACCGAGGATGGCACATATTATCTGGCCGATGATGCTACCGGCGCCATAACTATTGGCGAGAACTTGAAAGTTACGATTGTAGGAAAAGGAGCCGAAAAGAGGTTTGAGGGTCTCAACATCAAAGTCGGCAATGGAACGACGCTTACCATCCAGGACCTTTACGCAAACCAGGGTACCGGGGAAACAGCTGGTTCAACGGTCGATTTTCTGGGTAACGGCACGCTGAAGGTCGAAGGTCAGAACCTCATCGACAACGATGGCGGGCTGAATGCGGCTGTTGTCCATGTGGGTGCTGGCAATGAGGTACATTTTGCGGGCACTGGCACTCTTTACGGCTACAAGTCAGCCTTGTGCTCTTATATCGGCGCCAATGTCGGCGAAGCTAACGGCAAGATCGTCTTTGATGGTGGTTACTGGTTCCTCAAGGGTACGAAAACCGGCGCCGTTATCGGCGGTGATTCAGTGACCGACAAAGGTGGCGACATCGTCATCAACGGCGGCGAGCTCTATGTCAAAGGCATAGCTAAAGGCGCGCTGATCGGCGGCTCGAATCAAGGCAAATCTGGCGATGTCTACATCAACGGCGGCCTCGTAGAGCTGTTTGAGGATTTCTCAGGTCCGGCAATTGGAGCAGGTAACGCCGTCAATGCCGGCAGTGTTACGGTAACGGGCGGCTCATTGAAGACAACGCTGTCCTCCAATTCTTCCAACTCCTACGGCGCACCCGCCGACTTCAACGGCCTGGCTTACATAAGCTGGGATGCCGTGAAGGCGACAAACGCGAATGACTACGCGCTCCTCGCATTCGACGCGAGCGCCTATATCTCCGACTTGGCAACGGACACCGTCGACGTGTATGTCGATGGTGGGCAGTTCTACTCCGGTCGTGCCTATACGTACGTTACCAACGAGGTGAAGAACCCCAGTGACATCACCGGCACGACAACAGACAACTGGTTGCCCAACGACGCGAGCTATAAGCTCGGCGAAAGCGACTTTGCTGGCGCCTATCCAACGAAGAGTGGCTCCAGCCTAGCTCCTGAAAAGAGCCTGTACTTTGCGTTATCCAAGACTGACCACGTTCTTAAGGTCAATGGCGACAAGTACACCGCCACATGGGATGAGGCTGCTGGTGCGTTTGTCGTGGCGGCTGTTCCCGATCCTGCAACGACGTATGATTGGGATTCCACGACGTGGGCTGGTGGCTTGGACTTCACTTGGTATGACGCCGAGAATCCTCAGACCGAGTACCACCTTACCACGCCTGCGCAGTGGGAGGCTCTGGCGTGGATGTGTTCCGAGGATTTGGCTAAGCTTGCCGACTACGAGGCGAACACCAATGGCAACGTAACTGCAATTCGCGGCACAGTGCCCGCAGCCCAAAACACGTTCGAGGGTGTGAAGTTCTATCTGGACAACGATATCGACATGGGCGGCGTGTACAACGCCGAGACCGATACGTGGTCTGGCTACAATTACTATCCAATCGGTTCTCAGGCGCAAAACGACCTCGCTAACGGCCAGTTCTTTGGTCTGTTCTATGGTTCTTTTGACGGTCAGGGACATTATGTGAACAACATCTACTGCGAGCGCGGTACCGATCAGAGCTCGCAATCGGTCGGCTTGTTCGGTCGTGTCGGAGCGGCTGATGGCACTCCGGCTCCCGCATGTGACATTACGATCGAGAACGTCGGCGTCTCCGGCTTCATCAAGTCGGGCCGTTCGGTCGGCGGCATCGTTGGCAAGACGCTGCACGTCGCTACCGACAAACATGTGTATATCAAGAACTGCGTGAACCGCGCGACTGTGCGCTCCACTCAGAAGAAGGGCGTTGGCGGTATTGTCGGAGCGTTCTGGAACGATCCCGTGATGGAGAATTGCTACAGCCTGGGCACCGCTGGTGGCGGTACCCCGCTCGGCAGCATCGTCGGTGGCAACGAGGGCACGATTACCAACGTGTACGCTACACAGCCGGTGGCCGTTTCGGGCGATAAGGCAACGTCAGCTGCATCCGTCAACAATGCTTACCAGCTCGAGCCTGGCACGGGATCGCAGCCTGGTGCAAACAAAACCGAAGCCGAGATGAAGGACAAGGCTTTCGTCCTCGAGCTCAACGGCGAAGGTTCCGCGTTCAATGTCGACACGGGCAACCTCAATGGCGGGTTCCCCTGCTTGGCATGGGAAGGTGGCACTCCCTATACAGCTGGCGATACACAGGTTATCGATAATGTCGTCAACGTTGTCGCCGCCATCGGCGGTGAAGTGACCGTCGACAGCAAGGATGCCATCGAGGCTGCCAAGGCCGCTTACGGAGCGCTGACCGACGACCAGAAGGCACTGCTCCCGGCTGAGTCCCGGGCCGCTTACGACAACGCGCTTGCTTCGTATACGGGCGCTTTGGTGGGAGCTATCCCGAGCGATGCGACGTCTGCGGCCGGCATCGCCGCCGTCGAGGAGGCGCTGAACGCTTACAACAGCCTGACTGCCGAGCAGAAGGCGCTCGTCCCCGCCGCTTCCGTTGCCACGTTGGTAAGTGCTCAGCAATCGGCGTCAAATGCACAAATCAAGTCGGCAAATGAGAAGGCGAGCGCAGCTGACGCTTCTGCTTCGGCAGCTGCTGCCGATGCGGCCGCTCAGAAAGCTCGCGCTGATACCGCCGAGAAGGGACTCGCGGCCAAGGCCGCAGAGGTCGCTGCCGCACAAGCTAAGGCAGTCGCCGCCCAGGCAAAGGCCGCGGCGCTGCAGAAGGACGTTTCAGCAGCCAAGGCAGCCCAAAAGGCTGCCGAATCGAAAGCAGCGAAGGCCTCCTCGGGCCTGAAGGCAAACACGATGACCGTCAAGGCCAAGACCATCAAGTCCAGCACCAAGAAGAACAAGACCTTCAAGAAAGCCACAGCGTTCACCGTGAAGAAAGCCAAGGGCAAAGTAACCTTCACCAAGGTCTCCGGAAACGCGAAGATTACCGTTACCAAGGCGGGCAAGGTGAAGGTCAAGAAGGGACTGAAGAAGAATAAGACCTACAAAGTCAAGGTGCTCGTATACGCAGCGGGCAATAAGGCCTATGCACCGGTTATGAAGACCGTGACGCTCAAGGTCAAGATAACGAAGTAAAGAGTTCTCGCTTTAGTTTCGGGGCGTTTGATCGCCCGTAAAGGAGAGCGATTATGAGTTGGGGCGAATCGCGAAAGAGCAGCGATTCGCCTCGACCATTCTTCTTGCAGATGGTTTTCCAACCATTCCCCTGCAGGCGAATGTTAATGATGAAAATGGTCGGGGTTTGAGGACGGCGGCCTTCATCTAGTCAGCATCAGCGACCCATTAGAGTTCTGGCGCTATAATGATCAGCGGCAATCAAGCGAAAGAGCTCGGCAATAGAGCCGACCTGCAAAAGGAGATGCTTCACATGGGACGCATGGATGACTTAAAAGGTGGAAAAGCTCAAGCAACAGGGGCAATTGCATTTCCCGGAACGGATGCCCATGAGGGCCCGTGGGCGTTGTACAACGAGTTGATCGAGGGGATTCCCGAAGGCATCGCCGTACGCGATTACTGCCTGGGCACGCATTGGTCGTATGTCGAGGCTGACAGCGGCATGGGCATTGCGTGGACGGCAAGTGGCGGCGCCAAGCGTCAGTACAAGGGTGATTTGCGTGGTCGCGAGTTACGCGAGATGGCGCAGCTGGCCAAGTCGTGGTGCTTCGAGGAAGCCACGTTGGGCATCGCGGCGTTGAACGCCTGGTATGCGCAACGCGACAAGCTCGATTCTCTGGGAGCGCGTTACGACGAGCCTGTCGACCTTCCTGATGGCACCCGTCGGAAAATGGATGCTTTCGAGCTGCATGCCGACCAGATGAACGGAAAGAAAGTCGTGATGGT
Organism: Eggerthellaceae bacterium; assembly: GCA_017434045.1. Classification (GTDB taxonomy): domain Bacteria; phylum Actinomycetota; class Coriobacteriia; order Coriobacteriales; family Eggerthellaceae; genus UBA9715. The sequence continues at coordinate 26,657 of JAFRGA010000023.1, forward strand.
GGGGCATTTCCCGCACCCTGAGCGCTTGGTGGACTACGGTGCCGACCTGACTGTCCTGGAGCGTAACTGCCGCGATGAGCTTGACACGCCCGATCCGGCATGCGAGTACATCATACCCGGTGCTGATCTGGTGTTCTATACCGGCGTGACGTTCATCAACAAGACGGCCCCACGTTTGTTGGCGCTTGCGGCCAATGCGCGCACCGTCATGGTCGGGCCGAGCGTCATCATGGCGCCTCGCCTGTTCGACCGCGGAGTGGACATGCTCGCAGGCAGCGTCGTAGCCGATCCCGACAAGACGCGCTTTGCCGTGCAAAATGGCGCGGGGCAGTTTTTCGGCGAAGCATTGAGCATGCTTTACCTGGAAAAATAAACACTTTGGAAGGAGAATGCCCACATGCGCGACCATTCGAAGCACGTGCAAGTTTCCAAGGAGCAGGCAATAGACCTGATTTTAGGAGCTTGCAGGTTCTCGCCTGATTTCGAAGAGGTGCCCATTGGCCAGGCAATAGGGCGCGTACTTGCCCATGATGCCGTAGCTCGACTCGACATGCCGAATGCCCTGACGTGCTGCATGGATTCGATTGCCGTGCATTGGGACGACTTTGCCGAGCTCGATGGAGGCCTTCCCAACACCACCGATTGGGTGCGTGGGCGCGATTGGGAGTTCGCAAACACGGGTGTCGCCATGCCGGAGGGCTTCGACACGGCCATTGTCGTAGAGCACGTGCGCGTGAGCGCGGACGAGCAGCATGTCGAATTGGAAGCCGCGCCGTCCAAGCGTTTCGCCGGCACGCGTCCTGCTGGCAGCAAGTTTCATGAAGGTGATGTGCTCGTAGAGGCTGGCACGACAATAACGCCCTTGCTTGCAGCCCATATCGCAAGCGGTAACAACTCAGTTGTCGAAGTCATCGCCAAACCGAAGGTCGCCTTCCTCCCCACGGGCAACGAGCTGGTGCCTGTGGGAGGCGAAATACCCCTTGGGCGGAATATCGAGACGAATAGCCTGCTCATGAAGGGCAAGATCGAGCAATGGGGCGGTCAGGCGCTGTTGTACCCAATTACGCCGGACGATCCCGAGGCGCTTGAAGCCGCATTGCGCAAGGCATCGGCAGAAGCCGATATAGTCGTCCTAAACGCCGGGTCGTCGAAAGGTTCCGACGACTGGTCGCTCGAGATTCTAGAACGCATCGGGAAGGTGCTGTATCACCAGACGAGCCATGGGCCGGGGCATCACAGCTCGTGTTCTGTTCTGGATAACACACCCGTCATCGGCATCTCGGGTCCTCCTGGCGGCGCTGCCTTCACAGCCGATTTCTACCTCTGGCCGGCCATGCGGAAATTCTTGGGCCAGGATCCGCAGCCTGCGCGTGTTCTGACGCGGTTGGCGAACGCATTTCCAAGCGGGGGTCCGGGCGGCGCAGCGGGGCAAACAGGTGCGTCGTCGAAGCCGGCGGGAGAGGTGCGTCCGAGCGAGACCGGGCTGTTCTATGGGATCAAGCAAATGGTGTTGCACCAGGCAGACGATGGTTTCATCGAAGCTTGCCCGGCGTCCTCGAGTCATCCTGGCCCAGTTGAAGCAGAGGCTGCCGATGCGTACTACGCATTGAAGACCGGCCCGGGAATCCAACCGCCTGCTGTGGGGGACCTCGTCGAGGTCGTCTTGCGACCCGAGCGGTAGCGGCTGCATCCAGGTAGGCGAGCGACCACCTGCAGGGAAGCGATCAGACGCAATGGGCCAGAAGCTCGTCACGGGTTTCGCTCACGGGGAAAACGGGCGTCATTCCACCCCAAGGCGCATTGGCGAATCGTTCTTTCGCCTGATCTAACAGCTGCTCTCGCACGACGATCAACGCATGGGGAAGCGCGGGGGTTGCACCGCGCTCCACAAGGGCGAGCGCGTTCGTGAGGCCGCCGCCATGGAGCAGCTCCAGCCTTCCGAGCTCGTCGATGATGAGCATGCCCTTGGAGGAAGCGTCGGCGTTTGCAGGCTCGGCTTCAGTCACACGTGCCACCCAGGAGAGGTGCTCGTTGACGCAGTCCAACGCCGCGTCGTCAATGGCCCAGCTGAGTTTGGCCTTGTGCGCTTGCGAGCAAGTCGTCCGTTCTTCGACGTCGCCCAAATCGCTTGCACGCCGCGCGAACGGGATGACGTCGTGTTGGGGAAGCAGCTCGTTGTCAATTCCAGTCTTCTCGTACGTTACCGTCCCGTTTTCACGGTGTTCAATCCACTCTCCTGGGGCGATGACGCCATAGGGGAAGACGCCGCTTGCCTCGAGAGCCGCGATCGTATCCTGTAGCCATCGGGTCTTGCCTGTCTGAATATCTCCGGTGAGCACGTATAGCATTGCGGTCCTTCCGTTGTGCCATGTTGGGTTTTCGTTTGCATTGTCGCACTAAACGCACACAGTCCGATGCAATAATACTGGCAAAGGAGCATTACTGGGCAGCGGAAACGATGAAGAGAGCTGGAACGGAGCAGGTTATGTCAGGAAAAGCGGCGAAGGGGCTCAAGTTCGCGGTGGACAAGGTGGCGGATGCGGCGAAGAAGGCCGGATCGTATCTTGAGAAGAAGCGGGCGAGCGCCGATGGTTCGCATGGAACTGTGGTTTCAGCTGCTAATGCTGGAGTCGTCGGCAAGTCCGCGCTTTCGGCAACTGCTCATGCCGTCGAGCCGTACTCCGCCCGCATCCCGTTCGGAGTCATGCCTCGTCCGGCAATGCAGGTGCCTGCCGAGGAACTTCCGCGTGTGGCGAGCGATCGGGATGCCTACCATGCGCTTATCGATAAACGAGCTTACGAATTGCGAGTACGTATTGCTGAGCAGGCGTATGCCACTGTGTTGTCTGGCGGAAAAGCCGATGAAGACAGCCCGGTCCAAGCCGAGGCGGTGGAGATTCTACACGAGGATGCTCGTGTGCAGACTTATCAGATCAACCCGGATATCCCAACGGAGCCGGAACCATACGAGAAGATTCAAGACGCTCTGAAGACCTCGAGGCTTTTCTCCGAGGGGAGCGATGACGCGTACAAGCCGACGCCTTTCTCGATGCCGCGAACTTAATTAGCAGAAAAGCAACCGCATCCGCCCGAATTTTGGGCGAAACGTTCGCCCCACAGCAAGCTGGTGATTGCCGGCTGCTGTGGGGCGTTCGAGTTCTTTGTCGGTTATGAGGCTGTAAAGGGAAGCGCTTTAGCCGCTTTTTCAGAGCAGAAGTTAGGTACGAACAGGTATATACTGGTATGAAATGTGATATAAGTAAAAATAATTCATTATTGACAATAATTTTTATCAGCTCTAACATGTCAAAAGATTGAGCAATATGAATGAATCTACGCATATTGCCTAAAACAGGGAAGGAATACGAGAAGGGATATATATGAAAAAGCTTAGCGTTGTGTTAACTGCGGCGTTCGTTGCCGCGCTCGTGGCTGCATTTGCCCTGGCGGGCTGCTCATCGGGCTCATCGGCGTCTGCGAGTGCCGCTTCGAGCTCGGAAGCCGCGAGCTCCTCGAGTGCAGCCGCGAGCTCTGAGGCTGCGTCGTCGAGCGCCGCAAGCTCTGAGGCCGCGAGCTCTGAGGCCGCGTCGTCGAGCGCCGCTACTCCGACCGAAGCCGTCCAGCTGCAGATCTTCGCAGCGAACTCGCTGTCCAAGGCCATGGCGGAAGCCCAGGAGCTCTACACCAAGGACAACCCCAACGTCACGTTCGCTGACACGCAGTACAAGAGCTCCGGCGAGCTGAATTCCATGCTCGAGGGTGGCGCCTATGCCGATCTCGAGATCACCGCTTCCAAGGGCACCATGGACACCGCCGAGGAAAAGGGCTACATCGACCCGGCGACCCGCGTCACCATGTTCAAGAACGACCTGGTCATGGTCACCTCTGCTAACAATGCCGACATCAACGAGGTCACGCTTGACGACATCGCCGCCGGCAAGTACACCGTGTGCGTGGGCGACGACTCCGTGCCTGCTGGCAACTACGCCAACCAGTCGCTGAGCACCGTCGGCTGCTTCAAGGATCCGGATGGCAAGACCGGCTCTGAAAGCGCCGGCAAGGCCAACGGCACCGACGCCTATGCGGGCACTCCGCTCGAGGGCAAGGTCGTCACCGACACCTCCGTCGGCAACGTCTGCAAGCATGCCGAGTCCGGCGACGTCGACATCGCCTTCGTCTACACCTCCGACGTCGAGCGCTTCGGCGGCGTGAAGGTCGTCGGCGTTGTCCCGGGCGACACGCACAAGAACATCACCGACCCCGGTGCTGTATGCGCTCAGTCCACGAACGCTGCTGCTGCGAAGGCCTTCCTCGACTGGTGCATGACCGACAAGGGTGCTGCTGAAGTCTGGCAGAAGTGGGGCTTCGAGCTCGCCGCTTAAATCGGAATAGTTCATTTCTACGCCAACTCGAATATTCAAGAATTGGTATAGTACGGGGGGCTGGGTTTCCAGCCCCTCTTTTCTCGGATGAAGGAATGTCCAATGCGAAGACGCATGTTGTTATTAGCTACTGCGCTGGCGCTCGTGTTCGCCACCATGGCTGCACCCCTGGCGTATGCAAGCGAAGCTGTTTCCCTGGATGCGACGAAGGCGGATGTCAGCACCGACGATGTCACGATATCGGCTGACGACGAGAACCAGACGGCCGTCATAGACGGGTGCGATTTCGCAGTGGACCATTTCGAACGTGCGAGCAAAGGCTCGAACCGCGACATTGCGGGATCGTACCAAGGCTACGCGTATTACAACGGGACGAAACCCAACACGCTCATGTACCTGGTGACCAACGACATGGTCCTGGTGTACGTGGACCCAGAACATGCGAAGCTCAACGGCTTCGATCCCGCCTCTGCCGACGATCGGGCCCGCCTCCAGCAGATGCTCGTGTCTTTGGACACGGCGGTCGGCAAGGGCAACGCCCTCATCGGCTCGTCTGTGCCGTGGTATTTCACGACCGAGCGGGAAAATGAGCTTGACGGCGTGCTGTACAAGTTTGGACAGGAAATCGACGGCGATTCGTACAACCTCATCGTGGGCGCGGACGGCAGCGACGTCACCGACTCGTCCAACGCGCATTACGTGCAACCGTCGTTTGCGTGCTATGGCCGCTTGATTCTCGCAAGCGAGGCGGTCATTGCCCAACAGCCCGGCTGGCTCGAGACATTCGGCGCGTTCGTGTCCACGCTCGACTGGTCGCCGCTGTTCGTCACGTTGAAGACGACGTTCACCGCCATCGTCTTCATTTTCATCCTCGGTCTTGCGGCGGCGTATTTCTGCCTGCACCGCACGCCGAAGTTCCGCAACCTCTTCGACACCATCTTCACCATCCCCATGGTGCTGCCGCCCACGGTCTGCGGCTTTTTGCTGCTGCTGGCCCTTGGAAGCAACACGCCGGTGGGCAAGTGGTTCATCGACATCGGCTTCCCGCTCATCTTCAGCTGGCCGGCCACCGTCATCGCGGCGGTCATCGTGGCGTTCCCGCTGATGTACCGCGGAGCGCTGGGCGCGTTCGACAACCTGGACCCGAACATGCTGGACGCGGCGCGCACGCTGGGCTGGTCCGAATCGAAGATCTTCTTCAAGATCATGCTGCCGCTGTCGTGGTCGTCCATCGCGGCGTCCACGGTGCTCGCGTTCGCCCGCGCGCTCGGCGAATTCGGCGCCACGCTGTTCCTGGCGGGCAATTACCTGGGCATCACGCGCACCATTCCCATCGCCATCTACTTCGAGTGGATGAACGGCAACACCGACATCGCCATATTCTGGACCATCATCCTGGTCATATTCAGCTTCTTGGTCATCATGTTCATCAACTTGTGGTCACAGCATACGACCCGTTACCGTAAGGGGGCGGTGGAAGAATGAGCCTCGAGGTAGATATTCGCAAGACGTTCGGCTCCTACTCCCTCGATGTCAGCTTCACTGCTGAAAACGAAGTATTCGGCCTGCTCGGGGCATCAGGGTGCGGAAAGTCGCTAACAATGCGCTCCATCGCCGGCATCGAGACGCCCGATGAGGGTCGCATCGTGGTGAACGGTCAAGTCTTCTTCGACAGCGAGCAGGGCATCAACCTGAAACCCCAGGTGCGCAAAACGGCGCTGCTGTTCCAGAGTTACATGCTGTTTCCCAACCTCACGGTGGAGGACAACGTAGCGGCGGGCATTCCTAAGCAAACGCCGAAGGCCGAACGCGATGCTATCGTGCTCGAGGAGCTGCGTCGCTTTGACGTGGCCGCATTTGCCAAGCGCTATCCCGCGCAGCTTTCAGGTGGTCAGCAGCAGCGTGTTGCACTCGCCCGCATGCTGGCGGCGCGCCCCGGCATCCTGATGCTCGACGAGCCGTTCTCGGCGCTCGATTCGCACTTGAAAAGCGTCCTCGAGCAGAATCTGACAGGTCTGTTCGACGTCTTCGACGGCACCATCTTGTACGTGAGCCACGATATCGACGAGGCGGTTCGCTTCTGCGACACCATTGCCGTTATGGAGCAGGGCAAACTCATGGAGGTAGATAAAGGCCGAGAGCTCATCGAGAACCCGAAGAGCCTGGCGGGCATAAAGCTGAGCGGTTGCAAGAACGCGCCAGAAGCTGAGTATGTCGATGACCACACCGTATATTGTCCGGCTTGGGGGGTGGAGATCCGCACCGAGCAACAGGTGCCGCACGATGTCAAGGCAATCGGCTTGCGCGCGTTCAACTTGCAGAAGGCGGACGGTCCGGGCGAGGACGTGTATCGTATGCGCGTTGACCGCGTCAGCGATTCGCGGTTCGACCGAATGGCCTTGTTGGAGTTTCTCGACCGTCGTGAAGACGCAGACGCGCTCGTGGGCGCATCAGATCAGGAGATGCATTACCTCCACCAGCGCGTATTTTGGCGCATTGACGCTGGCGAGGGTAAAAGCAATTGGGACGACTTGCCCAAACCTGGTGATGAGCTGTGGATGCGCATCCCTGTTGGCAAGATCTACATCGTAAACAAGTGATCCGTTGGGAATGTCGCTCGTCTTTCCCTCAACGGTTATCCTGCTATCCTCCAGCGTCGCCCACCATTGCGTGCTGTCCCATTACGGTCAGGTATGAACGGTGATGAAGTTAATGCATATCCGAGACTATATCTAGAAAAGAATGCTGCATACCGTTACACTCAATTGAAATGCTATGAAGAGTGGCTTGCGGAAAGCGGGCGGCTTAAACGATGGGGAAGGCATGAAGGACTCACACGGTCGGGTAATCGACTACTTGCGCATATCGCTAACGGACAAATGCAATTTCCGCTGCATCTACTGCATGCCGGCTGAAGGCGTGTGCATGATGGGCCATGACGAGATTTTGCGCATTGAGGAGATAGAAGCCATCACTCGTGTTGCCACGCGCATCGGTATCCGCAGTGTGCGCCTGACTGGCGGGGAGCCGCTCGTGCGCAAGGGCGTGGTCGACCTGGTGCGCTCGTTGCGCGACATGCCGGGCATCGAGAACATCTCCATGACGACCAACGGCGTGCTGCTGCCTCAGATGGCAAGCGAGTTGAAGGAAGCTGGGCTTTCACGCGTGAACATTTCCCTCGACACGCTCGATCCGGATCAATTCACATTCATAACGCGCGTGGGGAAGATAGAGTCGACGCTCAAAGGTATCGATGCGGCTCTCGAGGCCGGCTTCAACCCTGTCAAGATCAATGCCGTGACGGTGCGCAGCCTCAACCAGGATTTCCTCGGGTTTGCCAAGCTGTCCATCGACAGGCCGCTTCATGTGCGCTTTATCGAGTACATGCCGGTAGGCTCGTCAACGGGTTCGGACGGTTCGGGATGGGGTAAGCAGGACGTCGTGCCGAGCGAAGAGCTCTTGCAGATAATCAACGACCGCGCTCGCGCTGAAGGCCTTTCCGAGCTCGAACCGCTCAACGGAGAAGGAAAGCCCCTCGGATGGGGGCCCGCCCGTTACTACGCCTTCCCCGATGCCAAAGGCACGGTCGGATTCATATCGCCGCTTTCGCGCCATTTCTGCAGCGAATGCAATCGCTTGCGTCTCACCGCCGACGGAAAGCTACGCCCCTGCCTGTTCTCAGATCGGGAGATCGACGTTCGCGGTGCCTTGCGCGAACGTGGGGAAGACGGTGTATATGAGTGCTTCTTGAAAGCGCTTGATTTAAAGCCGGACGAGCATCACGATAAGATTGGCACTGAGCGGAAGATGTCGCAAATCGGCGGTTAAAGCGCGCCTGGAGCCTGAAGGATCATGAGTTTGAAGTCAACGTGCGGACGTTGCAGAGGGAGGTTTCGATGGGCGAGCAGTTAACCCACATCGACGAGAAGGGCGACGTGCGCATGGTTGACGTGTCGGCAAAGCCCGATACCGAGCGCATTGCCATTGCCGAAGGGTTCATCAGCATGAAACCGTCGACGCTCGCGCTGATCGTGGAAGGCAAGGCGGCCAAAGGCGACGTGCTCGCCTGCGCACGCGTAGCGGGCGTCATGGCGGCCAAGCAGACGAGCTCGCTCATCCCGATGTGCCATCCGCTCAACATCACGAAAGCCAAGGTGGAATGCACGCCCGTGTTCGAGGGCGAGCGCGATGACGACCGCGTGGGCATCCATATCATCACGACGTGCGGTGTCACCGGCAAGACTGGCATCGAGATGGAGGCGCTGACGGCTGCGAGCATGGCCTGCCTGACTGTTTACGACATGTGCAAGGCTGTCGACCGCGGTATGGAGATCACCGACGTGCGGCTGCTTAAGAAGGACGGCGGCAAGACCGGGCTTTGGTTGAGGGCGTAAGGTCTATCCCTCCGCTCTCGTGGTGCCGGTGGCCGTTTTCGCGCTAGTCCTCGCGCGTCGGGGTGACCCGTCCCCGGCCCCCGCTGCTGCGGAATGCGCGAAAACGGCCACCGGCACCACGAGAGCTTCGGCGTTCCGCGGGGACGTGGGGCGCGGAGGCGATGGCGGTCTGGCTGGCGGCGCCGGCTGTGCGCTTCGCGCTAGTCCTCGCGCGTCGGGGTGACCCGTCCCCGGCCCCAGCTGCTGCGGAATGCGCGAAAACGGCCGCCGGCACCACGAGAGCTTCGGCGTTCCGTGGGGGGGGACGTGGGGCGCGGAGGCGATGGCGGTTCGGTCGGCGGCGTCGGCTGCGCGAAGGACGTTCGCCCGATGGTGAGGTAATGGGGGGTTTATGGCGAGACCACAGATAAAAATGGGAGCATCTATTTCCGACTACCATCTGGTGAAGATGGATGAAAGCGCTTGCCTCTCGCCCTATGCCAGCATATGCGGGGATGTGAGCATCGGTGCGGAAACGTCGGTGTTCGCGGGAACGCAGATTCGCGGCGATTGCGAACCCATCGTCGTGGGCGAGCGAACCAACATCCAAGAGAACTCGTGCCTGCATGTGAGCGCGGGCAGCAAGCTGACTGTCGGGAATCATGTGACCGTTGGCCACATGGCCATGCTGCACGGATGTACGATAGACGACAACGTGCTCGTGGGAATGGGCTCGATCGTCATGGACGATGCGCATATCAGCTCGGATTGCGTTATCGCCGCCGGATCGCTCGTGACGCAGGGCAAGGAGTTCCCGCCGCGTTCGCTCATCATGGGCCAGCCTGCTCGTCTGGTACGCGAGCTGACCGACGAGGAGGTCGAGGCCATGGTGACAGTGGCTGCCGACGCCTATTACGAAGTTGCGAAAGCGATGGTGGCTGACGGCCTCATGGAACACCCAACCGCCGAATCGAGTATCTGGCCATCCTAACTGCGGATTCGAATTTGCCCTGCGGGGCGGCGCGTAATTCGAAGACTCGTCCCAACGTTTCGGCTTCCCTCTTGCAAAAGGTAACATTTGTCTCTATAATATAGACAAATGTTACTAAAGTAACAAAGGGGGAATCATGAAAAAATCGAACCATAGCGAATTTCCCATTCCGCCCGCAGGATGGGCCGCTTGCAATCTGTCCGCCGTGGTCTGCCCGCCTCAGTATGCGAGCGAAGAGCCGCATGCAGCGCATCAGGATCAGCCGATTGCCGTTCGGAGGGAGGTGCAACCCGTTGCTTTTCAGGCTGAGCCGCAGAATGCACAGGCGAGAGGGCTTCAAAGTGCGCCTGATGTCGCCGCCCAAGTCGACATTTCCCGGAAATCGGCTTATTCTGCACCAAACTCGGCGCCAGCCCCATTGGCTCCAGATGCTGCCCAGAAAACTCACGAGAACACTGAGATGTGGTTCGGCAAATATGCGACGAGCGTCATCGCCGCCGTCCTGGTTTTCATAGGGCTCGCGCTGCTTGGGAGCGCAGCCTTCCCGCAGTTGCCGGACGAGGTGCGGGTGACCATCATGTTCATGGTATCGGGCTCCCTTGCTGTGATCGGTAGCGTGCTCGAGCTGCGGCGCGGCAACGGGCTCACACTCGCGCTCATGTCCTGCGGCATGCTCTCGGCGTACGCTTCGACGCTCGCTGTGCGGTTTTCCTTCGGGCTTGTGCCGGAGGCAATCGCGTTCGCGCTCATCCTCTTGTTGATGGCGGTTCGCCTGCTGGCTGGCCGCAAGCTGCGGGAATCCGAGGATTTCGTGCTCGATGCCGCGTTTGCGGACAAACGTTTCCGCGTCGTCTCAGCAGCCTTCGTGTCCCTCGTTGCCGCGTACGAATGCGCTTTCGGGTTCTGGTCATTCTCCTATGACCTCGACGCCGTCGGAGCGGCCCTGCTGGGCGCATGCTACGTTGCCATGCTCGGCGGCATCGGCGTCCTGCTCTTGCGGCTAATGGGAGTGTCGTCAACGGGTATCGTGGGCTATGCGGTTTCTTTCACGGTGCTTCTCATGTCGTACCTGCGGTTTTGCACTCCTGTGGCGGGTGAGGGCTATGCATGGAGCGTTTGCTGCATGATTTGCGCCCTTGTATGTGCGGTAATCGGTTTCCGCGCTGGAGTCGGCGGGCTGCGCCTGTATGGTCTCATCCTCACCCTGGTCTGCGTTGTGAAGCTTGTCATGATAGACATTACGGGCTTGAACGGATTCGAGCACGCGTTGGCTTTCGTGGCGGGCGGTCTCGTTTGCTTCGGCATTAGCGCCCTTTACCATTATGCCGTCAAACGATTGCTTGCGGCGTAAGCGAGTTCACCCCATTCGCGCTTTCCCGAATTCCAGAGAAGTAAAGAACTGTATTCCTGCGTACATGCAGAGAGCAAAATGTGGAAAAGGGTCTGACCCTTTTCCACATCGGATTGATCGAGGCTGGTTTCCCGCTCGCTCGTTAGCTCATCTCGCGGGGTAGGGGGTTTCGCGGTGCGGGTCGGCCACATGCATGAGGGCTGCCGCTTGCTTCACGATGTCATCGGCCGATAGGTCGGGAAGGTCGAATAGCCAGTGACGCACGACGCCGAATAGCCCCGATACGGCAAAGTAGAACAGGAACTCAACGTCGTTGGCGGGCAAGTCGGGGTTCGCTTGTTCCCAATCCTGCCGGTAGGTGGCGAAAAGGTCGTCAAGTACGCGGTCGACGAAATTGCCCTGACCCTGATTGGCAAACGCCGCGCGCACGAGTACGCGGTTCTCGCCGACGAAGCGTATGAGTATGGGCATGATGTGCTCGACATCGGCGGGATTCCCCTTCAGGCGTTCGCGGTACTCTTCGAACAGGTCATCCTGCATGGCCATGAGCAGCGCGAACTGATCGGAATAATATTTATAGAACGTCTTGCGCGACACGCCTGCACGCTCGCATACCTCGATTACCGTGATGTCGCTCACAGGTTTTTCCTCCAGGAATTGCAGGAACGATTCGTACAGGCATTTCCTTGTGTAGCGCAGGCGTGAATCACGAGGGTCCCGTTCTATGGCGGTCATCATATTCCTTCCACTGATGTTTCCTTATTCCATTATAGTGCAGTAATGGGTAAAAGAGAGCACGCCATCATCGCGTGCGCTTTCTACGCCCTTGGTCAATTGGCTCTCGGCGAGTATGAAGTGGGGAACGGTTCGCCTGTGGTTCACAAGCGTTATACTGGCTTCATGACGATTGTTGGGGTTATATCGGATACGCATGGTCGGCTCGACGAGCGGGCTTATATGGCGTTGGCCGATTGCGACCATATCATCCATGCGGGAGATATAGGCGGGCCGGATATCCTGCGCGAGTTGCGTACGCTCGCGCCTGTCACGGCCGTCCTAGGCAACAACGATTTCGTCGAGTACGGTGCAGACGTCAAGCGTTTCGCGCATCCCACGATTGGGGGAGTGAAATTCCTGGTGGCGCATTATCCGTACGATGTTGATATTTCCAAGTCCGGTTCGCGTGGCCTTGCAGCGGGAGACCCCATTCCCGACGTATGCATTCACGGCCACACCCACATGCCGCGTCTGGATTACGGCAAGAAGGCCCGTCCTGCGCAGTTCATCCTCAATCCCGGTTCTGCAAGCTGGCCACGTGGCGGGAATCCGGCTTCCGTTGCCAGGATTGTTATAACCCAGGGTTCCGTAGAGAGCATCTGCATAGCGTCCCTCGATGGCGAAGTCCTGATGAGAGTGTAGAAATGCGAAACGTGACGCGCGTGCTGTCTTCTTATCGGATGGTAAGCGCCTTCCCTGGCAAACAACTCCGAGGAGGTTGTGGATTATGACGCATTCGCCCACGAAGCTTCCAAGGAAAACCTGGACGATAATCGTATTGCTGGCATTGGTGGGCCAGATTGCCTGGGCGGTTGAAAACAACTTCTTCAACCTGTTCATCCAGGACGCCTTCGGAGCCTCTCTCTCGGATGTGGCGCTTATGGTCAGCGCATCGGCGCTAACCGCTACAGCGACGACGTTGCTCGTGGGCGTGTGGTCGGACCGTGTGGGCAGGCGCAAGGTCTTCGTGGTGACAGGCACGCTTGTCTGGGGCCTTTCCATCTGCGCATTCTCGGTGCTGCAAAACGTGTCGGGTGCGCTTGCGCGGGATGCGGCGGCCGCAGCTGCGTTGGGCATCACGCTGACCATCGTGTTCGACTGTCTCATGACCTTCTTCGGAAGCCTCGCGAACGATTCTTGCTTCAACGCCTGGATGACCGACATCACCGACGAGACGAACCGCGGACGCGTTGAGGGCGTTAACTCCGCGATGCCCCTTTTGAGCATGCTCGTCGTGTTCGGTGGCGCGATGTTCTTCATGATCGTGGGCGACGACGGGTCGGTCACATACGACTACCCGCTGTTCTTCACCATAATTGGCGGCGTGGTGCTGGCCACGGGCGTGGCTGCGGCGCTCCTCATGGACGACTCGCATCCCGAGCCGCGGGCGCATGAGGGTTACTTGACCGAGCTCGCTTACGGCTTCCGCCCCTCGTCGGCACGGGGCAACCGCATGCTGTATCTAGTGTTGGCGGCATACTGCGTGTTTGCCGTGGCCATGCAGGTCATCATGCCCTATTACGTGCTGTATCTGCGCCTTCCCTACATTTTGGGCGAGAATTACGTGTTCGTCATGGCGCCGTGCATCGTTATCGCAGCCGTGTTCACCATCATCTACGGGCGGCGCGTCGACCGATGCGGTTTCAGCAGGACGGTTTGGGTGCCGCTCGTGTTGTTCTTAGCGGGGTGCGCTCTTCTCACGGCCTTGTCCCAGGCGCCGGCGGTGTTCGTGGGCAGCATGCTCATGCTGTCGGGCTATTTGGGTGCCGTCGCGTGTTTCGGGGCGGCAATTAGAAATCACACGCCAGTCGATCGCGTGGGTTTGTACCAGGGCGTGCGCATCTTCATGGTCGTGTTGGTACCCATGCTCATCGGTCCTTGGATCGGCAGCGCCATCAGCGCCTCGTCTGGAGCCATGGTGGGCTTTGGCGTGGTTGGCGACGGTTTCACCCCCTCCTCGCTCATCTTTGCGGGTGGAGCTTGCGTGGCGTTGCTCACGTTCGTGGTCCTTGCCTTTATCCGCCGCTTGGAAAGGAGGGCTCGTGATGAGTAGCGGAAACGGCTCTAAGCAAAGCTGCGCAATCATCCTGTTCGCCCTGTTCTCATGTGCAGGCTGGCTGTACGAGACCATCGAGAACATCTTCACTTTCGGTGGTTTCTACCTCCGAGCCCAACTCATGTTGCCCTGGTGTCCTATTTACGGCATCGGCGGCTTGCTGATCGTCGCGCTGCTCGAGCCTTTGCGCAGGAATCTCAGAGACCGCATGCCTGCACCAGTTCAGTTCTTGATCATCGCGCTTGGCATATACGTTCTCGCATCTGTTGTGGAGCTCGCGGGCAGTTTCGTGTGCGAGTGGATTATGGGGTATGTGCCCTGGGACTATTCCCATGCGTGGGGTAACATCGGGGGACGCATAGCGCCGCTTTACTCGATGCGCTTCGTAGTTCTAGGCCTCATCGCCTTGTATGTTCTGCTTCCCATCGTCACTTTGTTCGTCGAGGCCAGGCCGAGCACGGCCCGAAACGCAGCGATAGCCATCATGGTCGCGCTCGTCGCCGACTTCGCGCTGGAGTTTGTGGGTGTATGGTCCGTTGTCAAAGGCGGCTTGACGGCAATCGGCATCAATCATTGGTGACGGGGCTACTGTTCTGCGGCAAAGGAACAGCATGTGCCTAGAGTCCCTCGTCTGCCTGGGTTCACCTGCCTGCGGTTTTGCGAAGAAAGCTTGCAGAAACACCTAGCTGGAAATCGAAGTGCTTGCGAGTATTGGAAACCGTGCTATCATAGGCAAGCTAAATCAAGTGAGGGGAACCTCCACCTGGTTCGGCGCTAAGGCAGCCGATGGGTTTCATGAATATGGGTCGTGTATGCGCAGCAGCGCGTACCGTTCATGCATGTGCCCGCTGTCTAGCGGGTTTTTTATTGAGAGCGCGAAAGCGCAGGATGGACGTAGAAAGTAGGTGAGCGCAATAGCTGCTCAGGAGCCCCGGCTCAACGAACAGATCACCGTGCGCGAATGCAGGCTGATCGGCTACGACGGTAACCAAATGGGTATTTACCCCACCGTGCAGGCTCGTCGCATCGCGGAAGACCAGGGTTACGATTTGGTCGAAATCGCACCGAACGCCAACCCTCCCGTCTGCCGCATCATGGATTACGGCAAGTACAAATACGATCAGGCCATCAAAGCCAAGCAGGCGCGCAAGAACCAAAGCAAGATCGAGACCAAGGAAATGAAGTTCCGCCCGAAAATCGACGTGGGCGACTACACGACCAAGAAGAAGCACGTCCTGCGCTTCCTCAGCCAAGGGAACAAGGTCAAGATCACCATCATGTTCAGGGGACGCGAGATGTCTCACCCTGATCAAGGCTTGTCAATCCTCGAGCGACTGGCAGACGACTTGAAGGACGTCGCCGTCATCGAGAGTCCGCCGAAGATGGAAGGGCGCAACATGCACATGCTGATTGCCCCTTTGCCCGGAGCGGGTAAGAAGAAGAAAGACACAGAGTCTAAGAGCACCGAAGGAAAGGACGAGTAAATGCCCAAGATGAAATCTCATCGCGGAACCGCCAAGCGATTCCGCGTGACTGGAACCGGCAAGATTGTTCGTGCAAAAGCTTACAAGAGCCACATTCTCACCAAGAAGAGCCCCAAGCGTAAGCGCAACTTCCGCAAGGAAACCGTCATCGCCGAGGCCGATCGCAAGGTAATTGCCCGCAACCTGGGCCTTCGTTAATGTCAAATGACGAAGTTGCCCAAGGGGTGCTTCGTGGAACCAAAGGAGATTTATCATGGCACGTGTTAAGCGTTCGGTTAACGCTCGCAAGAAGCGTCGTACAACTCTCGATCGCGCGAAGGGCTACTATGGCGCGAAATCACGCACGTATACTAAGGCCAAGGAACAGGTCCAGCATTCGCTGCAGTACCAGTACCGTGACCGTCGCAACAAGAAGCGCGAGATCCGCAAGCTCTGGATCACCCGCATCAACGCTGGCGCCCGCGCCAACGGCATGTCTTACTCGGTGTTCATGAACGGCCTGAAGAAGGCTGGCGTCGAGCTGGACCGCAAGGTTCTCTCCGACATGGCCATCAACGATCCGGCTGCTTTTGCCCAGCTGGTCGAGGTTGCCCGCAAGACGTTGGCAGCCTAGCTAAACTTGATACGAATGTGCGAGGGGGCCGATGACTTGCTCGTCGGCCCTTTCGCATGAAAAATACACTTGCATTGCGCTAGTTGTTTTGCGATACTATTCTGGCTGTTTTGCGGCAGCATAGTAAAGGTCCCCATAGTCTAGAGGTCAGGACGCGGCCCTTTCAAGGCTGAGACACGAGTTCGATTCTCGTTGGGGGCACCAGCTCAGTTAAAGCCGTCTCATGGGCGGCTTTTTTATTGGAATGGTGGATAGTGATGGATGGGGACGGGTTCGGTCCATCATTCCGTTCGATTGATAACTCTTTTGCAGATGTTGAACGCACGATGACGGACTGAATCCGTCTCCACTTATCGACGCTAAACGCAAAACGACGAACGAAATCCGTACCCATCTACCACTGAAAGGCAATGTAAACATGGCATCATTTGAAGAATTGGGGTTGCCCGAAGCAAGCCTGGCGGCCGCCAAGAGAATGGGGTACACCAAGCCAACGCCCGTCCAGGAAAGGGCGATACCCATCGTGTTGGCAGGTCGCGACGTCATAGCTGCAGCTCAAACGGGAACAGGAAAGACGGCGGCGTTCACGTTACCCCTGATGGGCGCCCTTGCCCACACCGAACAAGGTTCGGGGCCGCTAATGCTCGTCATTACCCCGACCCGCGAGCTAGCACAGCAAATCGGCGAAGTAGCCGATCAGGTCGCAGTGTCAACGCATCATCGGATAGCCGTCGTGGTGGGCGGCTTGTCGTATAAGCCGCAAATCGAGAAGCTGCGTAGGGGGGTCGATGTGCTCATCGCCACCCCAGGACGCCTCATCGACCTCATGGACCAGAAGGCAGTTTGCCTCTCGAATGTTGAAGCACTCGTCCTGGACGAGGCTGACCGCATGCTCGACATGGGATTTCTGCCTGCGGTTAAGAGAATCGTGGCCGAGACGCCGAAGGCCCGTCAAACGCTTCTATTCTCGGCGACAATCGATGGGTCGATCAAGTCCATCACCGGCTCGATGCTCCGCGATCCCGAGACGGTCGAGATAGCGCGGAAGGGCGATGTTGCCGAAACGGTTGAACAGTATGTGATCCATGCCCCTCAGTCTGTGAAGCCCGCGCTCATCAAAGCCGTGCTTGCAGAGAAGGGGGCAGAGCGCGTCATCGTGTTCGCGCGTACGCGCAGCCGCGCTGATTCCACGTGTCGCCGTCTTCGCAAGGCGGGTTATGCTGCGGAGGCAATCCACTCGGATCGCAGCCAAAACCAGCGCCGCAGGGCATTGGCGAGTTTCGCGGAAGGCAAGGTGAACATCATCACCGCCACTGACGTGCTCGCGCGTGGCATCGACGTTGACGAGGTCGATTACGTCATCAACTACGATGCTCCCGAACAGGCAGAAGACTACGTTCACCGTATTGGACGAACGGGCCGCGCGGGAAAATGCGGATTTGCCGTGACGTTCGTGACGCCCGAGAACGAGGGCGAGCTTCGTGCAATCCAGAAGCTCGTGAAGAAGACGATTCCTGAGATGAAGCTCGAGCACTTCGACATTGCGGAAGCCGAGGCCGCTGCGGCGGAGGCGTCGATAACGGCGCAATCGAAACGCGATCCGGAGGTGAACAAGATCAAGCGCCAGCTAGCGGGCAAAGCTCGGGAGAAGGCGGGTGCAGCTGCGGTGCGCAGCGCTTCCGAGGAAGGCGTCAGGGAGCGCAAGGGCCCGCAGAAGAAAAGAGTGGCGAACAAGGCTTCCGGCACTGGGAAGACGACAAGCGAAAAGCCCAAGAACACGAAGGCAAAAGGGCGGAAGCCATCGAATGCCCAACTGCCCAAGAAGTCGGCCAAATTGGCTAAGCAAGGAGGCCCTACAAGGCCGGCAAAAGACGCAAAGCGAACAAAGAAGCAGGTTGAAGCGAGAGATTGCAAGCCGGGACGTTCGCGTCGCGCAGAGGTGGCCCGCTCCCGGACCGCCTCCAGCACACGCCGTTGATTTTGTGCAGAACGAACAAACCCAATTCTATCAAAGCGTTGTGCTACAGTATCGAAGGGGAGTCGGTGGAGTATTTGTCATTCTTGGCCGGAGCGACAGTTCACTTCGACTCCCCTTCTATTCATGATGTTAACAGGGTTTGTTATCTCGTTAACTCACATAAGGCGTTTCGTTTATTTTCGAACTTATTCGGTAAGAAATACCCCTTTCTGTAATCGCGCGATTACAGAAAGGGGCGGATTGCTTCCTTGAAGCGTCAGCTTCTTCACGGGTTCACCACAGTTAGGGTGGTGTTATTCGGGCTCGAAGAAGCTCACGATTTCGACATGGTACGTTTGGGGGAACATGTCCACCGGCTTAGCCTGCACGAGCTTGTAACCGCGTTTAGCGAAGCGTGCCACATCGCGCGCCCACGTGGAAGGATTACAGCTCACGTACGCTATACGAGCTGGCTTGGCGGTGGCAATGCCGTCGACGACGCCCTCGAACAAGCCAGCGCGTGGCGGATCGACGACGAGCGCATCGAGCTCTCCGAGCATTTCAAGTTCATATGCGACATCGCCGCCCACGACTTCGATGTCCACTTCGTTATGATCGGTGTTGGCACGTAAATCTCGTACCGACCACTTCGAGGACTCTATGGCGACCACTTCTGCCCCTGCGATGGCGAGCGGGATGCCGAACGTTCCGCCGCCAGCGTAAAGGTCGGCTACGTATGCTCCTCTGACATCGCCGAGCCCTTCGAGAACCATATCGACCATATGGGAAGCTTGGGCGGTGTTGACCTGGAAGAACGCAGGTGCGGAGGTGGCGTATTCTATTTTGCCTAGGTTCTCGCGCCAACGCCCTCGTCCGTCAAGCACCTCCACGCCCTTCACGTTGCGCGCCTTGCCAGGCTCCGCGAGAACGCGGATGATGCCGGAAGCCTTGCATGCAGAGCCAAGCGTTTTAGCGAATAAAGCCCGAGGAAATGGTCCCGGTTTTGTCCAAATCGCGACTTCCAAATCGCCCGTTGCGAAGCTATGGCGTACGCCGATGCGGTGTATACCCAGGTCGCGGGAACCTTGGGCGTATCTAATAGCCCCGCAGAGCGCTTTAGGGACCTTCTCGATTTTCTTGTGGACGAGGCGGGATGAATCGGCGCCGGTCAGCTCATCGGAACCTTCCTTGTGGAAGCCGACGGTGAAGAGGCCCTTGTCGTCCATTACGCAGCCCATCTCGAGCTTGTTGCGGTAACCCCATTCACGTTTGCTCGGAAGGCAGGTTTCCACTACGGATTCCGCAAACTCCTCGGCCGCTTTTCCCGTTCGGATTAACGCATCGACGACATTCGCCCGCTTGTATTCGAGCTGTGCGTCGTACTGCAGATGCTGCCATGGTGCCGTGCCGCACAAAAGGTCGACCTGCGAAGTTGGGGCAGTGCGTACGGGGGATGCCTCCAGGATTCTCTCCACGCGAGCCCGAGCATAGGTGCTCTTGTCCTCGGTCACTTTGATGTCCACGGTATCGCCTGGGGCCGCTCCCTCCACAAAGACCGTCTTACCGTTCGGAAGATGCCCAACAGCATCAGGGCTGTATGCCATGCGTTCGATTTTGACTACTGCGTCCATGAACTGTGAATCCTTTGTCCTCAGTGCGAAAGCACCCTTATCATAGCGTATAATCCAACCGTTTAGTCCCCTTAGCTCAGCTGGATAGAGCGTCTGCCTCCGGAGCAGAAGGCCGTGGGTTCGAATCCCGCAGGGGACGCCAGAGCACAGAATGGCCCCGCAACAGCGGGGTCATTTCATGTCAACCCACATTGCGGGGATTCGAACCTTGCCAAACCCTGGTCTGTCGATTTCAAACCATACAGGGGAGGAAGGACTTGGTGTAACGGGTTATTTGCCGCCAGTTTCCTTCGAGGTTTCCTGAATGTCCTCGTAAGCTGCTTTGCCGATTTCCGCCATGGTGTCCTGGGCGTTGCCCGCGCCGAAACCTTTGCCACCGCAGAGCGCCACGATGATGAAGGGCGTTTTCCCCTCCACGATGCCGCCGTCATGGCGCACCGTGGGAAGCGATCCGGTTTTGTGCGCGAAAACCGTTCCCGATGGCAAGCCCTGGGAGATGCAGGTGCTATCCGTTTGGGCTTTCAGGCATTCGAGCATGAACGCGCTCATCTTCTCGTTCACGAAGGTCTTGTCGTAAACCATCTTGAGCAGCACCATCAGGTCGTCGGCGGACGTGTAGTTGTCGTGTCCCTTCTCCGCGGCCTCGGTGTCCATCATGTGCCGTCCGAGCTTTGTTTCCTTCAGCCCGAGCCGTTTCGCCTCGGCATTGATCGCATCCATTCCGCACAGGTCGATGAGCACGTTGGCAGCCACGTTGTCGCTCTCGGCGATCATAAGCTTCAGCATTTCACGCTTGGTGACTTTGGCTCCGGCGCCTCTTCCTCCCAAGGAGCCGGTGCCGCCCACGATGTCGCTTTCTTTGAGCGTATAGGTGTCTTCGAGTTTGTGCTTGCCTTCGGAGACCTGATTGAGGAAGGCTTCCGCGATGAGGAGCTTGATCATGCTCGCCGAGAGCATTTTCTTATCGGAACGGTAGGTGACCGACTCGCCCGTCACGGGGTTCAAGGCACTTACGGAAACATCCATGCCCGAAGCCTTCGCCAAGCGCTTGAAATCAGCTTCCCATGCCTTTTCCAAAGGGGTACTCGCCGTATGAGCTGCCGATGAGCTTGCAGAGCTTACCGAGGAGGCGCTTGCCGAAGATGCCGAAGATGCCGAAGACGCGCTTGACGACCTTTCGGAAAGCGCCAAGTCATCTGGGGACGTGTCGGCAAAGATTTCGTCAGAAGAGCCTTCCGAGGCCGAGCTCACCAAGCTCGTCGATGAGGCGCCTTCCTGGCTGTTCGATTGACCTTGGGCACAGCCGCATGCGGAAAACAGCAGGGCGGCCACGCATGCGAAAACGACGACGAACCGTACTACTAACTGGGGGAGCAAAGTTTTCGGAATGATGGCGATAGGCGTAAACACGTGGTTCCTCCTCACGGCTAGCATGCGGAAGTTCGAGTTTAGGCTTGCTCGACAGCTTCCAGTTGGGTTTCGGGGGTTTGCTCGACGGATCCCAGGTCGGCTTCGGGGACTTTTTCGGCAGCTTCTAGCTGGGCATGGCCCTCTTCGGTCTCGCCCTGCTCGGCTTCGCTTGCCTCGGTTTCTTCCTGCTCCTCGTCGGCGCGTTTCTTCTTGCGCTTGCTGCGCTTCTCTTTGGGGATGACCGTATGGTCCGTGAACGCCATGCGCACGTCATCGCGGCGCAGCCAGCGCGCCAAGGCGGAATTCTCGTTGTTCACCATGAGCGTCAAGATCATGCCGAGGACTATGGGCAGGTAGAATGTGAAGAAACGCCAGATGAACGTTGAAAGGGCAACGATCGAGGCATCGCCGTACACGTAGTTGAAGAACGTGATGTAGCTTGCTTCGGATGCGCCGATTGCGCCCGGCAACGGGACGAACGATGCGATGAGGTAGACGAACGCTTGGCACGACACGACGGTGAAGTAGTCGTTCGCCTCGACCCCGAACCCCGCGAAAATGACCCATGAGAGGGAAAAGTAAACGGTAAGCTGGACGAAGGTCACGAGCGATACCTTTGCCAAAACGGCAGGCCTCTTGAGGAGGAAGCGGATTCCCTCGTACGATTCCTCGAGCGATTTGGTGGCGTTCTCCAGCGTTTCCTCGGGGGTTTTCAAAATGCCGATGCGCCCGAACAGCCTGATGGCCCAACGGGTTGTCTTGACGATGGCGTTTTTCGCGAACGCGAGGGAGAACAGCATGGCTATGAGCACGAAACCGCCGACGAAGCCGATGGCGACGAGGTACATGATCGGCCGCAGGTCCTGCATGAAGTAATTGAACCTGAGGATGAGCACGATGACCGCGTAAACGGTCATCGTGAGCTGATAGACGATGAAGCGGCACAGCAGCATGGGCATGGCGTGCTCCACCGGGAGTCCGAAACGCGAGTAGTAGTACGCCTGCATGGGTTGGCCACCGCTCGAAAGGGGCGTGATGCAGTTGAAGTACTGCCCGATGACGGTGACGATGTTCGTCTTAACGAACGAGAACCCCCGGTACAGCTCGTCGCAGATCAGCTGCATGCTCAAGGACTCGAGCATCCAGTAGATGACGATTCCCACGAGAGCTAGCAGCAGGAATGCGTAATTGAACGATGTGAAGGCGTTGAGCGTCTGCTCGCCTTCGCCCGCGATGAACAGATAACCGAATAGAACGATGAAGGCGAGCGCGCAGAGGGCGACGTTGAGTTTGCGGCCGAACGAGTGCGCCGTCCCCCTGTCGGGCAATGGTAGCGAGTCATCGCCGCCGATGGCCGACAGGTCGATATCGGTGAAGCCAATCTTGGCACCCGATTCGGCCATCTCGATGTCGTCAGCTGAAAGGGAGTGCATCCAGTGGTCGGCATCCGCATATACGGGTGCGTCTTCGGAAAGGCCGGATTGTGGTTCGATGGGATTCGGCTCTGGTGCAGTTGATTGCTCGCCGTTCCGTTCATCTGGCTTTGTCAGCTGAGCCTTTGCCATATTGTCCTTCCAACAAGCACGCGCTTATGCGAATTTATACAGTTTTTGCGCAATGCCGAAGCCCAGGCGTGCAACGCGACGACCAAGCGCGGTTTTCCGGTTGGCGCGTCCAGCCCACGAGTGGCACACCCGCTCGTAGAGCGCTGGGTTTTTACCGTGCAAGTACTCCCAAAGATCATAGTTCTTCTTGATCGACTCCTCGGTGTCGATCATAAACAGGTGAATCGTCGACACGCTCATCATGCACGACACGTAGCCTATCATGAGCATGGCGCAGTTGGGCTCGCGTTCGAGCAGCTCCGCATAGTCGATATCATCGATGGCGAGTTTCGTTGCCATGAGTTGCTCATCGATGTGCTTCATGACAACGTCGATTTCAACCGATTGGCCTTCCCGACCGATGAGGTAATGGTATGGGGCGACATCGAGGTAGTAGAGCGTCTTGACGAAGGGCATGGGATGGAGCAGAAGATGGCTGTCCATGTAGGAGACGCCCGTCGGGAGCACGGTGTTCGACTTGCGCAGGATGCTGGTCTTGTACCATGCGGCATGTATCATGATGAACTTGTCTAGGCCGGTGCGGCCCATTTCCGGCCAGGTGAAAACCCTATCTGCCGGGAAGAAGCTTCGATACTGCATCGTGCGGTTGGATTTGCTGGCCAAATGGTCGTACACGTAGTTCGTGATCAACAAGTCGGGAGCGTTGCCCGCGCTCACGGCAGCCTGGAGCGTATCGAGGACGCACTGCAGCGCGTCCTGGTCGAAGCGGTCGTCTGAATCGATAACCTTGAAATAGATGCCCTTCGCGAGCTTGATTCCATGGTTGACGACGCCACCCCAGTTGGAGTTCTCCTGGTTTATGGCCACAACGTTTTGGTAGCTATCGGCATACTCTTGGGCGATATCGCCGGTGTTGTCGGACGAACCGTCGTTTATGAGGATGATCTCGCAGGATTGTTCGATCTTCAGCAAAGACTCTATGCCGTTCCTCATGAATTTCGCCGAATTGTAGCAAGGCATGACGAACGTGATGAGAGGCGCGTCAAGCTGGGTTGCCGCATCGGCTCTCCTCTGTGCGCTTTCTGCAGCGACCACGCCGCTCCTTTCGCCTAACTCTGCCGTATCCGAACAGTATAGCCGTCAATTACCACAAGATTTCGAATGACATGAAACGAGGATACTAAATATTCGGTTTGCAGCAAGGGCGGAACAGCTGCTTGACAGCTTCCCATGAATATTGGACGGTTTTTCGCCTGCAGCTGGTATTCCCTGATAAAATCCCGAATATGTATGTTCGCGAGAATGCGGAAAGGAAACGACGTGACTGAACTTTACACTCCTGCATACAAGCCGACCGGCAATGAGGTCGCTGTGCTCACCACGACGCAGGGTACGATCCGCGTCCAGCTGGCCGGTCTCGATGCGCCCATCCATGTAGGCAACTTCGTCGAGCTGTCGCAAAAGGGTTTTTACGACGGCCTGAAATTCCATCGCTATGTACCCGGCTTCGTCATTCAAGGCGGATGCCCCAACACGCGTGATATGACCCCCGAGGACGTTGCGCGCGGTTTGAGGGGACCTCAAGGGCAGCCTGGAACCGGCGGTCCCGGCTATCAGATCAAAGGCGAATGGCGCACGAACCCCAACAACGAGCATAAGGACGGCACGCTGGCAATGGCGCGCTCCCAGATGCCCGATTCGGCTGGATCCCAGTTCTACTTCTGCCTCGGCCCCCAGCCGTTCCTGGATTCCGACTACACCGTTTTCGGTCAGACGATCGAGGGGTTTGACGTCATCGGCAAGCTGCGCGCCGGAGATGTCATCGAGCACATTGAGATAGAGAACGCAGCCCAGTAGTTCTTGAGCTCCGAGCGTCCTGTTCCAGACGCTCACCTTGCAGGCCGACAAAAGGACCCTTATGAACAACGAATTATTCCAGCAAGCCAAAACAGCAATGGGCGCTCGTGACTACAATCGGGCTTACGATTTGTTCATGCAATGCCTCAACGATCCGGAGAACCCTCCTGCTCCTGGCGAGGTGGGCTTAATTTATCATCAGGCTGGCAATTGTCTTGTTAAGCTGAAGAGCTACTACGAGGCTATAGAAGCCTACACGAAGTCGACTGCCGATTCCGAATACGATGCGGTGGGTACGGTGAACTGCAATCTCGGCATGGCGTATGCCGCGCTGAGGGATTGGGTTAACGCAGTCAAGCACTTCGAGATCGCCGTTTCCGATCGCAACTATCCCACGCCTTACAAGGCGTATATGGGTATGGGCAACGCCTTGTTGAAGCAAGGGAAATCTGCTGAAGCCGGAGTGGCGTTCCGCGAGGCTGCCCTTGACGAGTCGAACCCGGATCCGACGAAGGCCCTCCTCAACCTCGGTGTGTGCTTTATGGCTCTCAACCGTCCCGCCGATGCAGTCGCATCGTATGAGAGCGCGCTTCAGTTCGACATGTCGAGCGATACGAGAAACAAGCTGTATGCCAGTTTGGGACAGGCTTACGTGGCAACGGGGCAGATGGATCAGGCTGTAGCCGCATTCGAGCGTGCGATTGCCGACAAGACGTACTTCTTGTCCGATTCGGCGAGCGTTGACTACCAAAGGGCCATTGGGGCCATATCGCAGGGCAATTCCGAGAACACCCAATCCCTGCCTGCCATCGATATGTCCGGCTTGGACGTGTTGTCCGACTCGCCGGCTGTCTCGGTGGAGCATGAGGCTTACGTTGTGGATAACCAGGCCGTTTCGGGAGACTATTATTTCGCAGACCAATATGCCCATCAGGGCGACCCGATGAACAATGCCGACTACTTCTTCGAGGCAAGCGACCAGGAGCTCGAGCAGTGGTCAAGAGGCGTGGTGAAACTCGAGCGCAAGCGCCGCGGTGTTGGCCTCAAGATCCTCGTCGTCATCATCTTGCTGCTGCTTGCTGCACTGGGCGCGGGCTTGTACCTGTATCTGCAAGGTTACGGCTATCCGACGCAAGAGGCTATGGTCGAGCGGCTGTTCCAGGATCCAAGCTCGTCGGATGTATATGTCGATGGTCTGAGCGAGAAGGACATCCAGGATGCGTCCTCGCTTATCGAACCTGGCTCGACAATCGTGGTCGATGGCGTTTCGCGTGGAACCACCGCATCGACGGCATACGTTACCGCCACGACTCCCGAGGGTGGGAAGGTTACCTACGAAGTGGACTTGGTGCGCAATCTCATCGGCTGGAAGGTGTCGAACGTCGATTTGTACTTCGCAAGCCAGCATAGCAGTGCTGAAAGCTCGGATCAGCAATCGCAAGGTTCCGTATCCGAGGGGGCTTCTGCCGCAGGTCAGGATTCGGCGGCTGCCTCTACTTCCGCAGGGTCCGCTTCTGCTGAGTCCGCTTCCGCAGGGTCCGCTTCTGCTGAGTCCGCCTCGTCGGAAGCTGCATCGTCTGCATCGGCAAGTTAGCCTGATCAAGGGTGCGGGCAGTTTTTGGGCTGCAGCTTCATCTGCGTATTAACAGGGCGGGCTTTCAGTTCGAAAGCCCGCCCTTGTTGTATCAGGATGCCTCGATGGCTCAACGATGCGCTTTCGGGTGTTTCAAGCCGTCGATGGGGTAAGGGCAATGCGGTAGCCTGAGGGCTTCACAGCTCTGTTGGTTCCCAATCTGTCATCTTGTTCGAAAGGTCGCCTATGGTGAGGTTAAGCGATGAGGAATTCGAGGGCGCCATCATGGCCGCCATGGACACCATTCCCGACGAGTTTCTTGACGAGTTGGAGAACGTGGCCATCGTCATCGCCGACGAACCGGATCTCGATGACTGTTTCGGCGATGGATACTTCGCATCGGGCGGAGAGATGCTCGGCTTATACGACGGGATGTCGTTGGCCGAACGGGATTCGAGTTACGGAATGGGTGATTAT
Source organism: Eggerthellaceae bacterium (assembly GCA_017434045.1). GTDB lineage: Bacteria > Actinomycetota > Coriobacteriia > Coriobacteriales > Eggerthellaceae > UBA9715. Next base: position 53,154 of record JAFRGA010000023.1, read on the forward strand.
CCAGACACCATAACCATCTTCAAGGGACCGCACGAGCGTGTGGCCAGCTCTCGCGAGAACCTGTTCGAAGAAGTGCGGAAAACCGTCGTTCACGAGATAGCCCACTATTTTGGCCTCGATGAAGACGAGGTCGAGGAGATGGGCTATGCATAGGGTCTTAGCCTACCTGCTTTGGCAAGTCGTATGGGGCTTTCCGCAGACTGTGCTGGGTGCCTGTGTGTTATTGGCCAACGTGAGAAAACCGCATTTCATGCACCATGGCGCTATCGTGACGATATGGGAGCTGAAGGCTGGGTTGTCCCTTGGGCCGTTCGTGTTCCTTAACTCTTGGCCGCGCAGCTCCCTTGGTGACGAGGGATTTGGCGAGCCCGCTCCCGGCATCGTCCTCAACGACAGGCTTCTCGTGCACGAATACGGTCATACGATTCAATCCCTTATCCTTGGGCCAGCTTACCTATTCGTGATAGGCATTCCCTCGTATGCGTGGTTCAAGATACCCCGACTTGTGAGGAAACGGCACTCCACCGGCTTGTCCTATTACGCGTTTTACACCGAGAAATGGGCAAACCATCTGGGAGAATTGGTGCTCGGACGCCCTTCGATGGGGCAGGCGTTCATCGATTAGCCCGATGCGAGGTCGCCAGCCTTGCTCTCTGTTGTTCACTAGTGCAGTTAACGCTAATCCGACCACGATGTAACAATGCTGTTCGACTGATTGTTGGCGCGGTATAATCTCTACAAGGTAAATTCAACCGAGAGGAGCATACATGGCATCTCAGGACATTGTTCAGCAGTTGGTGAATAGCGTTGTTTCGAACCCTGAGCTCATGGGCAATCTGGTCGAGCATCCCTACTCGACCGTAAGCCAGGCTACGGGCCAGGAAGAAGTTTCCCGTGACGAAGTCAGCGAAGTGCTCGCAGCTCTTTCTGCGTTGGGAAGCGGTCAGCAAATCGACTTCGGAAACCTCGCTCAAATTGCATCCAGCCTTTTGGCCGACAATGGCGGCAGTGCTCACACGATGGCGCAATCGCTCTTCGGCGCCCCGCTTGCTGAGTCTCAATCCACCGCGACAGAAGCCGATCCCATTGGCGACATGATCGGCAATCTAGCCAACGTTGCCTTCGGCAACGGCTTTGCCGGCGTTGACCTCAGCGATGGTTTCGGTCTTGATGACGCAATCGGCCTTGCGGGCGCTTTCCTCGGAGGAAAGAAGTAGCCTGCGATAGAGCAACTCAGGTTCTCAAGGCGCCTTCATCGAAGGCGCCTTTCGCATTATGTTGGGTCCGTCCCCATCTGCCACCCCGTCTCCTGCCATGCCCGCACGTATTTTCATGCGCATTCGAGCACAGCGTCTAGAGCCTTTGACAACAATATCCTGTAGGTAAACCGTGAACATCCCCAAGCGATGTTCACAGGCTGTTCACAGCTGTTGTGGCACGTGTGGAGTTTGCGCCGTCGTTACTGGTAGAAGCCTATTTTTGCCGCCCTGGCATGGTAACATGAATGGTCACTTCAAACATGTTTTCATACCCGAGGGGTTAGGTTATATGTCCATATTTGATAGGTTTTCAGGTCTGGCAGGCAACATGTCTGCCGACATGGCGATCGATCTCGGCACCGCAAACACGCTCATCGCCATTTCAGGTGAGGGCATCGTGGTGAACGAACCGTCGGTTGTGGCCATCGAGAAAAGCTCTCACCGTGTTCTTGCCGTGGGTCACGAAGCCAAGAACATGATCAACCATACGCCTGATGCGTTTTCAGCTGAGCATCCGCTCAAGGATGGCGTCATCGCCGATTACGATGTAACCGAGGCGATGATATCCGCGTTCATCAACAAGGCGGCTCCGCGCAGATACCCTTGGCAAGCAAAGCCGAGAATCGTCATCTGCATTCCTTGTGGTGCCACGTCTGTCGAGAAACGGGCCGTGTTCGAAGCCGCTATTCAGGCTGGCGCGCGACAGGCTTACCTTATCGAGGAACCCATGGCTGCAGCCATGGGAGCCGACTTGCCCGTGACCGAGCCGACCGGCAGCATGGTAGTCGACATCGGCGGCGGTACAACCGAGGTGGCTGTCATATCGCTAGGAGGCATCGTCACGTCTTCGTCTTTGCGTTTGGCGGGCAATAAGATGGACGAGGCCATTCTCATGCACTTGCGCGATTTGCTAGGGATTAAAATCGGCGAGCGTACTGCTGAAGTCATCAAGATCAAACTCGGCTCGATTCTTCCATTTGAGGATGGACGTGAGCGTGACATGATAATTTCGGGCCAGGATATGGTTACCGAACAGCCTAAAGAAGTCACCATCCAATCCGAGGATGTGCGAGAGGCGCTCATTGAGCCCTGCGAGGACATGGTCCTCTCCATCAAGGAGACGTTCAAGAAGACCAATCCAGATTTGGCGAGCGATATCATCCAGAATGGCATCCTGCTCACAGGGGGCGGTGGATTGCTGTCAGGCTTGGACCGATATCTAACGGACAAACTCGAGATACCAGTGTGGGTTAGCGAGACGGCTTTGACGAACGTTGTCACGGGTTGCCTGAAAGTGCTCGAAACCCCTACCGCCCTACGCCAAACCCTGATGAGGACCAAGTAGGAAACACCCGATAACCATGCCGTCGTTCGCGCAAAAGAGCAACGGGTCAACATCGACCCGACGAGTCCTGTTTGCCGTGCTCGTCGTCGTTTCGATCGTGCTGTTGATACTGTACGGTCGAGATGGGGAGGACGGGCCGTTGCATGCTGTACAGGCATCGGTGATGGGCGTCACGTCACAGGTCTCGAGTGTCGGGGCAGGCGTGGGGGCGGCGGCTGATTCCGCCTCAACCGCTATCGACGATGTCACGGCCAATCCGACGACGCTCGAGGGCTTGCGCCAGCAGAACGAGGAGCTTCGGCAGATGTTGGCTGATATGGATGAGTATCGCCAAGAAGTCGACCGCCTCCGCGGCCTTCTGGACATGAAGCAAGTCTCTGCCGTTACTGGGCCAATTGCCCACGTAATCGGCCGTTCGACCAACGCTTGGGACCAGTCGGTGACCATCGACCTGGGCTCTGAAGATGGCGTGGTGAGCGGCATGACCGTCATGAGCTCAACGGGTGTCATCGGGCAGGTGTCACGTGCTTCGGAACATACCTCGACGGTGAGGTTGCTTACGGACCCTAATTCCGGAGCTGCAGTCATGGTGCAGTCGAGCAGGGCGAACGGCATCGTGCGCGGTTCCTTGAACGGCCTTCTGTATTTGGAAGACATTGATGAGGACAAGCTTCCCGTTGAGGGGGATGTCATTCTCACCTCAGGCTTGGGAGGCAGCTACGAGCGCGGCCTGATTGTCGGCGCCGTTGCGAGCGTTGGCGATTCCGCATCTAGCACGTCGGGGAGGATCATCATCAACCCAAACGCATCAGCCGAGATGCTGGAGGAGGTCATAGTGGTGTTCAAGGCTCCCAAAGTGAACGTCACGGCCAAGGACTCCTCCAGCGCGAAAAAAGCCGGCAACGCATCGGCAGATGAGCAGAATGTCGAGGGGCAAGAAGAGGGCGAGGCTGTTGACGTGACGGCGGTGCAGCAGGAAGACCCGATAGATGCCGTACTTCTCGAAGAATCGCTTCAGGATGATCAAGATTCCGAGGATATGCAGGCGGAAGATGATGAACAATATAACGATGAAGGCTGATATCTCGGGTCTAGAGCCGTTATAAACGAATGGAGCATGTTGGCGTGGTAACGTCAGAGCATATGATTGTGATTGTCGGTGCAGTTGCGGCATTGGTGTTGCAGCTGTTCTTGGCACCTTATATCGCCCTGTTCGGCATCGTCCCGAATTTCCTCATTGCATTTGCGATGGCAATTGCCATAATACGCTCGTCGTCGTATGGGTGCGTGATGCCGTTCGTCTTGGGCTTGGCATTCGATTTTACGAGCGGCGCCCCGTTAGGGGCCATGGCGTTGTCCCTCATGGTCGCATCGGTGGTTGCCTCAAGTTGTTTTACCCGCTTCAACAACGACTCGTTGTTCATGGCACTTGCGTTCATGGCCTTTGGCGCGATCATGGCCGAGGTTCTTTACGGTGTCATCATTATTGCGACAGGTTATCAGGCATCGTTGTCGGGTGCGTTCCTCTTCAGGATGCTGCCCTGCTTCCTCTACGATTTTGCTCTATCCCTGGTTCTGTACCTCATTCTACGTCGTATTGCCAAGCCGAGCGGTGTGGTACGGACCGAGCTGACTCAGCTTCGCTAGGGGGAGCGCATGGCAATCGCGATCATCGTTGCTATCGTGACGTTCGTGGTGGCTGCTGTGGCCGTTGCCGCGTTCTTCGTCATCCGTGCGCGTCGCCGTGATGGGGGCTCGTATGCGGGTGGCCATGCACGTGGTCGTGACCGGGTGAATTCGATTGATAGCACAGGGATCCTATCAACGGGCAGGGGTTCTGCCCGGGATGGGGAAGGGCGTCATTCGCAAACGACCTCTGCGCCACGCTCCACCACGGGCCGTCCAAGCGAGGCGGTGCGCTCGCGTTTCATCGCAGTAGGGGTCTTGGCTGCCGCCGTGTTCGGCTCGCTTACGGCAAAGCTCTGGAGCATGCAGGTGCTCGGCTCGCGCGAGTACGAGAGCGAGGCCATGCTGAACAAGTACTCGACCATCGCGACGCCGGCTCCTCGGGGCCTAGTCTACGATAGTGATGGCGTTTTGCTGGTCAACAACAAGTCGACGCTCACGGTGCTGGCCGACGCTTCGGTTGCCGATGATCACGACGTGGTCCAGCGCTTGTCGGCTGTGCTGGGCATTCCCTACAATATCGTGAGGGCACGCATCCTCGACCAGAGCTCAGGTGCTCAAAGTCAGCGCGTAGTCGCATCGGATGCACGCCAGCGCGACGTCGCGTTCATCGCAGAGCATTCAGATGCCTTTACGGGCGTCACCGTCCAGCAGCGCACGAAGCGCGAGTATCCCTTGGGCGCCCTGGCTGCCCACATTTTGGGATACACCGGCCCCGTATCGGAAGAGGAGTTGGCGAACGTTCCGGAAAACCGCTCCATCGAACTGGGAGATACGGTGGGGAAGAGCGGCATAGAGGCGTTCTACGACAACCTTCTGGCAGGTGAGCATGGTCAACGGCGCGTCATCGCCGACTCACATGGCCGCGTCGTGGAAGTCGAGAGCGAAACGCCGGCAAAGCGTGGCAGCGATATGTACTTGACCATAAAAGCCCCTGTTCAATATGTCGCGGAAACGCGCCTGGCCGAGCTTATCGCGCCCGACAACGTGATTGGGCAGGGCAAGGGTGTGGGTGGCGCCGTCGTGGCGATGGACGTCACCGATGGGAGCATCATCGCCTTGGCAAGCTATCCTACATTCGAGCCCGAGACGTTCACCGGCGGCATTGCCCAGGATGTTTGGGACCTGTATTCAACGGAGGAAAGCTACTACCCGCTGTTGAACCGGGCTGTGTCGGGCACGTATCCGGCAGCGTCGACCTACAAGGCGTTCACGAGCCTAGCCGGGTTGAAATACGGCTTCGCAAACACCACGAAGACGTGGGAATGTGCTGGCTCCTGGGATGGCTTCAATTCGGGGGACTGGCAGAATTGCTGGTTGCTCGAAGGCCATGGCAAAATCAACCTAAACGATGGCATACGCGTCTCGTGCGACGTCGTATTCTACGAGATTGCAAAGGATTTCTTCTATGCAGGCGTCACGCAGGGGGGAGACATCAGCGATACGGCGATGCAGGAAGAGATTGCGAAATTCGGTTTCGGGAAAACAACCGGCATCGACTTATCAGGTGAGGAGCCTGGGCGTATTCCCACGCCGGAATGGAAAGCTCAGCATTGGAGCGATGTTCCGACCGAGGGCCAATGGCGTGGCGGCGATTTGACGAACCTGGTCATCGGCCAGGGTGACGTGTTGATTACCCCGTTGCAGAATGCCGTGGCATACGGCGCCGTCGCGACGGGCAAGCTCATGAAGCCCCATGTGCTGAAAGAAGTGCGCAACTCGACCGATACGACGCCGGTGACCTTCACTCCCGAGGAATTGGGCACGCCCGAAGTCGACGAAGCAAATTACAAGATACTGCGGGAAGCGCTGAAGCTCGTCTCGGCAGACTCGCCCGAAGTGACCGCGGAATTTGCCGAATGGGGTATCGATGCGGCGACGGTTTCCAGCAAGACGGGTACCGGCGAGGTTGCCGGCAAGGGCGACGTGGCGTGGTACGTGTGTTACTATCCGCAGGACAAACCCAAGTATGTTGTCTCGACCTGCATAGAGCAAGGTGGAGGCGGTGCCTTGGTGGCAGGTCCGGTGGGGGCAGCGGTGATGGGCGCCATACTTGCCAACGAGAAGGGCGAGCTCAACGAGGTGAAACGCGTTGCAGGCTCAAGTGGCAAGTCGGTCGCGGTGAATTTCGTCAACACCGCAAGGTCGGATTAAGCGGGGACGATCGATGAACGAGCTGACAAACATTCGGGTTCCCGATCCCGCCCCAGTTCAGGGGAAGCCGCGTCGTGTATTCAAGCTGTCCTCCATCAACTGGCCGTTCCTCATCGTGACCGTTCTGCTGGTCGCGTATGGGCTTCTGGTCGTGTATTCGGCAGTGAGCGCAAACGAGGACTACAGCTTCACACGCCAATTGGCCGGCGTTGCGGTTGGCGCCATTGCCATGGCTCTCATCTGGATGTTCGATTACAGGCGCCTGTCGGAATACACGACGCTCTTCATCGTTCTCAACGTCGTGCTCATTCTTTCGCCTCACGTGCCGGGCATAGGCGTCAACACGATGGGCGCGACATCGTGGGTGAAAATCGGTCCTTTGCCCCAAATACAACCAGGTGAATTTGCGAAAATCACCGTCATCTTATTGGATGCGAGCATCATGGCCCGCTATCAGGGCCGGTTGGACGACGTGCGCGAGTACTGCAAGGCAGTCTGTCTCATGCTCATCCCGTTCGTCTGCATCATGACCCAACCCGACTTGGGTACGGGCCTGGTGTATCTGTTCATCGCCGCCATAGCTTTGGTTGTCGGGGGTGCGCGGCTCAAACACCTGCTTATAACCCTAGGCATCTGCGTTGCGCTGGTGACGCTCGTGTTTCTCCTCGACGAGGCGATCAAGGGGTCTTCAGGCGAGTACAAGCTGCTCAAGCAGTATCAGCGCGATCGCCTGCTCGTTTTCATGAACCAGGATTCTGCCGACCTCACGGATGAAGGCTACAACTTAAAGCAGGCGAAGGTTGCCATCGGCTCAGGAGGGCTATTTGGCCAAGGTTATATGCAAGGGTCGCAGCATTCGCTCGGGATTCTTCCGGAAGCGCCCACGGACTTCATCTTCTGCGTTATGGCCGAAGAGCTCGGTTTTTTCGGTGTAATGGTCTTGCTGGGTCTCTACATAGCGCTGTTTGTACTAGGATTTCGCATAGCAAGCGCGTCGAGCGACATGTTCGGCCTGCTCATTGTCATGTGCATTGTGGGTATGTGGCTCTTCCAGATACTCGAGAACATAGGCATGACCTGTGGGCTGATGCCGATTACCGGCATTCCGTTGCCGTTCATGAGCTACGGCTCGTCGTTCATGGTCGTGAACTTCGCCTTGCTGGGTTTCATGGGTTCGGTTTGGTCGCACGGTAAGGACAATTCGAATAGGGTGACGTATGCAGCTTCCAATTGATGTAAGAGCGCTGGTTAACGAGATGACCGATATCAAGGCAGCACGGGCGACCGAGCTGTCCGTAAGCGTTTATATGGATAACGATGCCGAACCAGGTCTCGTCGCCCATGTGCGGAACGCGTTCGCTTCGACCTTGCCCACGGTGAGACTGTCCTTGTCGTATCTTGACAACCGGTTCGCCCCTTATGCTCAAGATGACTTCGCCGTCATAGTGGCCGGTTCCTCGCGCGGCATCGGTGCCGCAGCCGCCGCCCTTCGAGCGGCAGGTGTTCCCGTGATGATCGTGACCGCCTCGCCGTCCCTTGTCGCGCGGACTGCCGAGGAATTGGGCTATGCCATTCCAGATGGCGATATCGTTGCACCGCCTGCGGGCGAAGGCGCCGAAGAACCGCTGGAGTTTTCGGATGACTTCGCTATCGAGCTCAATGCGCGTATAGGTCGCTGGATTGTGGCCGTATGCCACGAGAAGAAGCTCGCAATGGCCATAGCGTTCCCCTTCATGAGGCGCGCCCTTGCCAAAGACTCCGTTCAGGCCACGTCGCTGCAGAATGCCGGCATCGGGCTTATCCCCCTCATCCCCGGCGCTGACTTGCCGATCTTGACTTTGAACCAAGCCAAGATGGTGCTGCAGATTGCAGCTGCCTATGGGCATGAGATGGACAAGGGCCGCGTGAAGGAGCTCGCGGCAGTTGTCGGCGGTGCCTACCTGTTCCGCGTCGTGGCGCGCGAACTCCTGGAGCTCGTTCCGGCGCTCGGTCTCGTCATCAGGCCCGGTATTGCCTATGGCGGCACGGCGGCTGTCGGGAATGCCGCAATCGAGTATTTCGAGGGCGGGGAAGATGCGGCAGGCGTCGCGAACATCGTTTCCCGGGCCAAGGAAACCGGGACAAATTTCATCTCCAAGGTACGTACGGAAGGCCCCTCCGCCCTTCCAGGCGTATGGGATAAAGTTCAAGGCCTCGGGGAGTACATTCCGGTCGTCCAGGGAAAGATCAAGGAGTATGCCCCGAAAGTCGTGGATGTCGTTGACGATCTCATGGGTAGCGTCGTAGCGCAGTCTAATTCGTCGAAATAGCCTATGACCTTGCCCTACGAAAGCATATGGTCAAAGGTTGCGCCCATTGTCGCCAAAGCGGAGCGGCCATCCCGGTACATTAACCATGAGTGGGGCAGCGTATGCAAGCGAGACTGCGACTTCCGCTTTTGCATGGTGTACCCCGACACGTACGAGCTCGGGCAGGCTAACCAAGCTTTGCGCATTCTCGTGAACGCCGTCAACAGATGTGAGGGCATGGCGGCCGAGCGGGGGTTTTTGCCTGCCGCCGATATGTGCGATGCGCTTCGTGCGGAAGGCCTTCCCCTGTTCTCGATCGAGGGGTGCGCACCGCTTTCGTCGTTTGATGCGATTGGCATCACGCTGCCCCATGAGCTTGCGGCGACGAATGTGCTGGAAATCCTCGATTTGGCTGGAATACCCGTGCGTGCCGAGGATAGATCCGACGATGACCCGATTGTCGTCGGGGGAGGCCCATGCGCTTTGAATCCCGAGCCGTATGCGCTTTTCTTCGATGCCATCAATATCGGCGAAGGGGAGGAATCCCTGCCCGAAGGACTGCAGGTCATCCGCGCGCTACGTGCTAACGGGGCGTCGCGGGCCGAAATCAGGCGTGCACTGGCCGGTCTTGAGGGATGGTATGTCCCTCAACTGTACAGATGGCGCGGCGTGGAAGAGGCACAAGCCGCCGGCTCGTGGATAGAGCCTTTGGAAGAAGGCGTTCCTAACGTCATTGTCAAGCGGGTGTACAAGGGTTTCTCCAGTAGTTCAGGATGGGAACCGTGTGTCGTACCGTTCGCCGAAGCCGTACACGACCGTCTCAACGTCGAGATACTCCGGGGGTGTGCCCGCGGTTGTCGTTTCTGCCAGGCGGGCATGATGTATCGACCCGTACGCGAGCGGTCGGCTGAAAACGTGGTGTCCTCGGTTCTTACGGGGCTTGCTGAAACGGGCTATGACGAAGTGTCGCTGACGTCGCTCTCGTCCACGGACCATTCTCAGATTCGCGAGATTCTCATGCGACTCAACAAAGCTTATGCGGATACGGGTGTGCGCATATCCATTCCCTCCCAACGGCTCGATTCATTCGGGGTTGACATGGCTACCCTGGTAGCCGGTCAGAAAAAGGGAGGACTCACATTCGCTCCCGAAGCCGGTACGCAACGACTTCGCGATGTCATTAACAAGAACGTGACCGAAGACGATTTGCTTGGAGCGGTCGATGCTGCCTTCTCGGCAGGCTGGCGCCGTTGCAAGCTGTATTTCATGATCGGTCTCCCGACCGAGACTGATGAGGACGTGAAGGGAATTGCCCGCCTCGTCCAGAAAGCATACGAACGCGCCCGCGAGGTTGTTCCCAAAGATCAGCGCGGATCGATTCAGATCGGCGCTTCGGTGGCATTGTTCGTCCCGAAAGCCCAGACGCCTTTCCAGTGGGATGGGCAGATTCCCCCCGAAGAGGCTTTGCGGCGCGTCAACCTCTTGAGGCATTCCGTCAAGTACCGCGCCATTACCATCAGCTGGCACGACCCTAAGACGAGTTTCGTCGAGGCGGTGATGAGCAGGGGTGGTCGTGAGGCGTCCTACCTGGTGGAAGGAGCGTGGAAGCGAGGTGCCCGGTTCGATGCCTGGAGCGAGCATTTCAACGAGCAAGCCTGGCGCGATGCGGCCGCCGATCTCGGCTTCGATGTCGAAGCGGCTGCGCAATCGAGCTATCCGCTGGATTACGTGATGCCGTGGGGGCATATCAGCTGCGGAACTTCGCTGAAATGGCTTGCACGTGAGCGGATGTTGGCGGAACGCGCCCAGACGACGCCCGATTGCACGTTCGACCATTGTTCGGCTTGCGGTGTCTGCATGAGTCTCGGAATCGACAACGAGTTGGCAACAGCCCGGGTGACGGCGAGAGGCGGCGACGAACGATGACGGATCCCAATGCACGTCAGCTGTTCCGCCTGCGGTCCACCTATATCGAGACGGGGCGTTTGGCAATGCTCTCGCATCTGGAGGTCGCGCACACGTTGGAACGTACGGTGCGGCGTGCGGGTCTCCCTTTCGCCGTGAGCCAAGGATTCTCGCCCCATATGAAGATCGCCTTCGGGGCGGCCCTTCCAGTGGGCGTGGGCAGCACGTGCGAGATTTTCGATTTGCAACTCGTGGAGTATGTCGCCCCGGAAATCGCCTTGGAGGCGTTGAGGGCTGCGAGCGTTCGAGACCTCATGGTGCAGGAGTGCTGCTACATCTCAAGCAAGGCCCCAGCGGCGAGTGTGGCCTTCCCGTTCTCGACATACGAAGTCGTTTTCGACGGTGATGTGGGGGTATTGGACATCCCTGAAACGATAGACGTCGTGAGGAAGAAAAAAGAGAAGACGCTCGTGGTTTCGGAGTTCCTCGCGGAGCTGCCCGAGGTGTCGGGGACCGTTGTGCGCTTCACGCTGGAGGCGAAAGCGAACGGGAGCCTGCGCCCAGACGTCCTCCTCCAGCACTGCCACGCCGATGCGATCGTGGTGTCCATCACGCGCGTGGCCCAGCGATAATATCTAACCTACTTGGCGTGTCGCCCGCCCGGCCCTCATTCGGCCCGCTTCGCGCTTTCTCCGCGCCCCAACCGCGCAAACGAAGGCGGCATCCAGAGCGACTCCCTGGCAGTGCGCCTCGATGTCCCCCGCGCTTGCGGGTATCGCCGCCTTCTTGTAGGCGCGGTTGTTTCGCGGGCGCTCAGGAGGGCCTCACGCGGGCCGGGCGGGCGGACCTGCTGAGAGCGCAGAAAGCCTGACAAAAGACGTTTCCCTTGCGCAGTCGTGCGACCGCAGGGGTGGGCCGCGTCCGCAGGCGGGTGGCGATGTGGCGTGTTGGTTGGGGCATTACCGCCGAGGACGCTGTAGGCGAACCCCTTCGGTCGGACGACAGATGACGCGAAAACCTGATGCAAGGCCTGAGTGCGTGTCGGGTTTTACGAAACTGGTTAGGGCAAGAAAGGCGCGGCCCGTTCAGGTGAACGGGCCGCGAGAGCGCATTGGGAAAGGCTTGAAGGCTACAATCCTCTATTCTTCGGTCTCTTCTTCGTAGACCTCCCCGCCATCGCCGCCTTCGTCGGTTCCGGTGTCCGTATCGTCTTCGTAATAGACTTCTTCTTCGACGGAGGTACCGTCATCTTCGACAGTCTCTTCAATGTAAACGGGCTCTTCTTCCTCGTCGTCGGTTGTGGTGTCCGTTCCGTTGTCAGTGGTGTCTTCGGAATCCGCACTTGCGGCACTGCTGCTCGAATCCGTCTCGGTCAGCTCACCGGCTGGGATTCGCGTAGGCGTGTCGTTGTCGTTCAGGACGTCGACATTACCCTGGATGGTGGAGTTCTGGTTGATATTGCGGATATCGTACGAATACGAACCGGCGTCGAGCATCCAACCGTTCGCGCTGAGCGAGCTGTCGATGAGGCAGCGCTTGTTGTTGTCGGCCTTGTTTGTGACGAACACGAGGCCGTGGTCTCCCCAAGAGCCGCTTTCCAGTCCCACGACGCACGGCTCGGCTTCGGCGTCGGAGTAGCCGAAGTACTTCAGCACGTATTCCACGACAGCGGCATAGTTGTAGCAGTTACCCGTATTGCCTTCCTCGAAGTATTGCTTGGCATACTCGACATCCCAGCTCGGACCCCACGGGCTCTGGTTGTTCTCGCGTTCGATGTAATCGGTACGGGAAACATAGATGTAGGTGTCGTATGCGTTCTCTTCGAATGTCTTGCCATCGGTGGAGTATTTGTCGCACAGGTCCTTGATGTACTTGTCGAGAGCGCTATCGCCGGTCGTGAACGTGCCGTTATCGGTCCAGGGGCTTGCCACGCCCTGGGTTTGAGTTGCCGCTGAGCCCGAAGCAGCGGAAGAGCCGGATGCCGCGCTGGCAGAGGCGGATGAGGCGGACGCTGCCGAGGAGCTTGCGCTACTCGTTCCTCCTCCAAGCGCTCCTGCGATGCATGTCACGAGGTTCGCAAGGATGAGCACAAGGATGAGCGCGATCACGATGATGATGCCCCGTTTGACCCAGACGTTATCGGGAAGCACGTCCATGAACTTCTGAAGGGGCGATTGGGCATCGCCGTCTGACGACATACGCGACGAGATTGCCTCGCGTCCGTCCGATACGGCGCCTTTGAGCGACGAGAACATGCCCTCGGACACCGATTGTGTTTCACGGGTGCTGGTGCGCTCCCTATCGCTCGAGGGGGTGTACCGCGATTCCCTCGGCTCATCGTATGCGGAGGAGGTCCTTCTGCTGGAAGGGTAGCCTCCGTCAGAAGAATAGCCGCGAGACGAGGTCGCGCTTCTGTCGGATGAGTAGCTTCTGCGCGAAGACGAGTTCGCGCGCCTGCTTGGAGCGTTGCCCCTGCGAGATGGGCGGTTCTGTGATTGATTTCCGTTTTCGCTCATGGTCGCCTTCCTAAAACTGGTTGTAGATGAAATCCGCCGATGCGCCAAATCCTGAGAAAGCCACGAACAGGAACAAACCCATCAGCATAGCTGCCGTAACAAGTGTAATTGTTGCACACGTGAGCCGATTGTGTCCGCTCATCCACGATTGAATCACTTGAATTCTCGTCGGTTTTTTCTTTTTGAGCGCCATTATGCACCATCCTGTGCGAATTCGTAGATGATCTTCTCGACATCGACCCACCCGGTCCAACCGAAATGAACTATCTCGTAAAGGAAGTACTTCTCGTATTCCCGGCCGGAGAAATCCGCGATTTGCGCGTTGTGGTCGTTGACGATGGAACGCACCTGCTCATAGCAGTTGCTGCGGACGTCCTTGCCGATTCCTATGTAATCGTAGTAGGGGCCCATCTCGGGTGAGAGGACGACGAGCACTTCGATTCCGCATGCATCGGCGATGTCCAGGAAGCAGTCCAAATCATCGTATTCGGGCGTGTTGGTATACGTCTCGCCAGCTCTGCTTCCCGCGGCATCGGCGAGTGCGGGCTCGAGTTGCCCGGTATAGAACCCGTCTTCCACTCCCCAGTCGTTCGTGGTGCTCATCTCGGCGCCCGTCTGCTCGGCCTCTTTCCGGAGCGATTCGAAATCGGGCGTGGAGGGCGTATCCTCGTCGACGAGCTCAATGCCCTTGTCGCGGACCGAAATCAAACCCTGCCTGAGCTTCAAGTCGTCGAGCGCCTTTAGGGCGAAGGCGTTCAAGTAGTCCTGGGGAAGGGAGGGGTTGGCCGAGCTTATCGTGGTCTCGTCGATGCCCAGCTGCTTGAGCCTGTTGAGGACATAGCTCTTCGCCTCTTCGGGCACGTTTGCGTTCGCGTTGAACCTGCTGTAGAGCGAGTAGGAGAAGCGCGTCTTGAAGGTGTCGGAATCCTGCCCGCCATCGACGAACCAACCAGGGGTGACTATCAGCACGACCTTGTTGCGGGGGATTCCCGCGTCTTGGTAGGCGCCAAGCGCTATTGCATGCCAGAGGCTCTGGTCGAACGCCTCGCCGATGAGCATGAGCCTAACGCCGTAGTCGGCTTTTCCGAACACCTGGACGGGAACTTGCGGAACCAGGCGGCGGGGCGTCGAGAGCTCCGACGAGCCCAAGACCATGAGCGATTCTTCGGTCATGGCCGCTTCGACGAACTCGACGCTCGACGACTTGACGCCCGAATAGACATAACCGTAGTCCACTCCCGGGCGCGTTTCCGATTGCGCGGGGAAGAGCAGGCATACGAGCGCTATGGCGCAAGCCGCCAATCCGACGCCGAGGGCGAGGGCGGCAAGACGGGTATGCAGGATGTGCTTATCCACGGATTAGAGGCGCTGTTGCACCTGGTCGATAATCTTGTTGACGCTGTTCATCTCCTCGCGTTCGAGCTCGGTTGGGGCGATGGAGACGCCGAACTCCTCCTTAATCCTCACGAGGAGCTCGATGGCGCCGAGGGAATCGAGGACGTCTTCCTCGAAGAGGTCGTCCTCGCGGTAATCGCCGATTTCCTCTTCGCCGGTGATGTCGACGAGCAGTTCGATGACGCGTTCTTCGATGTTTGCTGTTGTCATGTCGGTCCTTTCGTGCAACTAGCCTAACGGGTTATGGAATACTTGACCGCTGAACAGGGCAAGCCCGAATATGACGGCAATCATCGTGATCGCCCACGAACAGACCTTGAACCAGCGGTCGCGCTTATGCTTCTTGTAGAACCCCCACTTGTGCTGCATGAGTTCGCAGCTGGCGAGCAGCAAGCCGTGGTATATACCGTACACCAGGTAGTCGACGGTCAACCCGTGCCAAAGCCCCATGAGGGTCATGTTGATGATGAAGCCGATGCAGGCGGTCGTGACAGACGAAGAGAACCACTTGCGTTGAAGAGCGGCGGAGGAGAAGCGCATGAACACGAAATCGCGCAGCCATATGGAAAGGGTGATGTGCCAGCGGTTCCAGAAGTCCTTGATGTCGGTTGCGAGGAACGGCGCCTTGAAATTGCGCGGCACCTCGATGCCGAGCGCGAAACCGAGGCCGACTGCCATATGCGAATATCCGGCGAAATCAAAGAACAGGTAAACCGTGTAAGCCAGTGCGTACACGATGTTTGCCATGACGGCCGATCCGATCGTGGCCGTCCCGATAACGCTTGGCAGGAACCACATGGCCCATTGGCCGATAGCCGCCCCGATGAACTTGTACAGCGCGCCGAGCATGAACCAGCCAGCGCCGCGGTAGAGGAGTTCCAGGTACTCGTCACGCGTTCGCGTGGCGTTCATATCCTCGACGAACTTGCGGCTGCGCAGGATGGGGCCGGACGTGATCGTGGGGAAGAAAGCGAGGAAATACAGGTATTCCAGCACTCCCATGCTCTTGATGAGGCCGTCGCGGGTTTCGATAAGAACCTGGACTGCCTTGAACGTGATGTAGGAGATTCCGATGAAACCGAGGAAATCGGGCTCGAAGAGCACGCCGACCTTGTAGACGGCCAACGGTGCGATTTGCAATGCGAGGGCGCAGCGGTACAACGCGATGCGCCGAGGGTTTTCGTTTCGGAAAAGGCCCAAGACGAAACGTTCCAGCGCAATCGAGTAGATGAGGTAGCAGACGAAGAATGCGAGGCTCGCTGGCGTCCTGCTGAACAAGAGCAGCACCATGATGACCGAAACTGCCAAACCATAACGTCCGAGGGGTTTCTCGCGCATGCCGAGGATCATCGCTATGACGACGATGGGCACGAGAAGGATGAAGAAGGCAGGCTCGGCGTAGAAGCTCATGGCTACTCGTCAATCAACGCCGCAAGGGCCTTGCGATCGGCTTTGCCGCTTGGATTTAGCGGGAAGGAGTCAACGTACTTGAATGCGCGCGGAACCATATACGATGGGATGATTTCCCGCAACGAAGCCTTTATCTGCTTGGTGAGCGCAAACCCACCTGCTGAATTGGGGTCGGCAAGCACGATGAAGGCCACGAGATGCGAGAT
This sequence comes from Eggerthellaceae bacterium, assembly GCA_017434045.1. Taxonomy (GTDB): domain Bacteria; phylum Actinomycetota; class Coriobacteriia; order Coriobacteriales; family Eggerthellaceae; genus UBA9715. Next base: position 69,318 of record JAFRGA010000023.1, read on the forward strand.
GGCGCCATCGCGCATACGGGGAAGCACGCAGGCCATGTGGATCTCGGGTAGCGAGCAGAGGGTTGCTTCGATGTCGCCGAGCTCGATGCGATAGCCGTGCAGCTTGATTTGCAGGTCATAGCGACCATGGTAGTAATACAAGCCGTCTTCGTCGCGCGTGACCTCGTCGCCGGTGCGATACGAGCGCTGTCCGCAAGCGAGCTTTTCGGGGCAGGCGCCGAACGCGGCTTCGGTCAGGTCTTCCCGTTGCCAGTAGCCGACTGCAACCGTGTTGCCGATGACGAATAGCTCGCCGTGCTCACCGTCGGGCACGGGTTCAAGAGTTTCCGGATCCAACACGATGAGCTGGGAGTCTTGTTTGGCGTACCCGATGGGAAGCGACCGTTCCTGAGTCAGCATCGAGGGCAGGATCTCGCATAACGTCACCAAATCGGTTGACTCGGTGGGCCTGTATCCGTTGAAGACACGCAACCCGGGGAAGCGCTTCTGCGCCAGCCGCACTGTCTCGGGGCGCAGCACCTCGCCGGCTAGGAGCATCCTTTTCAGATGGGGCATCAGCGAGGCGTTGAACGATTCGTCGGCAAGGCATTGGTCAACGAAGGATGGTGTGGAAACCCATTCGGTCGCATCGCTTGCCCCAAGCGCCTCGAAAGCCATCATCATGCTCTTGTCGGCGTCGTCTTCCAAGGCGAAGAGCGTATCGCCGTGTGTGAGGCCGGCGGCAATGTCGGTGAGGCTGACGTCGAACGTGAACGGTGAGCGGTTAAACCAAACACGCTCCTCGTCGACGGCGTAATCGCCCGAGAGCATCCATTTCGAGAAATTGTCGACGCATTCGGTGGTGACTTGCACGCCTTTGGGCGTGCCGGTGCTTCCTGACGTGAACAGGATGTAGAAGGTGTCGTTCAGGCCCACGAAGCCAGAGCTTGGGGGGATTTCGCCAGAATCGCCCAGCTCCTCAATAGTTTTCGCAACATCGAAGCAGGGACGCAGGAGGCTTTCGCCGAGCAGCTCGGGGATTGTGCCGATAGTGTCGAATACGACTGTTGGACCGAGTTGGTCGATGATGTTCGCAACTCGGTCTCGCGGGTACACGACGTCGATGGGCACGTAGGCGTGCCCGCTCTTCACGCATGCCATGAAGCACACGAGCATGAGAGGCGATTTGTGGCCGTATACGACGAGCGGCGCTTTTGCGGGAATAGAGGTGTTTGCCGCCATCCAACAGGCCAACGCGTCTGATTGACGCTTGAGCTGAGCATACGTGAGGGTTTCGCCCCTGCTGTTCCCGAAGGCGACCTTGTTGGGCACGCGCTCGGCTTGCGCGTCGATGGCGCCGATCAAGCTGCTAGCCATCGGCGTCTACTGCCTCTTGGCCGGAAGGTCGTCGCCGTAGCAGTTGTCCTGCTCCTCGTCGGAGTCGTCAGCCGCATCCGATGCTGCAGAGCTTGCGTTCTCGGCTGCCGACGAGGCTTCCGCTGATGCGCTTTGAGTACCCTCCGCTGAAGCGCTTTGGGAACTTGCGGCCGAAGCGCTTGCCGACGAGCTGGAACCTCCACAGCCAACGAGCGCAAATGCGCCGAAGCAGGTGGCAAGGGCTATGAGCAGGGAGAGGGTAAAACGTGTGATGAGCTGCATGTAAACTCCTTTGTTCGATCATCATCAGTATCTTGGAATCTTACCATATTGTGCATGCAGGGTAAAATGTACAACATATGGTGTACAGAGATACCAAAAGGTGGTAACAGTGCTTGCCATATCCTCGGGCGGCTTAGGGCGGTGCCTGGCAGCTTTCAGGGATAGTTCAGCTTCGGGCTCTATCATGCGTGTCACGGTAGAGAGCTGCCGGGAAGGAGACACCACATGAAGAAACTAGTACTTTCAATGATGATTTGCGCCGCGTTGAGCGTGGGCATGTTTACCGGATGCACATCCGCTTCTACGACAAGCGCCTCGGCGGAAGCGCCGTCATCTGCTACTGCCGTTTCAATTGAATCGGCCAACTTGGCAAGCGAGAGCGAGGGTGCGCCATCATCCTCCAAGGCGGCCGGAAGCGCGCAGGCGCCGTCTGCAGACGCTTCAGCTTCGGAAGCGCCCGGTTCAGGCGCGGCTGCTTCAAGCGCCAAGACTGCGAACGTCGCTTCCGGCTCGGTGCTTGACACGTCCGACATGTTCACCGAGAGGGATTTGGCGCAAGAAGCTGACACTTCCGCAGCCAAGACCATCGAGGTGTCCGACGGGCAAGATGTGAGCATCACCGAAGAAGGCGTCTACGTGCTCAAGGGCACGGCGAAAGAAGTCACGGTCACCGTCAGCGCAGATGACGCTGCGAAAGTGCAGCTCGTCTTGGATGGTTTGAACATCACGAATTCCGATTCGCCCGCCATCTACGTCGTCTCGGCGGACAAGGTGTTCGTCACAACTACAGATGGCTCTACTAACGAGCTGTCCGTCACGGGCTCCTTTGCCGCGATGGGCTCTGAGACAAATGTCGATGGCGTCATCTTCGCCAAGGACGATATCTGCTTCAACGGGAAGGGAGCCTTGACGATAAGCTCCTCGGCTAACGGGATAGTGGGCAAAGACGACGTGAAATTCACGGGCGGCACGTACAAGGTCGAAGCTCAAAACCATGCGATTCAGGGCAAGGACTCTGTCAGGATTGCAAGTGGGACCTTTGACCTGAAGGCTGCCAAAGACGGCATCCATGCCGAAAACTCCGACGACCAGACGCTTGGCTACGTGTACATCAAGGACGGCGCGTTCGACATTCAAGCCTCAAGTGACGGAATCGAAGGCGATGCGGTCGTGCAGATAGATGGCGGCACGTTCAACATCTCGTCGGGCGAGGGCATCGAAAGCACCTATGCGCAGATCAACGGTGGCACTATCAAGATCGATGCCAGCGATGACGGCATCAACGCGACTTCGAAATCAACAGCTTACGATGTGGTTCTGCAGATCAACGGCGGTGATATCACCATCAACATGGGTACAGGCGACACCGATGCGCTCGATGCGAATGGCAGCCTCATCATCAATGGTGGCACCGTCAACATCACCGCGCAGTCCGCTTTCGACTTCGATGGACAGGGTGCGCTGAACGGCGGGACGGTAACGGTGAATGGAGAGCAGGTCACCGAACTCGCGAATTCGATGATGGGCGGCCGTGGGGGCTTCGGTAACCGTTCGGAGGGATTCAGCGGGGAGACGCCCGAGGGATTCAGCGGCAAGTCTCCCAAGGACTTCAGCGGCGAGATGCCCGAGGGTTTTAGCGGCAAGGGCCCCCGTGGAAGCCATGGCTCCATGGGCAGCAACTCGAACAGCTCGGCAGCTGCTCCGGATACGTCGACCCAGTCCGCTTAATCGGGTAAAACCCTTCGATTCGACGCGCTTCTTGGATCGGGTGATTCAAGAAGCGCGTTTTCGTTGCGCATGAATGTCGTGCAGGTTTTCTTCTTGTTAAAGGTGGATATATTTGCTCCCATTACGCTGCAACGGAGTACAATTTACAGGTACTAAGGTTCTCGATTTCTAAGGAGCTGATGACTTTGGCAAAGAAAGATTTGGATTGGGGCAATCTGGGGTTTAACTACATACCCTGCGATTACAGCTACGTGTGCAACTTCAGGGACGGCGCTTGGGAAGAGGGCGGCCTGACTGAAGATCATACGCTCACGCTCAGCGAAGACGCCGGAATCTTCCATTATTGCCAGGAGGTGTTCGAGGGTCTGAAAGCGTACACGACCGAAGATGGCTCCATCGTGTGCTTCCGTCCCGACCTCAACGCCCAGCGCATGGCCGACTCGGCCCGTCGCCTGGTCATGCCGCCTTTCCCCGAAGACAAGTTCGTCGATGCGGTGAAGCAGGTTGTCGCGGCCAATGAGGCCTGGGTGCCTCCGTTCGGCTCGGGCGCGACGCTCTACATTCGTCCGTTCATGGTGGCTACCGGCAACGTCATCGGCGTTAACGCTGCCGACGAGTACCAGTTCCGCATCTTCGTGACGCCGGTTGGCCCGTACTTCAAGGGCGGTGACACCGCCGTCAAGCTGACCATTGCCGAGTACGACCGTGCCGCACCGCATGGCACCGGCAACATCAAGGCCGGTCTGAATTACGCCATGAGCCTGTACTCCACGATGAAAGCGCACGACAACGGCTACGCTGAGAACCTGTATCTCGACTCCAAGAGCCGCACGTACGTCGAGGAGACGGGTGGCGCAAACGTGCTGTTCGTCGATAAGCAGGGTAATCTGGTCGTGCCGCAGTCGGCGACCGACTCTATCCTGCCGTCCATCACGCGTCGTTCGCTTGTGATGGTTGCCAAGGACGTGCTGGGCATGAACGTCATCGAGCGTCCGGTGAAGTTCGAAGAGGTCACGAACGGCGAATTCGTGGAATGCGGCCTGTGCGGCACCGCCGCCGTCATCTCGCCGGTCGGCAAGATAGAGGCAGAGGGCGTTGACGTCACGTTCCCCGACGGCGCAGAAACAAGCGGCCCGGTCATGAAGAAGCTGCGCGAGACGCTCGTGGCCATTCAGACCTGCAAAGCGGAAGATCCCTTCGGTTGGGTTGTCAAGATCAGCTAGCTGCTAACAACACAGGGGCGCCAAACGAAAACGGCGTCCCGTCTTGTTTAGGGCGTAAAATGTGAAAGGATGCCATCGAAGGGGCCGTTCCCTCAGATGAGCTGGAACCTTCCAATCGCATTCGGTTGTTACAGGGTCTCTTAACGAGATTCTGCAAAGCAAGAGAAAGAGATATCAAACGCAAGGAAAGGAGCTTCAAATGAAGAGTTTCGTTGCCACTTCAACTGCTGCAGAGGCCGTGGCGGCCGGCAAGGAAGTTGCTGCGAAGGTTGCGGCTGGCATTGATGGCGCCAAGGTCGCCATGGCGTATGGCAGCTGCGATTACGATGCCAAGGCGCTGCTCGGTGCCATTGCTGAAGGGCTTCCTGGCGTTCCCGTCTTGGGCAACACGTCCTTTACGGGCATTATCACCCCTGAAGGATTCGTGGGTGGCGACGACCCGTTCGTCGGCATTCTCGCTCTCGGCGGCGACGATGTCGTGATCGGCACGGCTGGTGCTGCACGCGATACCGCCGAATGCGCGCGTTGCATCGGCAAGAAGCTCGCAGAAGAGGCCATGAAGGCTGCCGGCAAGGACTGCCCGCCCGATTACTGGTATATGGCCGCCTCGCCTGCCGAGGAAGAGTACTACATCAAGGGAGTAACCGATGTCATCGGCCGCGTCCCGTTCTTCGGAGGTTCCGCTGCGGACAACGAGATTGCTGGAAAATGGTGGCTGTACAACGGGACCGAGGCGTTCCAGGATGGCTGCGTCGTGGCGTTCTTCTACACCGACACCCAGTTTGCTAACAAGTTCACCGGCGCTTATGCCGAGACCGACAAGTTCGGCGTCGTCACCAAGATGGACGGCGACCGCGGCATCGCCGAGATTTGCGGCAAGCCCGCACTCGACGTGTACGCTGATTGGCGTGGCATGAGCACCGACCAACTGATGGGCGGCGATCTGCTGGTCGAGTCGATCGTGGCTCCGCTGGGCGTGAAGGACCGCATGGGTGATCTCGTCGCCATTCGCCATCCCATGAACGGCAACGACGATCACTCCATCGCCGTTGGCGCCAAGGTCGCGGAGAAGACCTGCGTCATCATGATGGACGGCGACGTCGACTGCCTGGTAGGCTCGGTTGCCAAGACGGCTGGCGAGCTCAAGGAGCACATCGAGAAGCCGGCGGCGTACTTCTTCGTACACTGCGGCGGACGCCGTGCGGCCATCGCGGACCGCATCGGCGAAGTTGCCGACGCGTTCATCAAGGAAGCTGACGGCGTGCCGTTCCTGGCCGAGTTCACCTTCGGCGAGTACGGCTTCGAGCAGGACGGCTGCAACTCGATCGGCGGCCTGATGCTTTCCTTCACCGCGCTCGGCTAAGCGGGCCTGCGAAACGAACATGCATCTCGTGAGGGAGCGCTTGAGCGCTCCCTCTTCTTTGTGGTTTCAAAAGGGTCAGCCGCTTAGATGTGCAGGGGAGCCGTCTTGTCGAACCGCCTCGCTTGTTTCCTCCTCCCAACCGCGCTAACAGAAAGCGGATATTGGAGCCGACTTACTGGCCGTGCGCCTCGAAGTCCTCGGCGGCCGTATGAGTTTCCGCTTTCCTATGCGCGCGGTTGTCCGGAGGCGCTCGGAAGGTTCGACAAGGCGGCTCCCCTGCACCTCAACAGGACGGACTCCACAGACATACGAAAGGGCCCCGCGATTATGATCGCAGGGCCCAAATGTTGCGGGAAAGCGGTTTCCGCGCAGCGTTAGCTCATTTGCTTACGCCTTGTTGCGGTTCAGATCCCAGTCGATGTAGCAGATGTGGGTCTCGAGGTATTCCTCAAGGCCGCGCTCGCCGTCCTCGCCACCGATGCCGGACTGGCGCACGCCCTGATGGAAGCCCTGGAAGGCTTCGAAGTGCTCGCGGTTGACGTAGGTCTCGCCGAACTTGATCTCGTTCATGGCCCTCATGACGGTGTCGTAGTCAGTCGTGTAGATGGACGAGGTCAGGCCGTAGATGCAGTCGTTGGCGAGTTCGATGGCCTCGTCGAGGGTCTTGAAGGTGGTGATGGGGAGCACCGGGCCGAAGATCTCTTCCTTCATGATGCGCATGTCATGCGTGCACTCGGAGATGACCGTGGGCTCGTAGAAGTAACCCTTGCCGTCGACCGTAGCCTTCTTGCCGCCGCAGAGGACCTTGGCGCCTTCGGCGATGGCGGACTGCACGAGCTCGTCGACATGCTCCTGTTGGGCCTTGTTGACCATCGGGCCGATATCGAACGAGCCGCCGAGGCCGGGACCGAACGTGACGGCCTTCATCTTCTCGGTGATCTTGGCGATGAACTCGTCGGCGATGCCTTCCTGGACGTACACGCGCTCGGCGCAGTTGCAGGCCTGGCCGGAGTTGACGAGGCGGCTGGGCATCACATGGTCGACGGTTTCGTCGAGCTTGCAGTCGTTCATGATGATGACGGGGGCCTTGCCACCGAGCTCGAGGGAGACCTTGGTGACGTTGTCGGCCGCAGCCTTCATGGTCTTGATGCCGGAGGGGGTGGAGCCGGTCAGCGTGACGATGCCGATCTTCGGGTTGGAGGCCAGCGCGTTGCCGGTGAGGGAGCCGGAGCCGGTGATGACGTTGATAACGCCCTTGGGCAAGCTGGACTTCTGAACGATCTTAGCGAACTCGTAGGCGCCGTTCGGGCAGTCCGAGGAAGCCTTCAGCACGACGGTGCAGCCGGCGATCAGGGCCGGGGCGACCTTGCGGCCGATGAGGAACAGCGGGAAGTTCCACGGCATGATCTGGCCGGCAACGCCGATGGGCATCTTGTAGATGAGGATGTTCTCGTTCGGACGGTCGGACGGGATGATCTCGCCTTTGATGTGACGTGCCTGTGCGGCGAAGTACTGCAGGTAGGCAGCCAGCCAACCAGCCTCGTCCGTCGCCTGCGAGAGCGGCTTGCCCATTTCCTCGGATGTTGTGCGGGCGAGTAGATCCTGGTTCTCCTTGACGAGCTCGACGAGCTCCATCAGGTAGCCGGCGCGCTCGATGGCGGGAATCTTCTCCCAGGACTTCTGGGCTTCGAAAGCGGCGTCGACGGCAGCCGCGACGTCTTCCTCAGTTGCCATGGGGAACTTGGAAATCACCTCTTCGGTGGCGGGGTTGATGTTCTCCCGCATTTCACGATCGCCATTGTCGAGGAACTCGCCGTTGATGAAAAGTTGTGTTTCCTTCATTCAAAACCTCCTAGACAGAACAACTGGGGCCTTAGCCCATTACCGGAATTGCGAATCGCTCGAATGTGGAGCGAATCTTAGTCATATTGTAATCCTTTATCCTTGCAAAAGGGCGATTATCGGAAAGATGCCGTCGAATTGAGAGTGCGCCATGGCGTTCATTGTGTCATTTGCGGACCGCTCGGCTCCAATTCGTTTTCACAGGCACGTTCATGTCATAAAATAGTGCTGGAAGAAAACCGATGGGAGCGTGCTTTCGCCATCGGTTGGAGGTTCGTGAATGGGCGCAGAGCATTTCGCGCCGAGAAAGAGGGAATCAATGGCTCGTTACAACAGGATCTTCGCAGCGCTCGACGGCGCTTCCACTCAAGAGGCCGTGGTGCGCCGTACGTTCTCGATAGCGCATGACAACGATGCCGAGGTCATGCTCGGTCATGTCATCGACTCGTCGATGTTTGAGACTGGCGGCGTGCGTCGCCAGCAGATCGCCGATGCAAACCAAGAGGCGATCGAGAAAGAGCTAGCGCTGTATCTCACACGTGCTTCCAAGGACGAGCATGTTCCTTCGGTCGAGATCAAAGTTGCCGTGGGGCGCGTGGACGAGTCGCTTGTGGAAGACCTCATCAAACCCTTCAATCCCGATTTGGTCATCTGCGGTGTGCGAGGGCTTTCGAGCATCAAGTACGCTTTCGTCGGCAGCGTGTCCACATATCTGATCCGCCATTGCGAATGCGACGTGCTCGTCGTCCGTCCCGAAGCCATCGAGGACATTCCTTACGACGAGTATGCTGCCCTCGATTTGATCGATATCACTTCCGAGGAATAGCCCTCAGCAAGTTAGGCCGGCGTCTCAACGCAAGGGGTGCCAAGCCCATGGCTTTGACCCCTCTCGATTCAAAAACAGATGGAGCCCCAAACGGGGCTCCATCTGCTTTTCGCTATCTCTGGAGTTGGTAGGTGTTACTCCACGATCACGTAGTTGACGTACATGGGGCCGTGCACGCCTTCCACGCGTACCAGCTCGATGTCTGCCGTGGCAGACGGACCGCTGATGAAGCATACCTGCGAGGGAAGCTTTTCATCTGACGCAGCATAGGCCTGCATGATCTCGAGCATCGTCGGGACGATGGTGCGAGCATTGACGACGGCGATGTGGACGAGCGGGAGCAAGCTGATCGCACGGCCGCATTTCGCGCTCGTGGGCTGTACGATCGTTGCGGATTCGGCAATGCCGGCACTCGCATAGGTGATGCCATACGTGGCGACGTATGCTTTGTCCACATTTGCCTGACCAGCCTGTTCGTCCCATACGTGAAGGTCCGTGACCTTGTCGGAGGCGCGGAGGGCGTCGTACAATCCGATTTCGGCGAATGCCTCCTCGTCAGCGCAGACCACGCTGCACGCATCTCCCGAATCGGGCACGCCGGCGCCGACGATCTCGGCGATAGTCTGCGCCAGGGTGTCTTTCGTGCAGCGCTTCGCGGTAACGCGGATCTTGCCAGCTTCGCTCTCGAACAGGTCGACGAGCTCTGCAGCTGAAAGGCCGTCGGTTACGCGCTTGGCCTTGAACTCCCATTCGGGCATTTCGACATTATCTGCAACGTTCGCGTGACCGAGCTGTTCGGATATGGGGTTCAGCAGATCTTCGAGTTTCTTGTTTCCCAATGCCATTACTGCTCACCGCCTTCCGTGTTCTTCTGTTCGGCCTTGTGCTCCTTGAACCAGGTGCGGAAGCGCGATTTGGAGAGGATGTCGAAATCGCGCGTGGATGTCCAGTTCTTCACGACGGGAATCCAGGTGCTGCTCGCATCGAGCGCGCCGTCGTGGCCGAGGAGCTCCATGATGGGGGCGCCGAGCTTCATGCCTGCGAGGTAGATGGGCTTGTTCGACCAGAACAGCCCGAGAGCCTTGAAGATGGGAACCTCGATCTTGTGGTTCTTGCCTTGGTTCACGATGTTGATGCGGTGCTGGCGAACCAGGTCGTGGATGGGAATGCTCACAGGGCAGTGCTCCGTGCATGCGCCGCAGAGCGAGCAGGCGTAAACCATGTTGTCGATGTCGTCGTAACCGACGAGCCCGGGGGTGAGCACGAGGCCCATGGGACCCGGGTAGATAGAGCCGTACCCATGGCCTGTGATGTGGCGGTACACAGGGCAGATGTTCAGGCACGCACCACAGCGCATGCAGCGCAGCATGTCCTGGAACTCGCTGTTGGCAAGCTCGTGGCGGCCATTGTCCATTAAGATGATGTGCACGTCCTCGGGTCCGTCGACCTCGCCCGTGCCGCGCGGGCCGCTGTCGAGTGAGAAGTACGCGGTCATCTTGGCGCCCACTGCGCTACGCGGCAAGAGCGCCATCATGGTGTCGAGCGCTTCGAGGTCGGGCACGATGCGGTCGATGCCCACGAAGACGATCTGCACCTTGGGGAACGAGTCGACCATGCGGCCATTGCCCTCGTTCGTGACGAGCGTGACCGAGCCGGTGCTGGCGACGGCGAAGTTGCAGCCGCGGATGCCGACTTCGGCTTCCATGAACTCGTGACGCAGTATTTTACGCAGGAAGTGCGTGATTTCCTCTGGCACGTCGGTGCCGTCGTAGCCGCGCTTCTCGCGGTAGATGTCCGCGATGGCCGAACGGTTGAAGTGCAGGGCGGGCACGACGATGTGCGAGGGCTTGGATTCAGCCGTCTGCAAGATGTTCTCGGCGCAGTCGGTCTCGGTGATCTTGATGCCGGTTTCCTCGAGGACCTCGTTGAGCCCGACCTCCTCGGTCATCATGCTCTTGGATTTGACGGCATAGGTTGCGCCATGGCTCTCGAAGATGTCGAGCACCTCCCACAGCGCGTCATCGCCGGAGGGCGCGTAGTGCATGACGCAGCCGTTTGCCTCCGCGTTCTGCGCGAACTGCTTCACGTAGTAGTCGAGGTTCTCGGTTACGTGGTTGCGCACTTCCATCGCGTGCATGCGCAGTTGCTGCCAGCCTTCGCCCATCTCTTCGACGAGCTCGCCGCGCTTGACGTAGAAGGCTTCCTGGGCGGCCTTGATGGCATTGTGCTTGAAATCGTCCGCGAGGCACTCGTCCACTCGTTCGGCTAAAGTCGCCTCGGTGTTGTAGAGGATGCTCATAAGCTACTCCTTAGAATCGAGGATCTGGGCGATGTGCATGACGCGGATATCGCGGTCGAGCTTGCCTTCGGCGCGCATGCGCCCGAGCCCGCCCTTGATGTTCAGCAAGCAAGGCGCGTCGGCGCCGCAAACCACGTTTGCTCCCGTGTCGATGATGGTCTGGCATTTCTCGTAGACCATCTCGCCAGCGATAACCGGCTGCTTGAATGAGAAGGTGCCTCCGAAGCCGCAGCAGCGGTCGGCGTGTTCCATCTCGCGGTACTCGAGCCCTTCGACATTCTGAAGGAGCAGCAGGGGCGGCTCGGAGATGCCGAGGATACGCGTCAGATGGCAGCTCTTGTGATAGGTGACCGTGTCGTGGAAGCTCGCACCCACATCGGTTACTCCAAGCACGTTCACGATGAAGTCAGTGAACTCGAAGAAGCGCTCTTTCAGCTTGCGCGTGCGCTCCAAGTACTCGGGGTCGTCTTTGAACAGGACCTGGTAATCGTTCACGATTGCGTTCATGCATGAGCCCGAAAGAGAGACGATTGTTTCGTACTCGCTTCGATAGTAGGCGTCCACCATCATCTTGGCAACGGGGATCATCTCTTTCGTGTATCCGGAATTGATGAGGCCTTGCCCGCAGCACACCTGCTCATCGGGCATCTCGAGCTCGCACCCAAGGCGCTCCAGGACGTTCACGGCGGCAATGCCGATTTCCGGGTACATCATGTCGATCATGCACATTGGGAAGAATGCAATTTTCATACGGCCCCTTTCTCTTCTTCTTACCCTTAAATGATTGCATTCCAGGTTTCAGAATGATTATAGCCGCAAGGGCGGCTGTTGATTGCCGGGGAGCATCCAATTTGAGCGCTCCCCTCATGATGGCGCCTGGGAGGCTGTCCCCCAGGCGCCTGCTGCGTGTTACGGCAGGATGAATGCGAGCACGGTGGATTGCGCGCCCACCAGCAAGCAGAGCAGGACGAGGAAGGCGACCGACCAGGGGAGGACTTCCTTCATGATGTCGGCCTCGCGGACCTGCGTGGCGACGGCGGCGATGGCCAGCGACTGCGGGCTGATCATCTTGCCCACGACGCCGCCCATGGTGTTGGCAGCCAGGAACAGGTCGGGAGTGACGTTCTGCAGCGCGGGATTAGCCATGGCCGCCGAGTACTGCAGGCCGGCGAACAGTGCGTTCGCGCTGGTGTCGGAGCCCGTTACGGCCGTGCCCACCCAGCCGAGCGTCGGTGAGATGACGGGGAAGATGGGTCCGGAGCCCGAGAGGAACTCGCCGATCGACATGGTCTGACCGCTGAAGTTCATGACATAGGCCAGCGAGAGCACGAGCACGATGGTCAGTGCCGAGAAACGCATCTTGTAGAACGTGGTGCCAATGGCCTTGATGGCGGCGCCCATGGTCATCTTGTAGCGGCCGTTTTCGGTGTTGAGCGTGTACACCAGGGCGGAAATGAGGCCTGCAAGGAGCAACATCGTGCCGGGCGTGGACAGCAGATTGAGGTTGAACGTAGTACCGGGGTCCTTGCCGGCAGCGCTCAGGATTACGCCCGAGATGACGGGCCACGGAATCTTGATGTCGGTTTGCGAGAGGATGTCGGGGATGCCCAGCTTGCAGATGCCGAACACGACCACGACGATGAGGTAAGGGGCGAGCGCCATGACCGTGCGGCCGGCGTTGAGGTCGGATTCTTCAGACTCGGAGCGAGGCGGCAAGCCGAAACGCTCGCGCACGCCGTCGACGCCCTTGGGTTTCCAGACCTTCATGAAGGCCACGCAGGCGATCATGCCGACGAGCGAGGCGATGACATCGGTGAGTTCGTAGGCGAAGTGGTTGGAGCACCACCACTGAGTGAGAGCGAAGCAGATGCCCACTACGAAAGCGGGAACAACGCAGTCCTTTGCGCCCTGCTTGCCATCGAGGATGATGACGAGCAGGAACGGTACGAACACGGCGAAAAGCGGTGCCTGGTAACCGACGATGGCGGCAACGTGCGTGGCCGTGGCTGCGCCGTCTCCCGTGATGCTGGCGACCATGTTGCCAGCCGTGGTGATCGGCGTCGCGACGGCGCCGTAGGCTACAGGTGCGGTGTTGGCCAGAAGGACGGTCAGCGCCGCCTTCTTGGGCTTGACGCCCAAGGCCAAGATCATGGTGGCGGTGACGGCAATGGGCGCGCCGAAGCCGGCGAGGGCTTCAAGCAGGCCGCCGAAGCAGAAGGCGATCATCATGGCCTGGATGCGGATGTCGCCGCCGCCGACTTGGTCGAAGAACTTGCGCAGGTCTTCGGAGCGGCCGGAGACGACGGTGACCTCGTAGAACCACACGGCCATGCAGATGATGAACACGATGGGGAATGCGCCGAACGCAGCGCCTTGAGTTGCCGAGACCAAAGCGTACCCGGCAGGCATCTGGAAGCCGATGATTGCCACCAAGAGGGCGACGACGAGGGCAACCATGGCGGAGATGTGCGCCTTGGCCTTTACGCCGAGTAGCATGATGAAGAACGCGATGAGCGGTATGCATGCAACGAGGGCCGAGAGCCCTAGGTTGCTTGCAACTGGGTCTAGCAGTGCTTGAAACATTATCTCCCCCTTATTTTTTCGACATGCTTCGAATAGGTCGCGTGCCAAATTCGAGACATGATCCAATAGCAGATGCCGGTATCGGCATTTACTCTTCAATTGTGCAATTGTACGGGAACATAATTATCCGAGGTGCTCGATTCGCCTATTCGATTTCATTTTTCAGGTGAAGGGATAATTGCCTATCGGAATGGCAAATCGAGGCACGCACATGAATCAAGCTTTTAATCTTCCGATGCGTTACACTTGCCATGTTCGATAAGGCAAACGGAGGTGTGCGATGGCATATGTGAAATGGAGCCTGGATACTCTCGAGAAGTTCTGCGCCGACGTATTCGAGACGTTCGGGTTCAGCGATGAAGAGAGCAGGAAGATCAACGACGTGCTGCTTACGGCCGACCTGTACGGCATCGAGAGCCATGGCATGCAGCGCATGGTCCGCTACCATAAGGGAATCGAGAAGGGGCAGATCCACCTCGATGCCAAGCCGGAAGTGGTTTTCGAGACCCCTGTGAGCGCCGTCGTAGACGGCCACTCGGGCATGGGGCAGCTTATCGGCATCTTCGCCATGAACAAGGCCATCGAGAAAGCAGAGTCGGCAGGAATCGGCATCGTGAGCGTGCGTAACTCCAACCATTACGGCATAGCCGGCTATTACGCCCAGATGGCCAGCAAGCGGGGGCTCATCGGCTTATCGTGCACCAACTCCGAGGCCATCATGGTGCCCACGTTCGGCCGGGAGGCCATGATCGGCACCAATCCTATTGCGATTGCAGCTCCAGCAGAACCGTATCCCTTCCTGTTCGACGCTTCGACGAGTGTCGTCACGCGTGGAAAGCTGGAAATGTACAACAAGATGGGCAAGCCGTTACCCGAGGGGTGGGCCCTCGACGAAACGGGCGCCCCAAGCACCGAGGCGCCGCGCGTGCTCGCGAATATCGTGGGCAAGAAGGGCGGTGGCATCATGCCGCTCGGCGGCTCAACCGAAGAGCTCGGGAGCCACAAAGGTTACGGAAACGGCTTGATTGCCGAGCTGTTCAGCTCGATCCTCTCGCTTGGCGTCACGAGCGACCAATGCTGCACGTTTCCCGATAAAACCGGTATCTGCCACGGGTTTGCCGCAATCAACCCCGCAGCGTTCGGCGATGCAGATGCCATACGCGACCACTTCTCCGAATACCTGCGCAAGCTTCGGGAAAGCCAGAAGGCGGAAGGCGCCGAGCGCATCTACACCCACGGCGAGAAAGAGATCTTTGCAGAGGCGGATCGCCGTGAAAACGGCATACCTGTCAACGACGGCACCATGATCGAGCTCAAGAACCTCTGCGATTACCTCAACCTCGAGTTCGCAGCGTACTTCCCCGGCTACGAGCTGCCCGAGGATTTCGCAGGCTTCGCAGGCAATTACTAGCGAGCTTGCTTCTCGCGAAACGCATTCGACTAGACGAAAGGGGCCCGGCATGCCGGGCCCCTTGCTTGAGGGAAATGGGTGAAAACGGCGGGATGCGCACGAAAGCGCACCCCGATTCTCGATGGAACGCCTCGTTCGCTTATGACTCGTAGACGATAACGCCCATCTTCGAGAGGTCGCATGGTGCCAATGCCCTGGTGCTGATGCGAAAATCCTCATCAACCAGCACTTCAGTCAAACGGCGGAGATACGGGCGCGTGCGGGGACGCTTGGCGACGACGATGTCGACCCATTCCGTCTGCAGGGGGATGAAATCCAACCCATCGTGGCGCGCGGCCTCGCGTTCGGTACCCACCGCCACGTCGGCGACGCCCGTCGCCACGCGCTTGAGGGCTGCGTTGGCCACGTTTGCGTGAGAATCGTAACCGTCGATCGCCTCGCTGCGCGCTTCCATGGCGCGTAGCTTCTCGTCGAGCAGCACGCGTGCTCCGCTGCCCTTGGCGCGGTTCGAGAGGTGGACGCCTTCTTTGAGAAGCGATCCCCATGTAGTGAGCTTCTTCGGGTTTCCCTCCTGCACCACGAGCCCCTGTTGGCGTCCGTACAGCCGAATGATGCGTACTGAAGAGCCTGGAGCGAGATTCAATGCGTAGGGGATGTTGTAGCTGTTCGTCTTCTGGTCGTAAAGGTGCACGATTGCGGCATCTGCCTCTCCGGCATACAGGTTGACGAGGGCTGTGTAGCTTCCGTTGACGATGCGTGACGCGGGCATTCCAAGCGCGTTGAAGGCGCCTGCAATGAGGTCTGCGATGATGTCGCCGCCTGCTATGACGAAAGGATCCCCTTCCAGAGTCCCGAAGGAAGCTGCTTCGGCGAGACTTGGGCCTTCGGTTTTTACGACTGGAGCAGTTTTGCGCGGTTTGTCGGGGGCTTTCCCTCCAGTTGCACCGTGATGGGTCGAAACCAAGTAGGCCTCGACGTCCTCCAAGGTGAATTTCAGCTTGCGTCCGACGTGATATGAAGCCAGTTTCCCCGTCTTCGCCAATTGATACACGGTGTTTTTGCCGAGGTTGAGGTAACGCGCGACATCTTCCGCATTCAGGAAATCATCGGTTTGCATAGTGGCCCTTTTAATACTAGAAAAAGAATATTTTTGATAGAACATATTCTATCAAAACAGTTATTATAGTCACATAGAAATATAGTTAAACAAAACTATATCTCCATCACGAACAGTGACGAACTGGGATGTCGGTTGTGAAGTGAAGCGCATGCGGATTTCGCACAGCACCGACGGTGGGATGATGTGCTTGTCCGCAAGGAGCGGATGTGGAAAAGGGTCTGACCCTTTTCCACATCTTTAGAAGGTAAGGGCGGTCGGGAGGCCGGCCGAGGAAAGAGGGCGGGAAGGCCGTCCGCATGAAGAAAGGAAACCAACATGAAGATCAGCGCACGCAACCAGATCAAGGGCACCGTCAAGACCATCCGCGAGGGCGCCGTCAACGCCGTCGTCGTCATCTGCCGCGGCAACCACAACCCCATCAAGGCCGACATCAC
>JAFRGA010000024.1 GCA_017434045.1 Eggerthellaceae bacterium
AGGCGTGTCGAATCCCCCGTCCCTTTAACACGCCAACACGCAAAACGACGTGGCAAATCATCCGACCCCGTCACGTCTTTGCTACCATGGAACCATTCAGAGCGGACGTTCGTTTGCATGTAAGGAGAGAGCGTCAATGGCAGTCATATTGAAATCACCTGCGGAAATCGAAGCTATGAAGGAAGCTGGCCGCCTCTCGGCAGCCGTGCTGCGAGAGGTCGGCGCGCGCTGCGTTCCGGGAGTTTCGACATTGGAGCTCGACGAGTTCGCAGAAGACTACATTCGAAGCCATGGGGGAGTTCCCACGTTCAAGGGCTATGGTGGGTTTCCCGGCAGCATTTGCGCTTCCATAAACGAGCAGATCGTCCATGGCATTCCCTCGAGCACGGTCAAGCTGAGAAGTGGCGACATCATCTCCATCGATGTAGGGGCCACCGTCGATGGGTGGGCGGGGGATAATGCCTGGACATATGCCGTCGGAAAGGTGAATAGCCAGGTGAAACGCCTGCTCGAGGTTACCGAGAAAAGCATGTGGGCGGGTATTTCAGCAGCTCGTCCCGGCAATCGGCTCGGCGACATAGGCCATGCTGTCCAATCGGTCGCCAAGGCGGCGGGGTTCGGCGTCGTGCGTGATTACACGGGTCATGGCATCGGCCGCAACATGCACGAGGATCCCCAGGTCCCGAACTTCGGGTTCAAACACACGGGCATGAAGCTCGAAGCCGGCATGGTGCTTGCCATAGAGCCGATGCTCACGATGGGAACCCACAAGACGCATGTCATGCGCGATGGGTGGCTGGTGGTAACTCAAGATGGCAAGCCTGCCGCGCATTTCGAGAAGACCGTCGCCATAACGGAGGATGGCCCGATCCTGGTTTCAGTCGAGCCGGGGCGCGAGCGTCCCGTTTAGGATGTGCAAGAGAGCGTATTGGTCGCGCATCTTCCTCTTGAACGTTTCCGCAGATACATCGGGGAAATACTATTCGAAGAATGTGCGGGCTATCTTCTTGTAGAAGCTTTCTTCGTGACGGTTCAGGAGAACGGTGGGTCTTTCGCCCGTCTTCACTATCACCGAAGAAATGGGCCGTTCGAACTCGAGCGCATCTCCGTCGACGAAAAGCGATACCTCATGGGCGCTCGCCGATCCTTCGGCCAAGCTGACTTCCACGATATCGTGATGCTCGGTGACTATCGCGCGCGACTTGAACGTGTGAGCTGCCAAAGGCGCCACGATCATACCGCGATGGCTGGGCCCCACAAGCGGACCGCCTGCTGAAAGGGCGTAAGCCGTGGAGCCGGTGGCTGTTGCGATTATGACGCCGTCACCGCGCAGATGGGCTACGCGATCGCCTGAAACATGGAGGTCGAAGTCGACTATATGGCCCATTGCGCCACGTGCGACGGCAATTTCGTTGAGTGCGTAGAACGAGCGCGCTTCGGTGGGCGGTTCGTCCTCGTCGCCTTCGCAGATTACGTCGATGCGCAAGTTGACACGCTGTTCCTGGCAGATCTCACCTGCGAGTGCATCTGCCAGCAGGGGAATGGCCCCATTGTTGGCGCTGTTGGTCAAGAAACCCAGATGACCGAAATTGATGCCGAGGATGGGTGCATTCAAGACGTTGGCAAGACGCGACGTGTGAAGGAGCGTGCCGTCGCCTCCAAGTGGCACCACGAGGTCGACTTGGGATTCCAAGTCAGGGAGGATGTCCGAAGCGGGTTTTCCGCTGTACACGAACGAGCTGTCAGGCAGTTGGCTCACGTCGAGTTCCACGTGGCCGATACCCTGCATGTCGAGATAGGCGATCACCTGGTACAGCGTATCGATGGTCGCGCCGTTTTCCCTGTTTGCCACAATAAGTATGTTCATCTTTGGCTGCCCCTTTTCGGGATTTCGAGTGAATAGCACGCTATATTCGCTTGGTTGCATCATTATATACAAGCCTAATTTCAAAAATGCCTGTGCTCTTTGCAGAAAGAGGTCATGTGCTTGATCGCGAAAACATAACTGGGGAACTCGCAGATCAGCCTGAAGCCACAGAACCCTCGTCCGAATCGAAGGAGGAGGCTGCCAAGGCCGGATGGTCGTCTAAGGTCGAGGACGTTGATTCCGAGCAGTTAGCCGCCGTTGGCGAAGATACGCATGCTTCGGTTGCCAAATCCACGGCGCTGATGTCGGCGGCAACTTTGATTTCGCGCGTGACCGGTCTCGTTCGCACGTGGGCTATGGCATTTGCCCTGGGCAACTCCCTCATCACGAGCGCCTATCAAGTGGCGAACAACATGCCAAACGTTGTGTTCGACCTCGTGGCAGGAGGCCTGCTCGGCGCAGCCTTCATTCCCGTGTACCTGTTGGAGAAGGAGAAGAAAGGCGAACAAGGCGGGAACGCGTTCGCGAACAACCTCCTGAACCTCACCATTATCGTGCTGGGTTTGCTCAGCATCCTGTCGAGCATCTTCGCTCCGCAGCTCATCGCCACGCAGACCTTCACCGTCGGGGAGTTCGACGAGGTGGTCGAGCTGTCCGTCGCCTTCTTCAGGATCTTCGCCTTCCAGATCGTGTTCTATGGGATAAGCGGCATCGTCACGGCTGTTTTGAACGCGAACAGGGTGTATTTCCTGCCCGCCATTGCGCCCGCCCTGAACAATATCTGCGTCATCGTGTCGTTCTTCCTGTTCATCCCCCTGTCTTCCGTTGATCAACGGCTCGCGATCATCGTGCTCGGCGTAGGGACGACGCTTGGCGTCGCCGTCCAGGCGGTCATACAGATCCCGGCGCTCATCAAGCAGGGATTCAAGTTCAGCATGTTCGTGGACCTCAAGGATCCCGCCCTCATCGAGGCGCTCAAGATCGCGTTGCCCACCATGCTCTACATCGTCGGCACGCTCGTGGCGTTCTCGTGCCGCAACGCATTCTCGCTGCAAGTCGGTGAGAACGGCCCCTCGACGTTGCTGTACGCATGGACCTGGTATCAGCTTCCCTACGGCGTGGTGGCCGTGTCGCTTTCGAGGGCGCTGTTCACCGAGATGGGGGAGAGCGTGGCGAAAGAGGATTGGCCGGCGCTGCGCGAGCTCGTGCGCACGGGGGTTTCGGGCAACCTGCTGCTGATCATCCCGCTCGCCGGCGTTATGATCGCGCTTTCCGTGCCGATCATGGAGCTGTTCCGCGCGGGCGCGTTCAGCGCGGACGACGTGCGCTACGTTGCCTCCGTTCTTGCGCTTTGGCTATTCAGCTTGCCTTTCTACTCTGTGCTCATGTTCATGTACAACGTGTTCGCGGCACTGCGGAGGTTCGCGGTCTTCGCTGCGGTGTCGACCGTCATGGTCGTCGTGCAGTGCATCCTTTACTTCTTCCTCTGCCGGCCGGAGGTGTTGGGGCTGGCTGGCGTTGCCGTAGCCGACTTCGTCTACTACGCAGCTTGCTGCATCGTGTTGATAGTGCTGCTCACGCGCATGATCGGTTCGTTCGGCCTCAGATCCGTGCTGTGGTTGGCTCTGCGCACATTGGCGGCCACAGCCGTGGCCGTCGCGTTGGCGAGCTTGCTCAACGCGGTTATCCCGCTGGGAATCAGCATGCTCGGCGGTTTCGTGCGGCTCGTCGTCGCCGGCGGCGTCGGGCTCGTCGCGGCGTTTGCCCTCTGCGCGCTCTTCCGCATTCCCGAGATGCATTTCGTGACCGACCTCGTTGGGAAGGTGGCACGCCGGCTGAAGCGCGGGTAGCGTTTGCGCCAGCCGGATGTTGTTTGATGCGATAAGAAACGGCGGGCCTCCCTCAAGGAGGCCCGCCGCAGGCGATCGGTTTTCTTTGACGACTAGCCCTGGTAGTAGCGGTGTTGCTCGTAGCGGGGCTCGCAGCACACGTTGATGCCGAGCGAGCGGTAGAGCTGCTCGTCGTCGCTGGGCAGGATGATCGAGAAATACGCATCGCAGCCGCGCAGGTCGCCGGCAGCCTTGATGGCGGTTGCCGCCATGGGGTTGGTGAGGGAGCTTGTGGAAAGCGCGATGAGCATCTCGCGCGGATGCAGGCGCGGGTTCTTATGCCCGAGTTGCTCGGTGCGGAGGTTGCAGATGGGTTCGAGGGCCAAGTCGCTGATGATGTACAGCTCGTCGTCGATGCCCGCCTGAGCCTTCAGGGCGTTGAGGAGGACTGAGGAGGCGGCTCCAAGCAGGGTAGACGTCTTCCCTGTGATAATGCGCCCGTCCGGCAGCTCCATGGCGCCTGCGGGCCCGCCGGATTCCTCGGCCTTTGCCAGCGCTGCAGCGCGGGCGGGGGAGAGGTTGGAGTCGATGCCGGCCTTCTTCATGAGCATTTCCGCTTTTGCGACGTTGGCGTCGCCGATTCCCGTGCGCTTGGCCTCAGTGGCGGTCTGGAAGTAACGGCGTACGATTTCGTGGTTGGCGGCATCGCGGCATACCTCGTCGTCGCTGATGGCGAGACCTGCCATGTTCACACCCATGTCGGTCGGCGACTTGTAAGGGCTCTCGCCGAGGATCTTCTCGAGCATGGCCTTCAGAACCGGGTAAATTTCGATGTCGCGGTTGTAGTTGACGGTGGTTTCGCCATAGGCTTCGAGATGGAACGGGTCGATGGCGTTCACGTCGGAAAGGTCGAGCGTGGCCGCTTCGTAGGCGATGTTCACGGGATGATCGAGGGGCAAGTTCCAGATGGGGAACGTCTCGAACTTGGCGTAACCTGCGTTCACGCCGCGCTGATGCTCCTGGTAGAGCTGCGAGAGGCACACGGCCATCTTTCCCGAGCCGGGACCGGGCGCGGTGACCACGACGAGCGGGCGGGTGGTCTCGATGAAATCGTTCTTCCCGTAGCCGTCGTCGCTCACGATGTGGTCGATGTCGTACGGATACCCTTCGATCGTGTAGTGCAGGTAGCTCTTCACGCCGAGGCCATCAAGCTTCTTGCGGAAGGCATCTGCATCGGGCTGGTTGCGATACTGGGTGATGCAGACGCTGCCGACGTAGAAGCCCAGGGCTTTGAAGACGTCCATCAGCCGCAGAAGGTCTTCGTCGTACGTGATGCCCAAATCGCCGCGAACCTTGGAGTGCTCGATGTGGTTCGCGTTGATGACGAGGATGATCTCGATATCGTCGACCATGCTCTTGAGCATGCGTATCTTGGTGTCGGGCTCGAAGCCCGGAAGAACGCGCGATGCATGGTAATCGTCGAAGAGCTTGCCGCCGAACTCGAGGTAAAGCTTGCCGCCGAATTGATGGATGCGTTCGCGAATTCGCGCCGTTTGCAGTTCGATGTACTTGCTGTTATCGAAACCAATGCGCTTCTGCATGGAAACCTCTTCCTTTGAACGAACCCATACATTATAGCCGAGCTTAAGCGAGCCGACCGCAATGGGTAGTGTTAATTCTTCATGATGTGTTCTTGGCGTAGCATTGAATTTAGCTGTGTTTTCGGCGTGGAGGGACAGGGTCTCGCCGGCTGCTTCGCTTTTCTCCCTCTCCAAACCAAGCTAATAGAAAGCGACGATTGGAGCCGACTATCTGGCCGTGCGCCTCGAAGTCCTCGGCGGCCGTGTGCATTGTCGCTTTCCTATGCGCTTGGTTTTCCGAGGGCGCTCAGAGAGCCGACGAGACCCTGCCCCTCCACGCTAACCACCTTTTGCGCTTCAAGCGGATCTCAGCGAAAACGGCTTCGCCTTTGGCAGCGGGTTAAGCTATAGCCCGATGCGCTACAATTTCAGCATGGGAATCGATCGAGTCATAGGGGAATATCTTTCCTACCTGCGGGTGGAGCGGGGAAGTTCGCCGTTGACCATCGAGGCGTATGCGGCGGACCTGGCCGATTACCAACTGTTCCTCGAGGAGTGCGGTATTTCTGACCCTAACAGGATCGACCGCGATGCGATTGTGGCTTACGAGGCCGATTTGGCGGAGCGCGGTTATGCGGTGACAAGCGTCGACAGGCATATCTCCGTCTTGAAGAGCTTCCATCGGTTCTGCATGCGCGAGGGGTTTGCCCAGGATAATCCCGCTTCGACCGTGCGTTTGCCCAAACCGCCCGAGAAGCTGCCCGACGTTCTTACGATCGACCAGGTGACACGCCTGCTCGACCAGATGACGGGAGACTCCCCGGCGCAGCTTCGCGATAGCGCGATCCTCGAAGTGCTGTATGGCTGCGGCTTGCGCGTGAGCGAATGCGTTAGCCTCGACCTGGCCGATTGCCTGTTCTCCGAAGGCCTTCTGCGAGTTGTGGGAAAGGGCGACAAGGAGCGTGTCTCGCCAATCTCGGGCTGCGCCCTACGCGCGCTTGCAAACTACCTTGACCACGCAAGACCGTCTTTCGCGAAACCGGGCAGGCCTTGTGCGGCGGTGTTCTTGAACAGTCGTGGAACGCGCCTCTCGCGGCAGTCAATTCACAAGATCGTCGCAAAGGCGGGTGTGGGAATAGGCGTCGAGAACCTTCACCCGCACACGCTGCGCCACTCGTTCGCGACGCACATGCTTGCCGGCGGAGCTGATTTGCGCGTCATCCAGGAGATTCTCGGACATTCCGACATTTCCACCACACAAATCTACACGCACGTTAACCGCGCCCATATCAAGGAAGAGTACCTGTCGGCGCATCCCCGTGCGCAGCTGTAACTGGTGCTTTTACAGGCGCGAGCGGGTATAACCGAGAGCTGCTTGCGCCGAGGGGATGGTGGTGTGGGATATCATCCCACCGAGCAACTTGTGCCTCTAATCCAACCACCCACTAAATCTAGTCTCTCTCCGCGCAGTTTGTGCAAAACGTTCATCATGTTGTGTCGTTAACAGTCTATAAAGTGCAGAAATGTGTTGCGAAGTGTCATTAAGTGGGTTAGAATGTCAACCGTTCGATGAAATCGTGCGGGGAAAGGCATTGAGCGGGCATGGATGAAGCGAGGACAACCGTTGACCTCAACGGGTCGTATCGCTTCAAGACCGATGCAAAAGGTCGCGTGTCCCTTCCGGCCAAGTTCCGCAAGGTTTTGTCGGAGGACCTCGTGGTCGCATGCGCTCTGAGTGGCGACTTCCTTCAGGTCTTCGATGGGCAAGACAGCTTCAACGCTTGGGTGGACACGATTTTCGCCGACAAGTTCGGCGGGTACAACTCCACCAATCGTGAACAGCTCATGCTCAGGAGTGCCCTGAAAGGCCAGGCCTACGACGTGCAGGCCGACTCCGCCGGGCGGATTCTTCTTCCCGCGGAACTGCGCGAGAAGGTGGGCATCGGCAAGGAAGTTGTCATCGTGGGCAATACGGGCTACTTCGAGGTTTGGAGCGCCGAGCGCCGCAGTGCCGTCATCGATAACATCGATTTCTCTGCACTGCTGAGCTAGGGCACCCGCACCGTGACAGAAGAATATCGGCATATTCCGGTCTTGCTCGCCGAGTGCCTCGAACAACTAGACCTTCAATCACAGCACACGTTCGTGGATGCCACGCTCGGCGGCGCAGGCCATTCCCTCGAAGTTGCCAGGCAACTGGGACCACAGGGTACGCTCATCGGAATCGACCAGGACGACGCCGCTCTTGCGGCTGCCTCCAAACGCTTGAACGCACTACCCGATGAGCAGCGCCCGAACATCGAACTGTTGCATGGCAACTTCGGGGATATGGATGAGCTGCTCGTGAGTTGTGAGATTCCCGGAGTCGACGCGTTCTTGTTCGACCTCGGAGTCTCCTCTCCCCAGCTCGACGTGAAGGCGCGCGGCTTCTCCTTTAAGGAGAACGGCCCCCTTGATATGCGGATGGATCCGAGTAAACACACTCTAACCGCAGCAGAGATCATCAACACCTATAACGCAACAGATCTCGCTCGGATCATCCGTAGGAACTCTGATGAGAAATGGGCGAGCCGTATTGCCGAGTTCATCGTCAAGAGGCGCGAGAAGGCGCCAATCGAGACGAGCGCCGATCTGGTCGAGGTCATCAAGGCAGCCATTCCCGCTTCGAGCAGGCGTGCGGGCGGGCATCCGGCGAAACGGACGTTCCAGGCGATTCGGATTGAAGTCAACTCGGAGCTTACCGTGCTGAAGGCGGGGCTTGAAGCCGCGGTACGCTGGCTCAATCCCGGCGGGCGTCTGGTTGTGATCTCCTACCATTCGCTGGAAGACCGTATCGTGAAGGAGACGATGGCGGCAGGCGCGAACCGATGCACCTGCCCGCCTGATTTTCCAGTTTGCGCCTGTGGAAGAAAGCCGATACTCGAAGTCATAACCCGTAAGCCCATAACGCCTACGGAAGAAGAGATTGAACGAAATCCTCGAGCCCGAAGCGCGAAGCTGAGGGTGGCGAGAAAGCTGTAACAGGCGCGGCCATTTGCCCGCGCCTTTGCCGCTCGAATGAAGCTTAAACGATGAAGGAGCCGGCGGTGGCCACTACCACCTCTGCATACCGTCTGGATACATTTCCACTCTACGAACCCGCGCCGCGCGAAGATGCGCAGCGTCGGGCTGACGTGCGTGCCGTCCGTACGGGCTCCGAGAGCGCGTCGGATTCCACGGCGCAACTGCTTGTCACCGCAGCGAAGCTCGCGGCATTCGTCCTCGTGGTCGTCGCCGTGCTGTCGTTCGCGCGCATCGCGCTGACGAATGCGGCCGTTGCGACGTTGATCGAGAGCGATACCCTGTCAGCACAGATCGAAGAGGCACGCGCATCCGGCGTGAGCCTCGAGATGGAGCAAAGCGTGCTTACCAGCCCGACGTCCCTGAAGAGCGCCGTCAAGCGTTTGGGCATGTCGGCGCCTGCCGAGGTGGGCACGATCGTCTTGGATCCGGACGTCGTCGTCCTCGACGAAGAGGGAAGCCTGTCTTTGTCGGCATCGCTCAAGAACGCCGTCCAGGCTCAGGGGTAATCATATGGCCGGCGCGTCCCGCGGCAGCCAGGAGCCACGCGGTAGGCGCGGTTCGAGCAGTGCTGCTTCCGATTTAGAACGATACGTATCGCGCGGTAGCAACCGCGCGTTCGTTGTAGTGGCGCTGTTCTTGGCCATTGCGGCCATTTTCTTCGTGCGCTTGCTGTACCTGCAGGTGATCATCGCGCCGCAATACACCGCTCAAGCTCAGGAGTCGCGGACCGTCGGGTTCGTCGTCGAGCCGCGCAGGGGCACCATCTACGATCGAAACGGGCATATCCTTGCAATCAGCGTAGACGCGACGACCATATATGCGAATCCTTCGGAGATCACCGAGCCCGATGCCACCTCCCGCGCCATTGCCGAAGCCCTCGGCGGCAAGGCGTCGGATTACGTCGCCTCACTCACAACGGGCGGATCACCGACGTTCTCGTTCGTCAAGAGGAAGGCGGATGTGAGCGCGGCCGAGCGTCTCCGCGCGATGGAGCTTCCCGGCATCTACTTCCTCCCCGACACGCGCAGGGAGTATCCCTATGGTCAAACGGGAGGCCAGGTCATAGGCGCATGCAGCGTCGAGGTGGACGAAGCCGAGAACCGCGAGTACTACGCGGGCATCTGCGGTTTGGAGATGTACTACAACACCATCTTGTCGGGCACCCCCGGATACTACGAGGCCGAGGTCGGTGCCAACGGCACCCCGATTCCCGGGGGTGTTCACGAGTCCAAGCGCGCGGTCGAAGGCCAGGACATCGTCATATCCTTGGACATCGAGTTCCAGGAAGACCTCGAGCGTGACCTGAAGAACGGGTTGAAGGCGGTTGACGTCAAGGGCGGGACGGCCGTGGTCATGGATGCGACGACCGGCGAGATTTACGCTGCGGCGTCGAGTCCGTTCTTCAATCCGGCAAACCGTACCGAGGTACCTGAAGGCTCCATGCAGCTCAAGTGCGCGACGAACCTCTTCGAACCGGGATCGATCTTCAAGACGGTCTCCGCCACGGCCATTCTCGAGAAGGGCACGATGACCCCTGATACGAAGATGCTCTGCCCGCCGTACATCGAGGCTGATGGTTACACGGTGTCGGATGCGTGGGAACGCGGGCAGGAAACCATGGACCTGCGCACGATCATCAAGAAATCCTCGAACGTGGGCATCTCGCTTTCGGTTGAGAAGAACCTGGGATTCGAGGAGTTGTACAATGCCATCCACCGCTACCGGCTGAACACGTTGACGGGCGTGGACTATCCGGGCGAGCAGCTCGGCTACCTCCTCGATTTCGATCACTGGTCGCGCGTGACCGGCTACAACGTGACGTTCGGCCAGGGCATCTCGGTGAATGCGCTGCAGATGTTGAGCTTCTACGGTGCTCTGATTAACGATGGAGTGGCGCAAACCCCGCATTTCCTGCTGCGTAAACCCCAAACAGGCGAGGTTCCCGAATGGGAGACCTACGAGATTATCGAGAACAAGAAAGCCTTGGAACCCATGCGCAGCATGCTCCGTTCAGTCGTCGCCGACGAGGGCGGCACGGGCACGAACGCGGCTATCGAAGGTTATGATTTAGCTGGAAAGACCTCTACGGCCGAGATTTACGACGAGGTGAACGGCGGTTATCGCAAGAACGTGTACAACATCGCATTCACGGGGTTCATCGAGAACTCGAACTGCCCCTTCGTGTGTTTCTGCGGAGCCGATGAGGTACCTGCAGACCGCAACGTGACGGTCATGTTTCACGATATAATGTGGGATGTTATCGAGCGTTACAACATCGTGTCGGAGTGAGGCGTATAGGATATGGCAATCTGCTCAGAGCTGTTCGAAGGTTTGGAGTGCACCATTATCGGGAACGCGGCCGATGAAGTGGGCGGCTTGGCGTATCGCAGCGATGCCGTGGTGCCGGGCGACATGTTCTTCTGCATCGTAGGCCTCAAGGTCGACGGGCATTCTTTTGCGCAAGACGCCATAAACAGGGGGGCGAAGTTCATCGTCGTGGAACGCATGCTTTACCTCGCCGACGCCACCGATGTCACGGAGATCATCGTGAAGGACTCGCGCAAGGCCATGGCGCATGTTGCCGATCGCTTCTACGGCTCGCCTTCGAGGGAGTTCGCGCTTGTCGGCGTGACGGGGACGAACGGCAAGACCACCACGACATACCTCGTCGACCAGATTGCCCGTGAGGCGGGCAAGCGCACGGGCGTCGTGGGCACGGTGGGCATCCAAATCGCAGGTGTGACCGAGCATGCAGACCACACCACTCCCGAGTCGCCGGATTTGCAGCAGGTGTTCGCGCGGATGCGCGATGCCGGCTGCGACGTGGTGGCCATGGAGGTGTCGTCGCATGCGCTCGACCTGCTCCGCACATGGCATACGCGATTCGCCGTGACGGCGTTCACGAACCTGACCCAGGACCATCTGGATTACCATCATACGTTCGAGGCGTATTTCGAGGCGAAGGCTCTCCTCTTCTCAAAGGACTATCCCGCGAAGCGCGTTATCTGCATCGACGACAAATGGGGCAAGGAGCTCCATCGCCGCTGCTCGAATTCGGACGACTGGCTGATCACCACCGGTTTCGATCCCTCGGCGCAGATTCACCCGATATCGTACGACTTGGCGACAACCCACACCTCCATCGAGCTTGATGTGAGGGGACGTCGCGTCGCGTTCGATTACCCGCTTGTCGGGCGGTTCAACGTGTCGAACATCATGACCGCATTCGGCATCGCGCTTGCGCTCGGTATTCCCATCGAGACCATCGTCTTCGCCCTTTCGAACGCCCCGCAGGTGCCGGGAAGACTCGAGCGCGTGAAGGCTTCGGCTGATGGTGGCATATCGGTGTTCGTCGACTATGCGCACACCCCCGATGCGTTGGCCAAGGCTGTCTCCTCGGTCAAGGCGCTGACCACCGGCCGCTCCATCGTCGTGTTCGGTTGCGGTGGGGATCGCGATGCGTCGAAGCGTTCCATCATGGGGCGGGCTGCGCTTGATGCCGACTACGCTATCGTGACTTCAGACAATCCCCGGAGCGAGGATCCCAACGACATTATCGCGGACATCGTCAGCGGGATGGGAGATGCGGAAGATCGTTACGAGGTCGTCCCCGACCGGCGGCAGGCCATTGCACGTGCCATCGCGCTTGCGAAGCCGGGCGACGCGATGCTCATCGCGGGCAAGGGGCACGAGGACTACCAAATCATAGGAGACAAAGTACTCAGCTTCGACGACTGCAAGGTGGCAGCTGAAGAACTGGAGAAAGTCTTCGCCTAAGGAATGAAATGCGCATATCAATATCCGAAATAGCTTCAGCCGTACACGCCGCACAACCAAACGGAGCTTCGGGCATCGTCACCGGCATCACATGGGATTCCCGTGAAGCGACGCCGGGCGATTTGTATATTGCCCTTCCAGGCGAGCGTGTGGACGGGCATGATTTCATTGAAGGGGCCGTCAAGGCGGGAGCGGTTTGCGTCATGGCGATGCGCGATGTATCCGCAGACGTCCCCGTCATTCGAGTGGAGGATACCTCCAAGGCGCTTGTCGATCTCGCGACATTTTGGCGCGGGCGCCTTGAGGGGACGGTCGTGGGCATCACCGGCTCAAGCGGCAAGACCACGACGAAAAACCTCGTGCGTGACGTGCTGGCAGCATCCGGCACCGTCGTTGCCACCATCGCGAACCAAAACAACGAGCTGGGGGTTCCCCGCACGCTGCTCGAGGCCGAAACGGACACGAACGCAGTCGTTGTCGAGATGGGCATGCGCGGCTCCGGCCAGATTGCCGAGCTTTGCGCTTACGCCAAGCCCGACTGGGGTTTGATCACCAACGTGGGCGAGAGCCATATCGAGCTTTTGGGAAGCCGTGAGGCCATCGCCCATGCCAAAGACGAGCTTTTCGAGGCGTTGCCCGATGGGAGGGGTATAGCGTTCGTCAACGCTGCGGACGATTACGCCGCCGAACTGGTTTCGCATGCGCGCCTTGTCGAACGGGGCGTGCGCTGCGTGTTCTTCGAGGGCGGCGATTCCTGGCAGGAACAGGACAAGTTGGGCATTTCCGCCAACGCTTGCCCAGTCGTGTGGGCAAGCGATGTCTTCCTCGATGCCGAAGGGCGTCCGATGTTCATCATCCACGCTGACAAATTCGAGTCAATCGGGCAGCCTCAGGCGAACGGCGCAATGCGCTGCATGCTCGAGCTGCGCGGGTTGCACAACGTCATCAACGCTTGTGCAGCGGCAGCCGTGGGCTTGTCGGCTGGCATGACGCTCGAGCAATGCTGCGAGGCGCTGTCCGCGTCTTTGCCCGAAGCGGGCCGCCAGCAGGTACATCGCAGTGCTGAGGGCGTTACCGTCGTAGACGACTCGTACAATGCGAATCCCGATTCCATGAAGGTGTCGTTGGCGACGTTCTCCGCTATGGATGTCGATGGAAGGCGAATCGCCGTTCTCGGCGACATGCTGGAGCTGGGGGATTTCTCCCAAGAATGCCATGAGCGCGTCGGCTTTCTTGCGGCATCCTCCAACCTCGACGAGCTCATCTGCGTCGGAGAGCTGTCGCGTTTCCTCGCAGTTGCCGCGGTGAGGGCCGGTTTAGCCACAGACAAGGTTACCACCTGCGCAAATGCGGATGAGGCTCTTGAGGTCCTTCGGCTCGTAGTGCAACCGGGCGACGCGGTCCTCGTGAAAGCCTCGCATTCAATCGGTCTGAGCAAGGTTGCGAAGGGATTGGTTGGCTAGCATGCTTTCGCCGTTGTTCTCACAGTACCCGACCTTCCTGGTCTTCTTGGCAGTGTTCGTGGCCATGATCTTGACGCTGGTCTTTATGCCGCCGTTCATCCGCTTTCTCAAAGCTGGCCAGATTGGCCAGCAGGTGCGCGATGATGGGCCGGAAACCCACCTGGTGAAGCAGGGTACGCCAACCATGGGCGGCGTCATCATGCTCATTGCCTGCGCTGCCACGGTCCTCATCGTCGGCTTGCCGAATGCAGAGACCTTCGTCTTGGGATTGGCTATCCTGCTCAGCGGCGCCCTGGGCCTGTTCGACGACATGTCCAAAGTAGTGCACGAACGCTCCCTCGGCTTGACACCGAAAGCCAAGCTCGTGGGGCAAACTGCCATCGCAACTGTTTTCGTGATAGTCGCGGTCAACTTCTTCGGCATCGAGCCGACCGTTGATATCCCCTTTATCGTCACCATCGACCTCGGAGTGTTGACGACGGTGCTGCCCATCGGGGAAAACGGCCTGGCTATTCCCTGGCTGTACCTGATATTCGCCGATATTCTCCTCGTTGGCATGTGTAATGCCGTCAACTTGACCGATGGTCTCGACGGCCTGGCTTCGGGTACGGTGCTCATCGTCATGATCGTCATGGCGGCCATTGCATATCGAACGGATTTGCTGGAGCCGGCCATTGTGGCAGCGTCGCTCGCAGGCGTCTGCATCGGCTTTCTGTGGTTCAATGCATACCCTGCCGACATCTTCATGGGTGACACCGGGTCTCTTGCGTTGGGCATGGGCTTGGGTTGCCTTGCCATCCTCACTAAATCGGAATTCCTCGTCATCATCATCGGCGGCCTGTTCGTAGCTGAAGCGTTGTCGGTCATGATTCAGGTAGCGCATTTCAAGCGCACGAGGAAGCGCATCTTCCTCATGGCCCCCCTGCATCATCATTTCGAGAAAAAGGGCTGGTCCGAGACAAAGGTGGTAATCAGATTCTGGATTATCTCCGGTGTGTTCGCGGCCATCGGATTCTCGTTGTACTTCGCCGACAGCATGATGGGAGCCATGTAATGGCGCATCAACTCGAAAACATCGGCAGGGTTCTCGTTTTGGGGTTGGGCAAATCGGGGAAGTCGGTCACAAATTACTGCGCAGACCTGCTGGGCACGCGCGTCTCGTCATTGTTCGTTGCTGCAGGCGCGCGCAATGACGATTCCGAGGCTTTCCTCGCCCAGCTAGCGGACAGGGGCGTGGAATACGCTTTCGGCGATACCGCTCTCGAGCGTTTCGCGGGCGACGGGACGGCTTTCGATATCTGCATAGCCAGTCCCGGAATCCCGTATTGGCACGAGCTCTACGAACTTGGCAGCTCGTTGAGCCGCGAATTGGTGAGCGAGGTTGAGTTCGCCTGGCGGGAAAGCGCTCCGGAGAGCGTATGGGTGGCGATCACCGGCACCAACGGAAAGACGACGACGACTTCCTGCTGCGCGCATGTGTTGCGCGAATGCGGGTTCGCGGCCGATGCGGTTGGGAACATCGGAGACGTGTGCCTGGATGCGGTGGCTGCCGGGAAGACGCAGGTTTACGTTGCTGAGGTCTCATCGTATCAGCTGTACTCGACGAGTCGCTTCGCGCCGGATATTGCCGTGATGCTCAACATCACGCCCGACCACATCCACTGGCACAAGACGTTCGAAGCTTACACTGATGCGAAGTTCAAGGTATTCGAAAACATGAGGCCTGGAAAGGCGGCCTTCAATCCTGTCGCCATCTTCGATGCCGTAAACGGTGTCGTCCGCGCCAAGCTGGACGAGCTCCAAGCCCTTTCCAAGGAAGAGCGTGGCTTCGACCTCGTCGCCATGGGAACGGCTGACGGTATTCATGGAGATATGCGGATGTGCGGCGGTACGCCAAATGCGGCTTTCCTGGATGCGGACGATGTCTTGCACATAGCGTACGACGGCGTCGACCATAGTCTGATCAAAGCAGGCAAGCTTCAGATAAAAGGGGAGCATAATGCGTCGAACGCCCTCGCTGCGGCTACGGTGGCTGTCGTCCTCGGCGCGAACGACGCGGACATCGTGCGCGCTCTCGAGGCATTCCCAGCGCTCGAGCATAGGATTGAGCCCTGCGGAGAGGTCGACGGGGTGGAATGCGTTAACGACTCCAAGGCCACGAACGTAGATGCCACGCTCAAAGCGCTCAGGGCATTTCCCGACCAGCGCGTTATCGTGCTGCTCGGAGGCGACGATAAGGGCACAGACCTTGCCGAGCTGGTCGATTCGGCATTAGATCACGTTCATGCTGTTGTGTGTTTCGGTGCGGCCGGCGCGAGGTTCGAGCAGGCATTCGACGCGGTTTCAGACAAGATTCCCCCTGACTTCAGGCTCGTGCGCGCGAACCATCTGGAGGACGCCCTCGACGAGGCGCTCTCGATAGCGTCCGCGGGCGATGTCGTCCTGCTTTCCCCTGCATGCGCGTCATTCGACGAGTTCACGTCGTTCGAACAACGCGGCAGGGCCTTCAAGCAGATGGTGGCGGAACGCGCCCGAAGGGCAGGGCGTGTCGCGCCTGAAGCGCAAGAGGGATAACCCCATGGCCCGTGCTGGTAAAAACGATTCGAGCGGTGCGCTTGCTGCGCCTGAGATCATGGGTCCGCGCCTCATGCTCTTACTCGGCGTCGTGGCGCTCACGTTGCTCGGGTTCGTCATGATCTACTCGGCATCGTCGATCAAGGCCATCACCGAGCAATCGGGCGCCATGAGCTATATGATCGATCAGGTCAAATTTGCGGTTATCGGCATGGTGGCCGCGTTCGTGCTTTGGAAGTTGATTCCCTATAGGTTCTGGGCTGGAAATGCCGTTTGGATCATCTGGGGTGTGGCGGTTCTGCTCCTGTTGCTGACGGCGGCTGTCGGTTTGGCGGAAAACGGTGCGCAACGTTGGTTGCGCTTGGGCCCGATCAGCCTGCAGCCATCGGAGTTCGTGAAAATCTCCATCGTGTTGGTGGCAGCACGCCTGTTCAGCGATTTGCGTTCCAAGGCCATTGGCGCCCGGGCCTTCATCGTCGAGATTCTCGTGTTCATCATCATTCCCACGGGGTTTTTGTTCGCGTCCCAATCGGACTTGGGGACGACGGCCATTATCGCCCTCGGGGTCATCGGGGTCATGTGGATGGGGGAGGTGCCGCTCCGCACGATTCTGGCGGTCATCCTCGCCATGGTGCTGTTCGCCGTTTTCGCAACGCTTTTGTCCAGTTACCGCTCCGACCGGTTCCTGTACCTGAATCCCTGGAACGACGGCGAGAACGGCTATGGAAACGGGTATCAGATCATCCATTCGTACTACGCGTTCTCGGAGGGCGGAATCTTCGGGGCCGGTTTGGGAAACTCCCGCGAGAAGTACCTCTACCTTCCCGAATCGGAGACCGACTTCATATTCGCAATAATCGGCGAGGAGCTCGGCATGATCGGCGCTGTTGCCGTTATCGTGGTGTTCCTGGCGATCTTGTGGGCAGGCATGCGCATCGCCCGTTCCGCGTACGACGATTTCGGTGCGATGGTCGCCGGATCGCTCACAATCATGCTCGTGTTCCAGGCGTTCTTGAACATCGGCTGTGCTATCGGGGTGTTCCCGACGACGGGCAAGCCGCTCCCGTTCATCTCCTCGGGTGGATCGTCGCTCATCGCCTCGTTCATGATGGTCGGCTTGATCCTCGCGGTATCGGAGGGGTCGGGCGGCAAGAAAGCCTACGAACAGCGTCGCGATGAGCTGCGCGTCGTGCGCCAAAAGCGTTAGCCGGCTCGATGGGGGGTATCGATTCGCCTTTGCGGTAGCGGGGCGGGATCGGATAGTTGTTTGGAGGTGTGGGTAACATGCTTGCAGTGCTTTCGGGTGGTGGAACCGCAGGTCACATCAATCCTGCCCTCGCTTTGGCGGAGGTTTTGAAGGAGCGAGGCGTCGACGTGCGCTATGCAGGCACGCCCAACGGCGTTGAAGCACGGCTCGTGACGGAGGCCGGCTTACCTTTCACCCCATTTGAAGCGTCGGGGTTCAACCGTAACCACCCGACGACCATCTTCAAGGGCGTGAGGCTCATCAACAAGAGCTCTGGAGCGGCGATACGCTGGTTTAAAGAGGTCAAGCCCGATGTGGTGGTGGCCTTTGGCGGATACGTATGCATACCCGTTGGACTTGCCGCCCAGCACCTAGGCGTGCCGCTCGTCCTTCACGAGCAGAACTCCGTGATGGGCATGGCGAACAAGTTCCTGTCGAGGCGCGCGACAGCCGTGTGCCTTACCTACGACCATGCGGCCTCGGCGGTTGAAGACAAGTCGAAAGTGACGGTCACGGGAAATCCCGTGCGCAAGGTTGTCTTCACCTCCACCCGGGAAGAAGGCAGGGCCTTGCTGGGCATTCCCGAAGATGCCAGGATGTTGTTGGTGACGGGGGGCAGTCTCGGTGCGCGTCATCTGAACCAAGCCATATGCGCCCTGAAAGACGAGCTGTTGTCGCGCGAGGATCTCTACGTCATCCACGTGACGGGGCCGAAGGAACTCGACACGGTGACCGAGGCCTTGGCGCTCACGCCGGAGGAGGAAAAGCGCTGGAAGCTGGTCGGTTACACGAACCAGATGGGCGCCTGCATGGCTGCCGCCGACGCCATCGTCTCCCGAGCGGGCGCCACGTCGCTTGCCGAGATTTCCGCGCGTTTCATTCCCGCGTTGCTCGTGCCGTTCCCGTATGCTACGGAAGACCATCAGACGACGAACGCACGCGCGTACGTCGACGCCGGCTGCGCCTACATGATTGCCGACGCCGATGTGGAGACGGAGGAATTTGCCGAGCTGGTGACGAGGCTGGTTGATGATGCCGACGTCCGCGCGTCCATGAGCAAGGCGGCGCGTGGCCAGAAGACGGCCGACGCAGCTGCCCTGTTGGCCGACATTGTGATGGATGCGGCTGCACGCAAGGCCTAGAGCGGCGTTCCCCTCGGTTTTTCATACGGTGTTTGCCCGCCAATGCGCGCTTCTGAAAATGAAGTCTTAGCGACCCTGCGCTTTTTCTGCAAAACGTTTGAGGGCAGGTTTCGCATTCTCTGTGCTGTGTAGATGTGTGCCGCTTTCACATTCTATAATTTTTCCGAGACGTTTATCGAGAGCAGAGGTACCCATGGGCGATACATCCATTCAGTCAGTTCATTTCATCGGCATCGGCGGCGTGGGCATGAGCGGTATCGCACGCGTTGCCCATGACCAGGGGATGAAGGTTACCGGCTCCGACATGAAGGAGAGCCGCTACACCAAGCAGCTTAAAGACGCCGGCATCGATGTGGTGACCGGAAGCCATAGCGCTCAGAACATACCTGGAAGCGGAGTTGACGACGGTCCCGATGTTGTGGTCGTGACAACGGCCGTCCTCGAAAACAACCCCGAGCTTAAAGCTGCAAAGGAGCGGGGCCTCACCATCTGGCACCGAGCTCAAATGCTCGCCCGTCTTGGCGAGGGACTCGATACCGTTGCCGTAGCTGGAACCCATGGCAAGACGACCACCTCGTCGATGGTCGCCAGCGTCATGGATGCCATGGGCTACGATCCGACGTTCCTCATTGGGGGGATCGTGCGGCAATATGGATCGAATGCCCATTCGGGGAAGGGTACCTACTATGTAGTCGAGGCCGATGAATCCGACAAGTCCTTCAGGTACCTGTCGCCTGCCGCCGTGTTGGTGACCAACATCGAAGCCGACCATCTCGACCATTACCGTGATCTAGAGGAGATTTGCGAGAAGTTCGCCGCATTCATCGCATCGACGGCGCCGGGCGGCCCTGTCGTCGTATGCGGGGAGGACAAGCTGCTCGTGAACGTGGCCAACTCCGTAGGGCGCCCGTTTCTGACCTATGGGTTCGGGGACGAATACGATATCTCGATTTCCAATTACGAGGCTCATGGCGTCAGCAGCGACTTCACGCTCAAGCTCCCGAACGGGCAGATCGTCAGGTCCTGCGTGCCGCAGAATCCCGGTCGCCACAACGTGCTGAATGCGGCCGGCGCTATCGGCCTCATCGACGCCCTCGGCCTTCCGGCTGCAGAGGCAGCTGAGGCCATGCGCGCGTTTGGCGGCGTCAAGCGGCGCTTCGACCTGGTTGAGGAAATCGGGGGGATTACGATCGTCGACGATTACGCGCATCATCCCACCGAGATCGCGGCCACGATCCGCGCTGCTTCCCAGCTGGGTTTCCGCAACGTGCACGTGCTCTTCCAGCCCCATAGGTATTCTCGTGCGCCGTTGTTCTGCGATATCTTGCGTGACGAGTTCGGGTCGGCGTTCGACGCCGCCGATACCGTGACGTTCATGGACGTCTTCTCGGCGGGGGAGACGCCGGTGCCCGGTGTTTCCGGAAAGACGTTCTTGCAGGTAGTGTTGGACCATGAAGGGCACCCCCCTGCCTATTACGTTCCGCGACGCATCGACGTGGTGCCCCATATTGCGGGAATCGCGCAACCGGGCGACATCGTCATCACCATGGGAGCAGGTGACGTGACGGCAATCGGCGCTCAATTGGCCGATTACCTGAGGGCCAGGGAGTCTTAGTTGGCCGATCGTCGCGACATACGTTCACGCACGACGCAGAGGAACCCTTCGCACACCGATATGAGCACGCATCGTAGTCGTATGGCTGATACACCGAACGATCGAAATGCGAGGCGCACGGAAGGTGCCGGTCACTCTTCGGGGAGGTATTCCTACAAGACGTCTCAGCATTCTGCGGCGCGTTCTTCCACGCGGGGCACCGCTGCGGGTCGTGCTGCGCAGAGGTCCTTAAGGCGATCTTCCCGTGAGGCGATGCTGCAGGATGTCCCTGAGGTTGGGAAAACTGCAGGCAAGGTTAAGCCAGAGCCCGAGGAGATGCGTCCTGTACCCGAGGACGCCCAAGAGCAGCCTCAGGAGCAGCCAGAGCTTGTTTCGACGAGTGTCGGCGCAATTCGCCGCCAGGAGCGGGCCAAGAGATTGAAGCGCTCGTCACGCCGTTACCTCATGAAGTTCATCGTGGCGATTGGAGTCATCGTTGCGCTTGTCGCCGGATGGGCTGCGCTGTACAACTCGCCTGCTTTCAGCATTTCGAGCGTGCAGGTCAACGGCGTCGAGCATCTGACAAGCGACGAGATGACCCAACTTGCAGCCGTGCCCTCCGACACGACGCTCCTAAGAGTTGATACCGACACGATTGCGGCTCGCGTCAAGCAGAGCTCATGGGTCAAGGACGTGCAGATCAATCGTGTGTTTCCCAGCACGCTTGAGATAAACGTAACCGAGCGGCCCGTTCTTGCGGTTGTCGAGATGCCCAACAAGTCAGGGACGTCGACGAAACGCTGGGCAATAGCCGATGACCGCATGTGGCTCATGCCCATACCCGATGAGGATACCGAGGCAGCTCAGACAACGAGTGCGAAGATTTACGAAGATGCCAACAATGTGGTCCAAATCGTCGACTTGCCCTATGGGACAGGGGCGCAAATAGGCCAGATCTGCGAGGATGATACCGTCAACAATGCGCTGTCCATTCTGCAGGAGATGACGACTGAGCTGTCTGGCCAAGTGGTGAAGATTTCAGCAGCCAGCATAGCGGAAACGTCCCTCTATCTGGAGAACGGCGTTGAAATAGCCTTCGGTTCAGCCGAGGATATCCGCGACAAGGAGCGCACCATCCTCAAGATCATGGAGGAACATCCCGACGGGGTAACCTATATCAATGTGCGC
The DNA here is from genome assembly GCA_017434045.1 of Eggerthellaceae bacterium. GTDB lineage: Bacteria > Actinomycetota > Coriobacteriia > Coriobacteriales > Eggerthellaceae > UBA9715. The sequence goes on from JAFRGA010000024.1 coordinate 21,324, forward strand.
ATCGTCGAAAATCCCACGTGGAGATCGCTTTAAAGCGGCAACGCGCTTTGCAATCACATTGCGTCGAAGAAACTGCATGCAGGCTCAGAGATGCCTTTAGACGGATACTTCGCATTTCGGGCCGACGGAGTGAATCGCTGACGTTCATAAGGTACAATCCAGTTGATTGAGCCTTCTTTCAGATTGGATGCCGAACCCATGGAATACGCACGCTACAATCAAAACGACGAGAGACTGCTCGAGCTTGCCGAGCTGCCGCTGGAGAACGGCATAGCCCTGGCCATGCGTACAACGGGCTATTCTCAGCAAGATGATGAGATCGTCGAGCTTTCCATCGTGGACTTATCGGGAAACGAGCTCTTCTCGAAACGCGTGCGGCCCCAGAACGTCGAATCGTGGGAGCCCTCTTCCGCTTCGGGAGGCATCGCACCCGGCGATGTCGAGGATCTGCCCGAGCTCTATCAGTTCGAAGATGAAATCATGGCATTGTTCGAGAAGGCCGACATCGTCGTCTGCGAGCACCTGGATTTCGCGCGCACGCTCATCGAAGGGAGCTGGATTGCGCTGCCGGCTTTCGAAGGCTTCGATTTGTGTGAGGAGTTCAGGCTTTCTCATTGTGCGGCAGACTATCCCGACGAGCCGGCCTCAGCCGTAGCATTCAACGACATCGCCGACTATTACGACGTTGATAACGATGCGGCTGGCGCCGTGAGCGAAGAGGGCGGCGATAGGGCGAGCAGCCAGGTCATAGGCGAAGCGAAGACCGTGGCTGCATGCTATCGGCGTTTCGTGGAGGAGCAAATTGCAACACGGGACGGGAAAGGTGCGGAGTATTGGGAGGAGCGCGAACGGCGTCTGGCTGAGGAAGCTGAGCGTGATGCGAGCGTCGATGCCGTCGCGAAGCTGCGGGAGAAACGCCTCAACCAGATGAATGGACTGCTGTGGATATCCGGCGCAATCATTTTCATATCGCTTGTAATCCAGCTGAATCAGCGGGGTTGGGATGTGGGATTCATGGTTATCGCTGGCGCAGTTGCCGTCTTCTGCCTCATTCGGGGCATTGCCAATTTCAGGAAATGACACCGATGAAACCTATGCAGGAAAGGTCTGAGGATGAGGTTGTTCATAGCTGCCGAGCTGCCTGCGGAAATGCTCGAAGCTTTAGCTGAGACGTCGGCGCTTTTGCGCGGTAGCGTTCGAGGGCGCTACGTTGCGCCCGATTCCTTTCACGTGACGCTTGCCTTCCTCGGCGATGTCGAGAGCCGATGTATTGATGATATCGCGTGCGCGATAGATAGTTCTTGCGGAAACCTTCACGCAGCTGAAGCGGTGTTTGGAGCACTGGGCAGTTTCGGCCGTCGGTCATCGGCGACGCTTTGGCAGGGGTTCGAAGACCCCGGCGTCATGCCGGAAGCAGCTGAGGAACTGCGCGCAGAGCTTGGTGCTCGTGGTTATTCGTTCGATGCCAAGAAATTCATAGCGCACGTTACGCTCATGCGGTCGGCCAACATTTCGAGCGGGAATCTGCCTACGCCGGTGCACGCGCGGGGGGATGTGGATTCTATCGTCTTGTTCCATTCGGACCTTTCGGGTCCTCGACCCGTCTACGAGCCTCTCCACTGCTTGAGGCTCTTGTAAGCGGGGATGACATGCATTTTTCGCGAAGGCGCATTTTTCGAGCTATTCAACTTGCGCGCAGAGCTAACAACCCCTAAAATATCGGCTTGCGCTTGCAGATGGTGGGTGTGGCCTAGTTGGCTAAGGCGCCAGATTGTGGCTCTGGAGATCGAGGGTTCGAGTCCCTTCACCCACCCCAGCGCGCGAGAATATAAAACTCGTTTGGAAATTGCTTGCAAACGGTTTCCACTTCGCGTAATATATTCGAGCGCTTTGCGCGTACATATTTACCATGGACCGGTAGCTTAGTTGGTAGAGCAGGGGACTCTTAATCCCAAGGTCCGGGGTTCGAGTCCCCGCCGGTCCACCATCTGAATTCAAATCGCCCTGTCGGGCGATTTTTCATTCGCACGCTGTGCGCCGTCCATGCGCCCCATCTTGGCTTTCAAGCCTTCGCTCGTGTACCGAAGTACACTTCGCTCGTCTTTCAAGCCAATTTGGAACACCTGGACGGCGCTCGCTCCATTGCCTGTCAGACAATTCTTCAGAATTGGGTAAAGGGGCGTTTTCATTTCACCGGTCCACCATCTGAATTCAAATCGCCCTGTCGGGCGATTTTTCATCTGCACGCTGTGCGCCGTCCATGTGTCCCGCATGAAGGCGATTTCGTGCATCAACCTACCTTCGGAAGCCGTTTTGCGACATCAGCCCATCCTTGGAAGCACTTTTACCTCGTCAGCCCGCCCTTTGAGGGGCTAGGCAACTCCACAAAAGCCTTTCGAAGGGTAGGTCTGCGGCGCGAAGGCCGCTTCGAAGGGCAGGTCTGTGGCGCGAAGGCCGCTACATGGTTAGGTCGATGTCATGAGTGTCGTTCCGAGAGCAGGTGGCAAAAATTCGGTTCGGTGCGATTCAGGTCTATTCGTCGACTTTGGTGACAAAAATTTTCGGTTCGGTGCGATTGTGCGCAAACCTTGAAGGGAGAGGTCAAAAGTGTGACTCTGTGAACTGGATTATTGCCGAGCGAAAAACCTGAAATGTCGAACTGGATGGAGAGAATCGTACCGAACCGAAAATTTTTGTCATCGGACCGTCCGATTTCCCCAAAATCGTACCGAACCGAAAAATATTGTCAGAGAGTTCGCAGGGGTCAAAGTGCTTGGTCCTTTAACGCAATTGCCTGCATTTCAAAAATCCTTATCGTGGACAGCAGGGTAGAGCGAGCTTAAGCCCGAGGAGCTGAGAAATCCACTTCCTGGCCTGGCCTAGCCGTAATAGCAAGTTTGCTGAGACGGTTCGAGCGTTCGGGAACGAGCTAGGGCTTGCTCTCGTAGAGAGCAGGAGAAATCGAATTTCGCCCCTGTATAATTCCTGACATCGAGCGATACCCTGCCGCCTTCGACAAGGGCGAACGATCGAGAAGACGGTGCGTACAGCAACTGCGTGTACGTTACAGCTCATTGTGTCAGTGGGATTCCAAAGCATAATCCCAGACGAGAGCGCGACATCGCAGATTCCACAGGCACAAGCTTAATTATTCAAAACTACGAGGACAAGCCGCTATGCATTTTTCACCTGGTATTATGCGAGACGTGCGAACCTCCGTGAACTGCAACGCGTGTACTATGGGGAGGCATGATGGTGCTGCTCATATTCAGCGAATGAAGTGGTATCATACACTAATTGCGTGCCCCCATAGCTCAGTTGTATAGAGCAGCTGCCTTCTAAGCAGCGGGTCGTAGGTTAGAGTCCTACTGGGGGCGCCAGCAAGCTTTTCGGACGAACCACCGTCATGGCGGTTCGTTTTGTTATTGCCCTTGTCAAAGCGAAGCGAAAGGTACCAGGATGGCAAGTTTGAAAGGCCGCGACTTACTCAAGTTGCTCGATTTCACAACGGAAGAGATTCTCCACTTGCTCGATTTGTCTCATCAGCTCAAGAAGCTTAAGCACGAGGGTGTGCCTCATCGCTTCTTCGAGGGGCGCAATATCGTGCTTCTTTTCGAGAAGACCTCGACGCGTACGCGCTGCTCGTTCGAAGTTGCCGGTTACGACTTGGGCATGGGCGTGACGTTCCTTGACCCGGCTAGCTCGCAGGTGTCGAAGAAGGAGTCAATCGCCGATACCGCGCGCGTCCTGTCGCGTTTCTACGATGGCATCGAGTACCGCGGTTTCGCCCAGAGCATTGTCGAGGAGCTTGCCGAGTATGCAGACTGCCCGGTTTGGAACGGCCTCACGAACGAGTGGCATCCAACCCAAATGATTGCCGACATCATGACGATGCAGGAGAACTTCGGCATGGACCTGCGTGGGCGGACCCTCGTCTTCATGGGCGATGCACGTAACAACGTGGCCAACTCGCTTATGGTCGTCTGCGCCAAGCTCGGCATCAACTTCGTCGCTTGCGGGCCAGCGGAAAACCAGCCGGAAGCTTGGCTTATTGAAACCTGTACGAAAATAGCGGCCGAAAACGGTTCAACCGTGGTTGTGACCGACGACGTGGAGAAAGGCTGTGCGGGAGCAGATGCCATCTACACCGATGTGTGGGTGTCGATGGGCGAGCCCGATGAAGTTTGGGAGCAGCGCATCGCCTCGCTTTCTCCTTATCAGGTGAACGCCCGGGTCATGGAGCTTGCCGGCCCCGATGCGATTTTCCTGCACTGCCTGCCCTCCTTCCATGACACGAACACGGTCATAGGGGCGAGGATTGCCGAACAGTTCGGAATCAACGAGATGGAAGTGACGAACGAAGTCTTCGAGTCGGAGCAGTCGCGCGTGTTCGACGAGGCCGAAAACCGCATGCACGCGATAAAGGCCGTCATATACGCGACCATGTCTGACGAACCCCTCTCAGACTAACGTGAAGAAGTGATACCGATGACATCGAGCGAAGATTATTGGAACCATCAGATGCCGCCCGTTCCGCAATCAATCTCGCAGTCCGCTGATCCGCTGCCTCAGACACAGCCAGCGGATTCGCAGCGTGAATTGCAAGTGCCGTCCCAGGAGCAGCAGGGCGGAGCCGAACAGGTTCAAACGTCAGCGCAGCCGCAGCCAGCCCCGCAGCCTGCAGCACAGCCGCAGCCGCAGCCGACGGCCGCTCAGCCACAAACGTCAGCACGGCCGACGGCAGCTCAGGCTCAAGCCTCAGCGCAGCCGCAGCCGCAGCCTGCAGCACAGCCGGCGGCAGCCCAGCCGCAGCCTGCAGCTCAGTCGACGCCGCAGCCGTCTCCAGCGCGGCCCGAGCCATCGGCTCGGGTTCAGGCTGCTCCCCAGGCGTTCCGTACGCCTGCGGGTACACCGGTCGGTGGGCCGTCGGGATCACCCTATGCTTCGGCGAAGCAATTCAGCGCAACCGGAGTGCAGCAGAAGAGCGGCCGCGGATGGATTGTCGCAATAGTGGCGATTGTATGCCTGTTCGCCTTCATGGCGTTCAGCGTCAAGGCTTGCAACGATTCCATGTCGTCCATATCGACCCTGGGAGGCAAGGGCCTTTCCGATTTGAACGAAGACGCCGTGGCCATACTTGAGCTCGATGGAACCATTCAATACGACGGCAGCGCCTGCAGCCCCGAAGGGTTCAAGGAGCTCCTCGATCAAGCGCAAGACGACGAACATGTGAAAGCGCTCGTCATTCGCGTTAACTCGGGTGGAGGAACCGCAACTGCGGGTGAGGAGATGGCGGAGTACTTGCGCCAGTTCGAAAAGCCCGTCGTGATCTCGAGCGCCTCCATCAACGCGTCTGCCGCATACGAGATCTCAGCTCAGGCCGATTACATCTACGTCGCCAAGTCAACCGAGATCGGGTCTATCGGCACTGCGATGGAGGTCACGGACCTGTCGGGCCTGATGGAGAAGCTCGGCATAAGGATGGAGACCATCACCTCCGCCGATAGCAAGGATTCTTCTTACGGTTATCGTCCCCTCTCCGACGAGGAAAGGGCTTATTACAAAAGAATGATCGACCAGATTAACGACATGTTCATCGAGAACGTAGCCGAAGGTCGCCACATGGACGTTGCCAAAGTACGTAAACTGGCGACTGGCCTGGTGTTTACGGGCGTGGATTCAATCGACAACGGGCTTGCGGATGCGATAGGCACGCGAGAAGATGCCATCAAGAAGGCCGCAGAGCTTGCAGGCATAGCCGATTACACGACGGTCAACTTGAGCATGACGAACTATGATTTAAGTGAGCTCGCATATCTGTTGGGCGAGGACCGTTCCGCAACACGAGAACTGATCACTCTGCTCGAAAAAGCTGAACAGGGTAGCAACCTGCACTAGCCAAGGGGGATTCAACATGTCAACGCAATCGTTCGAGCGCCAGGAATGGCCGGCGCGCGCTGTGGTGACAGCAGGCATGCCGTACGGAAACAAGCCGCTGCATTTCGGCCATATCGCCGGCGTGTTCGTTCCCGCCGATTGTTACGCTCGGTTTCTGCGCGATCGCATCGGCGCCGAGAACGTCCGCTTCATCAGCGGAACCGACTGCTTCGGTTCGCCTATCGACGAAGGGTATCGAAAGCTCGTGGAGGCAGGCGAGTTCGACGGCACCATCGCCGAGTACGTGCAGCGGAACCACGATGCGCAAAAGGCGACACTCGACGCGTACGACATCTCGCTTTCGATTTACGAGGGATCTGGTATAGGCCATGCCGGTGAGTGCCAACAACTGGTCTCCGAGAACCTCATTCGCCGCTTGCACGAGAACGGCTATTTGCATAAGCGTTCCACGATGCAGTTCTACGACGCGGAAGCAGGTATTTATCTCAACGGCCGTCAGGTGCAGGGTCGCTGTCCGGTGCAGGGATGCAAGTCGGATCAAGGGTACGCGGACGAGTGCTCGTTAGGGCATAGCTATGCGCCCGAAGACCTCATCGCGCCGAAGTCGACGGTGACGGGGACGGTACCGGAAATGCGGCCGGTCGACAACTGGTACTTCGATTTGCCGGCTTTCAGAGAGTTTCTCATCGAGCATGTTGAGGGCCTTCAGGATGATCCCGATATCCGCTCAATTGTGCCGCAGACCTGCGCAGAGTTCCTCGGTGCGCCCATCATTTACGTGAAGAACGACGAGCGGGGCCTGTTCGACGAGGTGGCGGCCCAGCTTCCCGCCCACACCGTACGCGAACCCGAGAAGGGCAAGGCATCGTTCGAGGTGGAATTCGACACGATTGACGACCGCGATCTGGCGCGCGACGTGTTGCGCCGCGCCGGGTTGCGTTTCCGCACGGGAAAGGCGCTCGTCCCGTTCCGCATCACCGGAAACATCGATTGGGGCGTGAAGGCTCCCGTTATCGACGGCGTCGAGGGTTTGACCGTATGGTGCTGGCCGGAGAGCCTGTGGGCTCCCATTTCGTTTACCATGGCGGCAAACGATGCCCTCGGGCTTCCCGAGGGGAGCTGGCGTGATTTCTGGTGTGCGGACGATGCGGAGGTATATCAGTTCATCGGGCAGGATAACCTCTACTTCTACGGGGTAGTGCAGCCGGCGCTGTGGGAGGCGTTGCGCCCAGGAGATATCTTCTTCCACGAGGCGACGGAGCACCCCCTCAAGCAGACGAGGCTCATCGCAAACTACCATGTGCTTTTGGGAAACAAGAAGGCATCGTCATCGGGTTCGGTGAAGCCCCCCACGGCAGATGAGCTGTTGCAGCACTACACCGTCGACCAATTGAGGTCGCATTTCCTTGCGCTTGGGCTCGACCAGAAGTCAGTGGGCTTCAAGCCCAAGGCGTTCGACCCCGATGAGAATGTAAGAAATGACACTCGGATAGCCGATCCTGCTTTGAAGGAATCGAAGCTGCTCTCCAACGTGTTCAACAGGTTGGCTCGAAGCGTGCTATACGAGGCGAAGCGCAATTTCGAGTGCAGAATCCCCCTGGATGAGCCGACGCCTCAAGTTGTCGCCCGCGTCCATGAGGTCCTTGCCAGCTACGATCGCACGATGAAGAAGGCCGAGCTGCATTCGATCATGTCGCTGATGGACGAGTTCATCCGCTACGCGAACAAGGCTTGGGCAGACGGCATCTCTGCGGCGGAGTCTGCCGGCGATGAGGGCGCACGGCGCCAGGTGCTTGCCGATGCGGCTTACCTGCTTTGGATTTGCGCTTTGCTCATGCATCCGGTTGTTCCGAAGGGGTGCGAGGACATTTGCGAAAAGCTCGCTTTCGATAAGGGGATGTTCTTCAGCTGGAACCACAGCTTCGAGACGCTCGGCGAGCTCGACCCCTGCGGCGATCATGCTGTGGAAGAGCTTCCGCCCCGGTACGATTTCTTCTAATAAACAAGGGCGCAAACGCCGGGAGAACGTTTCTCTCGGCGTTTGCGATTGCCGTTCTTACGTGTTTGTAACCAGAAACCAACGTATTCAACATAAAGGCAGATAAGCGGCCCGCAGACTGCATATTCAGGCCCGTGACGTGGATGAATGCAATTTTTTCTCCACAATTGCATGGTAGTCTATGTTCCATTATCACCACGAAGGGAAAAAGGATATTCTCATGGAACGTTCTTTTAAGATGACGTCGTGCGGAATCATTGCGGCTTTCGTCGCCGCTCTAATGGCGATGGCCATGTTCGCCTCACCCGCTTATGCGGTTACTGCTGCAGAGAAGGAAGCCGAAGCTGAGGAAGCCCTTAAACAGCTTCACTCAATGCAAGAGACGCTTCAACAGACTTCTTCAGAGTATTATCAGTCACTCGCCGAGTATCAGGATGCAGTGACCCTGCGCGATGCCGCCCAAGCCCGCATTGACGAGATCACCAAGGAAATCGCGTCGATTCAATCACGTCTTGGCGAACGCGCCCGCGATATGTACCGCCACGGTTCCGCATCATTTGTTGACCTGCTGTTCGGTGCTGCTACTTTCGATGAGTTCACTCAGAACCTGGCCGTCTTGAACCGCGTGAACGAAAGCGACGCCAAGATGGTCAGCGATCAACGCAAGTACAGGGAAGAGGCGGAAAAGCAGAAAGAAGAATACGCTAAGCAGACAGCCATCGCCGATGATAAGGCCAAGAAGGCGGGCGAAGCGTATCAGAAGTCTCAGAAGCTCGTCGTCCAAATGGAAGAGACCTATAACAGCCTCAGCGCCGAAGCTGCGAGATTGTATGAGGAAGAGCGGATTGCCGCTGAGCAGGCTGCTGCTGAAGCTGCCGCCGCCGCTGCGGCTGAGGCAGCCGCAGCCGAGGCTGCTGCCGCTGAAGCCGCCGAAATGGAAGGCGGCGCCGCCGAAATGGAAGGCGGCGATGATGCTGAGATGACGGGCGGAATTCAGAACGATGATGGAACTGTAACCGATTCCGAGACGGGTCAGGTCTACAGCTCGGCTGCTGAGTATTCGTCATCGACTGGAAATGCGATCGTCGATCGTGCTGCCTCTATGCTTGGCAGTTCGTACCGTTACGGCGGCACTGGCGAAGATGGAACTTTTGACTGCTCTGGCTTGGTGGGTTATGCAATCACCGGCACTACCGAGCGAATTGGCAACACGACGTCGTTCATGGAGGATTACAATCAGGTTAGCGATCCTCAGCCTGGCGACATCGCCGTGAACGAGGGGCATACCGGCATCTACATCGGCAATGGCCAGATGATCCATGCTTCGGATGAGAGCACGGGCGTCATTACTGGCCCCGTCCAATCAGGGATGATATTTGTGCGCCCCTAGCGCTCGCTCCATAGTGCCCCATTAACATCTTGCCTCATTACAAGCTGCCGGATCTGCGATCCGGCAGCTTGGCTTCTTGTAGTAGTGTTCTCATAAGACACAACATTTTGTATGCAAAATTGAAACTGTGAAGTTTCAAAGATTGTCGTGTGGCTCTGACGTTGTATTTTATGGATGCCAGGTTACAGGATTAGCATCTTTTCACCTATATGTGGTAACCTCTTTATCATGCGAAACGCTATGCAAATGGAGGTTAAACGATGCAGCATACGACGCAGGGCTATTCCAAGCTCTTCCAACGCTCATCTCTCATCATTGGCGCTATCCTGGTATCCCTTGGGCTGGCACTGTGTTGCCTAGTGCCCTCGGCCCATGCAGTGACCGCTGCCGAAAAGCAAGCCGAAGCGGAGGAAGCGCTCGCAAACCTCACGGCGATGCAGGAATCGCTCGATCGTCTTTCCGCAGAATACGGCGAGGCTGTCATGGCCCAGGAAAAAGCGGAGAAGAAGCGCGATAAGGCCGAAGCGCGCATTGGCGAAATCAGCAAGGAGCTGACGGAAGTGCAGGGTCGCTTGAACGAGCGTGCTCGCGAAACGTATCGTTCCGGCGGTGTTACGTTCCTGGAAATGGTGCTGGGCGCACGCACGTTTGAAGAGTTCGCCACTAGTCTCGATATGGCCAATCGGGTGAATCAGAGTGACGCTCAGATGGTTGAAACTCAGAAAAACTTGAAAACCGAGGCCGAAGAACAGGCCGTGATATTGGATGAACAGGCTGAAATTGCCGCCAAGAAATCCGATGAGGCCAAAGAGGCAGCTCGTCAAGCCGAAGCAACCGTAGCGGAGATGCAGGCTACGTACGACAGCCTGAGCGCGGAAGCCGCTGCGCTCCTCGAGGAAGAGCGAAAAGCTCGCGAAGCCGAGGAAGCTGCACGTGCAGCTGCCGTTCTTGCTGCTGCGCAGGCGCAGGCTGAGGCTGAAGAAGCAGAGCGCGCTGCCCAGGCGGCCGATGAGGAGTCTTCTCAGGATAGTGACGAAGAAGACGAAGACGAAGACGAAGCTGACGACGAAGGCGAGAACGAGAACGACGAGGGCGCAGACGAGAACGACGGGGACGACGAAGACGAGGAGAACTCGGACGAAAGCGCCTCTGAAAACGAGAACGAAGACGAAGAAGATGACTCGAATGAGTCGAATGGCAACGATGAGCCTAAGGAGCAAAAAACTGAGGAGCCCGCATACGAAGGTGGTTCCGACACCGTGAGCCGTGCGTATGCCTGCATCGGTGCTCCTTACGTATGGGGAGGTGTCGGGCCTGGAGGATACGATTGCTCGGGTCTGGTGAGCTACTGCCTGTCAGGTTCCCATATCCGTCTCGGCACCACGTATACGTTCATGGGGTGGCCTCGGGTTGCCAATCCGCAGCCTGGCGATATTGCTGTGAACTCGGGCCATACGAGCGTCTACATCGGCAATGGCCAAATGATTCACGCAGCGACGTATGGCGTAGGCGTAATCATCGGCCCTGTCCAGTCCGGTATGATTTTCGTCCGCTATTCCGGTTAACCATCCGGTGGTGAACAGCCTGCCATCCATACAGCTGACGCGAAGAAATCATGAGTGAAACACGCCCGTTGCCCAAGCATGTGGAAATATATTCTGACGGCTCCTCGAGGGGAAATCCCGGGCCTGGAGGATATGGAACTGTGCTTCGCTATATCGATGCTCAGGGAATCGCGCATGAGCGGGAGATTTCGCAAGGATTCGTGAACACGACCAACAACCGCATGGAGCTGATGGGCGCAATTGCCGGATTCGAGGCGCTCAAAGGCCCCTGCAAGGTCGATTTCTACTCCGACTCGCAGTATGTGGTGAAAGCCTTCACGGACGACTGGATCTCCGGGTGGCTGCGGCGCGGGTGGAAGAACGCGCAGAAGCAGCCCGTGAAGAACGTTGACCTTTGGAAGCGTCTCATCGCGGCGGTTGGCCCGCATGAAGTCAGCTATCACTGGGTGCGCGGACATGCGGGACATCCCGAGAACGAGCGATGCGACGAATTGGCCACGGCTGCGGCAGATGGCGAGAACCGTCTCGTTGACGAAGGTTTTGCCTTGTAATCCAGCGTTTTCGTGTTAGGCGTTGAAGGCGCCGACGTACGACTCTATCGTGTTGCGCAGCTCGGCCATCCCGTCGCCTTTGAGGGAAGACGTCACGATCATGGGGGTCTTGTCGTCCAGCTGCAGCTGGCGTTTGAGGGCAGCCCGTTGCTGGTTGCATTTCGACTTGGAGAGCTTGTCGCCTTTGGTGAGCACGATGAGGAAGGGAAGCTCCGCCTCCTTGAGGAAGCCCACCATGTTCTCGTCGAGCGCGCTTGCAGGATGGCGCACGTCGATGAGCGAACACACGAGGGCGAAGTTGCGCTCCTGGTTGAAATACCCCTCGATGAGCTCGGCCCAGCGTTCTCGCTCGGATTTGGAAACCTGCGCGTAACCGTAACCCGGCAAGTCCACCAGGAAGGCGTCTCCTGCTTGGAAGAAGTTTATCGTGGCGGTTTTCCCGGGCTTTTGGGACACGTGCGCAAGGTTCTTGCGGTTGACCAGCTTGTTGAGGAGCGAGGATTTGCCGACATTCGAGCGGCCGGCAAACGCCACTTCCGGCAGCGTCGAGGCGGGGAGCTGCTTTGACGTTCCAAACGCCTTGTCGAATTCGACGTTGTTGAAGTTCACGATCATAGGGGCATCTTCTTGCGTTGGGGATGTTCGGTCCTTGCGGCATCCGTGGATGGTTTCCAATCTGAATGGGTATTCTATCACGAGAGAACGATGCAGTTCCCTGGTCGCTGATGGTCCATCGCCTCGCCATTCAATGGAAGACGGCGTTGTCGCTTGGCAGTTGACCACGGTTTGAAGCTGGGCGCTATCATGCTTTCAAGAGCATCACAAGAGTATCGGGCGTTTGCCATTTCCAAAACCGGTGGAACGCGCAGCGCCCCTGAGAGACGACGCGAGGAAACGAGGTCACCATGCTGTACACACCGCTTACGAAAAAGGCCCTTGCGATCTGCTGCGATGCGCATCGCAGCCAGCTGGACAAATCGGGGATGCCCTATGTGCTCCACCCGTTCCATCTTGCCGAGGAGATGGGCGAAGACGAGCGCGCCGTTTGCGTCGCGTTGTTGCACGACGTGATGGAGGATACCGATTTGATGGAGTCGGACTTGCGCCAAGCGGGCATGCCCGAGGATGTGATGGCGGCGCTGAACCTCCTGACGCATGACCCTCAAGAGCCCTATATGGATTATGTGGGCCGCATATGCTCGAACCCGCTTGCAAAAAAAGTGAAGCGGGCGGACCTGCGCCACAACGCCGACTTGAACCGCCTTGGAGAAGACGACATCGACGAACGCGCATTGAGGCGCGCTGCCAAATATGCTGACGCGCTGGCCCTGCTCGAGAAGCCCTTGGAAAGCGAAGGATGCCCGCCCATGCTCGGAGCCGTGGTGGGGGATATAGTCGGCAGCGTTTATGAGTGGGATAACATCAAGACAACGGAGTTCCCCCTGTTCTCGGACGAATCGAGCTTCACCGACGACTCGGTGATGACGATAGCCGTCGCACATGCGCTGTTGAGCGCTTTGGGGGATGTGAGGCACGCTGGCGGCATGGGGCGCATTGCCTTGCTGCCGAGAGCCGCCATTGTGAGGAAGACCGTCGTCTCGATGCAGGGGTTCGGAAGGCGTTATCCCCATGCCGGGTACGGTGGCAAGTTCAACGGCTGGCTGAGGGACCTCGTTCCCAGGCCTTACAACAGTTGGGGCAATGGGTCGGCGATGCGCGTCTCGCCCGTCGGCTGGGTTGCCGGCAGCGTCGAGCGGGCGGAGCTGCTCGCTTGCGCGACGGCAGAGGTGACGCATAACCATCCCGAAGGTATCAAAGGCGCCCAAGCTGCGGCTGCCTGCATCTACCTGGCCCGCATGGGATACGATAACGCCGAAATACGCCAGTACGTCCAGGAAACCCACGGGTACGATCTCGGCTTCTCGCTTGACGATATTCGCGCGGGCTACACGTTCGATGTGAGCTGCCAGGGGAGTGTGCCCCAGGCCATCGTGGCGTTCCTCGAAAGCGACAGCTTCGAAGACGCCATACGCAGGGCGGTCTCAATCGGCGGTGACAGCGACACCATCGCCGCCATCACCGGGGGAATCGCGCAGGCTCGTTACGGCATCCCAGCCGCCATCGCCACGGAGGCGCGCAGAAGGTTGCCGGAGGATTTACTCGATGTCATCGACAGTTTCTGCGGCGCATATCTGTAAACTGAGAAGCGTATAGGATGGGCTGGCGTGCCGTGCGCTAGACGTTCAGCGAGTATTGCATCCATCGACGGGGAGATGCTGCTGAGGGCATAGAACCGGGAAGCAGCATCTTCAACCGTGGCGGTTTTGCTGCAACGTGTGCTCACTGTGAAATACTCAACAATTTCCGCTGCGTTCGTGTATACTAGCCGAGTTTCTAATCACACATGCCTGCGTGACGAGGGACCGCCAGTGGCCACCGGAAAAGGTTGCGGACCCGAGGACGACCGTAGGCAGAGGACTAACGAATGGAGTGAAGAATGACGAAAGTCAGCATCCAAACGTTGCTCGATGCCGGTGCGCATTTCGGGCATCAAACCCGTCGCTGGAACCCCAAGATGAAGCCTTACATCTTCGGCAGCCGTGGCGACATCTACATCCTGGACCTCAAGCAGACCCTCATCGGCATGGACCAGGCCTACACCTTCATCAGCAACCTTGCCAAGAACGGTGGCACCGTCCTCTTCGTCGGCACGAAGAAGCAGGCTCAGGAGCCTATCGCTGACGCTGCCAACCGCTGCGGCATGCCTTACGTCAACGCCCGTTGGCTCGGCGGCATGATGACCAACTTCGTGACCATCCGCGGTCGCGTCAACCGCATGGAAGAGCTCGAGGCCATGGAGACCGATGGCCGTATGGAGATGCTGCCCAAGAAGGAGCAGATCCTGCTGCGCAAGGAGCTCGGCAAGCTGCAGGTCAACCTCAACGGTATCCGCAACATGCGCCGCACGCCCGATGCGATCTTCGTCATCGACACCAACCGCGAGGAAATCGCCATCAAGGAGGCCAAGCGCCTCAACATCCCCGTGGTCGGCACCCTGGACACCAACTGCGACCCCGACGACGTCGAATACGGCATTCCGGCCAACGACGACGCCATCCGCTCGGTCCGCCTGCTCGCCGATTTCATCGCCGACGCCGTCATGGTCGGCATCGGCGTGCCTGTGAGCGCTGACGAGATGGCCGCCGAGGCTGCTCCGGCCGTTGAGGAAGCTGCAGCTGAGGAAGCCGCCGAGGCTTCTGCCGCTGAATAACGTACAACACTATAGAAAGGTTAATCGTTATGGGAATTTCCGCATCTCAGGTCAAAGAACTTCGCGACATGACCGGCGCGGGCATGATGGAGTGCAAGAAGGCCCTCACCGAGGCTGAGGGTGATATGGACAAGGCTGTCGACCTCCTGCGCGAGTGGGGCGTCGCCAAGGTCGCCAAGAAGGCCGGCCGTGCCACCAACGAGGGCACCATCATGGCGCTCGTGGCCGAAGACGGCAAGTCCGGCGCCGTCTTCGAGCTCAACTGCGAGACCGACTTCGTGGGCATGAACGAGAAGTTCAAGGGCTATGCCGAGAAGATCACGAAGATCGCCCTCGACAAGAAGATCGCCGACGTCGAAGCTCTGAAGGCCGACGCCGAGGTCAACGAGATCATCACCGACTGCGTGCACGTCATGGGCGAGAACACGCAGCTCGCACGCGTGGCCTTCGCCGAGGCTGCCGGCGTGTGCTCTTACATCCACATGGGCGGCAAGATCGGCGTCCTCATGTCCTTCGACGTCGAGGGCATCGATCCGACCTCCGACGCGTTCGTGGCTTACGGCCGCGACGTTGCCATGCAGGTTGCAGCCATGAGCCCCGTTGCCCCGAACCGCGACGCTGTCCCGGCTGACGTCGTCGCCAAGGAGATGGAGATTTACAAGGCGCAGGCTGCTGCATCCGGCAAGCCCGAGAACATCCAGGAGTAGATCGCCCAGGGTCGCCTGGAGAAGTTCTACGCCGAGAACTGCCACACCGAGCAGGCCTTCGTCAAGGATGGCGACCTGACCATCCAGACCTACACCGACAAGGTCGCCAAGGAGCTCGGCGGCTCCATCAAGGTCGTCGACTTCGTCCGCTACGCGCTGGGCGAATAACCCCAAGAGCAACAAGCATGTTTACGGCCCGCCGAACGGCGGGCCGTTTTCTTGTCACATAGGAAATGAGGCAAGGGGGCCGCCCCTTTGCCTCATTGTAACCAGATAGACGATTGCAAGTTCATAGGCGGTTTTATAGGATTGTCTCTTGAATGCGTCTCGTTTGATTCGGCAAAGTACGCGATGCGCATAGCTGCGTATGCTTGTCGAAAAACATGAAGCACTCTTCGCCGCCCGTTATGGTCAATTCGATAGGAGGCAGCATGCGAATTGGCATACCCAAAGAGCCTTATGAGGCTCAAACGCTCGTGTCGGCTTCGCCAGACACTGTGGGCAAACTCATGAAGCTCGGCTACGACGTGTGCATCGAGTCGGGGGCGGGCGTTTCTGCCAGCTATTTCGACGATGCGTACGAGGCGGTAGGCGCCTCGATTGTGTCGAAGGAAGAGGTGTGGGGCTCTGATATCGTGACGTGCCTCGATACGCCCACCGACGCAGAGCTTGCCCTCATGAAACGGGGAGCCGTGCTCATCGCACGGCTGAGCCCCTGGGGGAATGACGAGCTCATCAACAAGTTCCATGACATGGGCATCACGGCGCTCGCGATGGACGCGGTGCCGCGCATATCGCGCGCGCAGGCGCTCGACGTGCGCTCGTCGATGATGAACGTGGCGGGCTACCGCGCGGTCATCGAGGCGGCCAACGAGTTCGGCCGCACGTTTACCGGCCAGGTCACCGCAGCAGGCAAGACGCAGCCGGCAAAGGTCTACGTCATCGGCGTGGGCGTCGCGGGCCTCGCGGCCATCGGCACGGCGGGCTCGATGGGCGCGCAGGTCTCGGCGACCGACGTGCGCCCCGAGGTGGCAGACCAGGTCGAGTCGCTCGGCGGCACCTTCGTCGAGATACCGGTGAAGCAGCAGTCCTCTGACGGCTACGCGAAAGCTCTCGACGAGGAGCAGCAGAAGCTCACGCTGGCAGTCTACACCGAGCAGGCGGCGGCCAACGACATCGTGATCACGACAGCCGCGGTGCCGGGTCGTCCGGCCCCGTTGCTCATAACGGCTGAAGCAGTCGCGGGCATGAAGCCCGGCTCGATCGTCGTCGACATGGGCGCGTCTCCGCTCGGCGGCAACTGCGAGCTGTCGAAGCCCGGCGAGGTCATCGTGACCGAAAACGGCGTGAAGGTCTTAGGCTACACCGACCTGCCCAGCCGCATGCCAGGCCAGGCCAGCCAGCTCTTCGGCCAGAACATTGTGAACTTCTTGAAGCTTGCCACGCCGGCTAAGGACGGCGTGCTCGCCCTCGACATGGACGACGAGGTGCAGCGCGGTGTGGCCGTCACCCTCGACGGCGACATCATGTGGCCGCCTCCGCCCGTTAAGGTGTCTGCAGCGCCTGCGGCTCCTGCAGCCGCCGAAGCCGCCGAGCCCGAACAGGAACCCGAGAAGTCGGCTTTCCAGAAACACTGGTGGAAGGTGCTCGTCGGAATCTTGGCTGTGGCCCTCATTGTGGGCGCACCGCCTGCGATGGCGAACCACTTCATCGTGTTCATGCTCGCCTGCGTCGTGGGCTTCTACGTGATCACGAACGTGACCCATTCGCTGCACACGCCGCTCATGTCCGAGACGAACGCGATCTCGGGCATCATCATCGTGGGCGCGCTGCTGCAGATCGTCAACTTCGACAACCCGGTGGTGGTGGCATTGGCTTTCGTGGCTATGACCATTGCCTCCATCAACATTTTCGGCGGCTTCCTGGTTACGGACCGCATGCTCAAGATGTTCGAGCGGAGCTCTGAGTAGCATGTTGGAGATGTTCACCCAATTCGAAATGCTGGCATATATTCTGGCCGGTTTGCTGTTCATCCTAGCGCTCGCGGGCCTCTCGCAGCAAAAAACCGCCAAGCGCGGAAACCTCTTCGGCATCTGCGGCATGGCGCTAGCAGTGGTCGCCGTCATCGTGGTCACGCTCGCGGGCAAAGCGGAAGTCGCCGCTCAGACGGCTGGCCTCATGGTCGTCGGCATCGCCATCGGCGCAGCCATCGGCGTATGGCGTGCCGTCAAGGTTCAGATGACCGAAATGCCCCAGCTTGTGGCTATGCTGCACCAGTTCGTGGGCTTAGCTGCTGTGCTCGTCGGCTTCAACTCGTTCATCACCGAGCCGGGCGGCTACTTCGAAGGCGCCATGAACGCCTACCATCTGGGAGAGGTGGGGCTTGCCGTCTTCATAGGCGCTGTCACCTTCACCGGCTCGATTGTGGCGTTCCTCAAGCTCTCTGCCAAGATTTCGGGAAAACCGCTCACGATTCCCGGGCGCAAAGTCGTCAACGCAGGCATGGTACTCGTGTGCCTGGTTTGTATCGGCTGGCTCATCAACACGACTGGAGTCGAGGCGGGCCTTGTGCCGCTCATCATCATCACGGTCGTTTCGCTTGTACTCGGCGCGCATCTCGTGCTGGCCATCGGCGGCGGCGACATGCCAGTCGTTGTCTCGATGCTCAACTCCTACTCTGGCTGGGCGGCGGCTATGGCCGGCTTCACGCTCGGCAACGACCTGCTCATCATCACGGGCTCGCTCGTCGGCTCGTCGGGTGCCTACCTCAGCTACATCATGTGCAAGGGCATGAACCGCTCGTTCGCGAGCGTCATCCTCGGCGGCTTTGGCGACGGCGCTTCGAGCAGCGGCGACGAGCAGAAGGACTACGGCACCCACACTGAGATTACGGCCGAAGAAGCGGCTGCGGCGCTTGCAGCTGCTAAGACTGTCGTCATCACGCCGGGTTATGGCATGGCTGTTGCGCAGGCACAGTTTCCAGTCGCCGAGCTCACCCGCAAGCTGAAGGAGCGCGGTGTTGACGTGAAGTTCGGCATCCACCCGGTGGCGGGCCGCATGCCCGGCCACATGAACGTGCTCCTGGCAGAGGCGAAAGTGCCCTATGACGCTGTCTTCGAGATGGACGAGATCAACGACGATTTCGCCGAGGTCGACGAGGTGCTCGTCATCGGTGCGAACGACACGGTCAACCCTGCGGCGCTCACCGAGCCGGGCAGCCCCATCGCCGGCATGCCGGTGCTCAAGGTCTGGGAGGCCGCCCACGTCATCGCCTTCAAGCGGTCCATGGGCAACGCCGGCTACGCAGGCGTGGTGAACCCGCTGTTCTACAACGACAATACCGACATGCTGCTGGGAGACGCCAAAGGCAGCGTGGAGGCTATCATTTCGGCGCTTTAGCCGTGCTGGATAGCGGCCTGCTCGTCCACTCTGTTTGGGTAGGCCGGAGGGGTGTGAACGATTCCGCAGTTACTAACTTTTATTGATTAAAAGTTAAGCGAGGACAAGTGAACACCCCTCCGGCCCACCCAAACAGGGGGAGCGAGTGAGAAGCGGTGACTAACTGTAGTTTAGGGATTTGTTTCCGTGCGAATTGCAAGTGTTACAAATGCTTGTTGCGACTTGCCCGTTGGGCTAAGATAGGCAAGTTATTTAAACGAAGGCATGTTTTTCGACAAGGAGTTTTGTTATGGCCAGAGTTTACAACTTCTCTGCAGGTCCCGCCGTTCTGCCCGAGCCCGTGCTCGAGCAGGCTGCTGCTGAAATGCTCGATTACCAGGGCACGGGCATGTCCGTCATGGAGATGAGCCACCGCTCGAAGCCCTTCCAGAAGATCATCGACACGGCCGAGGCCGACTTGCGCGAGCTTCTGGGCATCCCCGAGAACTACAAGGTGCTGTTCGTGCAGGGTGGCGCCACCACGCAGTTCGCGGCCATTCCGATGAACCTGATGAAGACCGAAGGCGGCAAGGCCGACTACATCGTCTCCGGTTCCTGGTCCAAGAAGGCCTTCAAGGAGGCCAAGATGTACGGCGAGGCCACCTGCCTGGCATCCAGCGAGGATGAGACGTTCAGCTACGTGCCCGACGTCGACGCCATCCAGGTCAGCCCCGATGCGGACTACCTCTACATCTGCCAGAACGAGACGATCTACGGCACCACGTACCACAAGCTGCCCGAGACGGGCGACGTGCCGCTGGTCTCCGACGTGTCCTCGATGTTCCTTTCCGAGCCCATGGACGTCAGCAAGTTCGGCGTCGTGTACGGCGGCGTGCAGAAGAACGTCGGTCCCGCGGGCCTCGCCATCGTCATCGTACGCGACGACCTCATCCGCGAGGACGTGCTGCCCTTCACGCCGACGCTGCTGCGCTGGAAGACCATGGCCGACGCCGGCAGCCTGTACAACACG
>JAFRGA010000025.1 GCA_017434045.1 Eggerthellaceae bacterium
CCCATGTTCATCTCGTCGGGCTGAGCCGCCTTTCTCATCAGGTCGGGCGGGCAGCCGGCGCCGGCCATGATGCCCGTGCGCATGTGCGAGAAGTCGGTCTTTTTGTAGTCGGCATGGTTGAACATGGCGATGAACATCGTGGGCACGCCGTTGAAGCAGGTGATTTTCTCGTTATCGATGCACGACAGCGAGGTTTTCGCATTGAAGTACGGCATGGGGCACATCGTGGTCCCGTGTGTCATCGACGAGGTCATCGAAAGCGTCATGCCGAAACAGTGGAACATGGGCACCTGGATCATCATGCGGTCGGCGGTGGAAAGCCCCATGCGGTCGCCGATGCACTTGCCGTCGTTGACCACGTTTCGATGTGTCAGCATGACACCCTTGGGGAAGCCCGTGGTTCCGGACGTGTACTGCATGTTGCACACGTCGTCGGGGCGTACAGCGTCGGCCATGCGCTGAACCGTCTCCAGCGGCACCGATTCGGCCCGTTCGAACGCCTCGTCGAGCGTCAGGCAGCCGGGCATGCTGAAGCCCACGGTGATGACGTTGCGCAGGAAGGGCAGCTTCTTGCAATGCAGCGGCTTGCCCGGCTCGGTGGTGGCGATCTCAGGGCACAGCTCGTTGATGATGCCCGCATAGTCTGAGTCGAGCGCACGGTCGATCATGACGAGCGTATGCGTGTCGCTCTGGCGCAGCAAGTATTCCGCCTCGTGGATCTTGTAGGCCGTGTTCACCGTGACCAGCACGGCGCCGATCTTGGTCGTCGCCCAGAACGTGATGTACCACGCAGGGACATTCGTGGCCCAGATGGCCACCTTGCTGCCGGCTTTCACGCCCATGGACACGAGCGCGCGGGCGAAGGTGTCCACGTCGTCGCGGAATTCCTCATACGTGCGCGTGTAGTCCAACGTGGTGTACTTGAATGCCAGCTGATCGGGGATTTCCTCGACCATCTTGTCGAGCACCTGCGGGAACGTGTAATCGATGAGGTCGTACTTCTTCCAGATGTACTCGCCCGTGCCGTCGTGGTTCAGGTACAGGGGCTTGCGCCGGCCGCGCGTGTCCTCGAAGCGGTCCATGTAGTTCACGAAGTGCGGCAGGATGATGTCCATGTCCGGCAAATCGGGCATCCACTCGGGCTTCCATTCCAACGAGACGAAGCCGTCATAGTCGATGGACGCCAGCGCGCGCACGACGTCGTCGATGGGCATGGTCCCCTCGCCTACGAGGTTGTACGTGCCATCGTCGTCGGAGTCGCGCATGTGCACGTGCTTGACGTAGGCGCCCAGGTTCTTGATGGTGGCGCTGGGGGTTTCGCCGTTGTCGCGGTAGGGGTGGTGCACATCCCACAGCGCAGCCAGGTAATCGCTTGCGTAGCCGTCCAGAAGCTCGGTCAGGCGCGCGGTGTCGCCGTAAATGCCGCTCGTCTCCACCAGCAGCACCACGCCGCGCTCCTCAACGTAGGGCAGAAGCTCGTCGAGCGCCGCGCGTACGGTGTCCTCGGCGCCATGTTGGCCCTTCACGCACACGTATTCCGCGCCCGCATCGGCCGCAATGTCCACTAGCTGCTTCACAAGGCGTACCTGCTCGCCATCCACAGAGATGTCGATCGGGCTGTCGAACACGGGAACCTGCAGGCTACGGCTGCGCATATCGCGAACGGAAGCGCGCAGGTTGTACTTGTCGAACGGGCCACCCTTGCCCAAGAACCGGTCGTTGCCCAGCACGTCGTAGACCTCTACGCCGGCAAAACCCATCTCGGCAGCCGTGGCGACCAGCTCATCCCAGGGAACGTCGCCCCATCCCCTTGTAGAAAACGAAAGTCTCATAGCCAACTCCTTCCGCCGTTCTGCCGAACGGCAAACCTGACAGGGGGCCTGACCCTGTGTCAGGTTAGTTCTGCTCCTCGTAGACGATCTTGTTCAGCGCGTTGATGTATGCGCGGATGCTCGAGCCGATGATGTCGGTCGAGATGCCGCGGCCGGAATACACCTTTCCTTCCCAAATGAGCTTCACCACGGTCTCGCCCATGGCCTCCTGGCCTTCCGTGACGGAGTTGACTTGGAAGTCATCGAGTTCGTAGTGCTGTCCCGCGATTTGCTCGATGGCCAAAAGCGCCGCGTCGATGGGGCCGTCGCCCATGCACACGGCCTGGAGCGCCTCCTCGCCCTTGCGGATGCGGACGTTGGCGGTCGCCTTGATCTGGTTGCCCGAGTTGATGACGTAGCTTTCCAGCACATAGGTCGCGGGCACCTGCAGGGCGGCAGAAGCCACGATGGCGTCAAGCTCGCGGCTGCCGACGCTTTCCTTCTTGGAGGCTACGCGCAAGAACGCCTCGTAGACGGCCGCCTGGTCCTCGAGGGACAAGTCGTAACCCAGCTTGGCCACGCATTGCTTCACCGCTTCGGCATCATCGTTCTCGGTAAGGACGATGGTCTCGTCGGCCTCGCGCACGCCCGTCTCGAACGGCGAGTACTGGGAGCGCCCGGACTCGCAGATCCAGGACACCTGGCCGATGGCGCGCTTGAGCTCGGTGGTGCGGACGGTAGTCGTCGCCTGGCAGGCGTCGGCTTTGTCGGCGAGTATCTTGCTCAGATGACCGACCGACACCACGTCCATGGGGTAGGTGGTCGCCTTCACCTCGCCCACGCCCTCGATGATGCCGGCGATGGCGCACGCATCGGCCATGTACAGCGCATTGTTGCACGAAATGCTCAGCGTCACGTCGGACAGGGCGGGAACGTCGGCTTTCAGCGAACGGATGAACTCGGCGAACTCCTCGGGCAGCATGGCACCGGCAGCGTCGCAGACGGTGACGGTCGTCGCCCCGGCCTCGATGGCGCAGGCAATGACCTGGCGCAGGTAGGCGCCATCTGCACGCGTCGCGTCGTTGGCGATGAAATCCACCTCGTCAGCGCGCTTCCTGCATTCGGTGATGGCCATCGCGATATCCTCGAGCATCGCGTCGGCCTTCTTGCGGTAGACGTACTCCATGCGCGCGGGGCTCACGGCCGCCTTCACGATCAGGCGGGGATGCACGGCTTCCTTGAGGGCGTTCCACACCAGGTCGATGTTCTCGACGTCCAGGCTCACGGGCACGCCGAGCACGCTGTTGCGCACCAGGGAGGCAAGCGATTTGATGCGCAGGCTGTCGGCCTTGGGGTTCGCGATCCCCTCCACCTCGATGGCGTACACGCCGAGGTGGTCGAGCAGCTTGGCCATTTCAAGCTTTTCCTTGAACGACAGGGACATCTCCTTGACGCCCGCAGCCCTGCGCATGGTCACGTCGCTGATGCGTATTTCTCTCATGTCGGTATCAACCTTCCTGTTCTTGTTGGGGACGACGTCTTTCCCGAACCAATTTGCCGGCGTCCTTGCGGAACGCGTCCGACGGCGCCATCTCGTGCGTTGACCCCGTTCGGGCAAAGACGTTTTCATGCGGCTCTCCACGACCTTGAACGGCAACCGGCCTCGTGGAGGCAAAAGCGGTTTGAAGATTTATAAGGCGCGGACCCGCGAAACGGCTAGACGCAGGCGCGCCTAGATAAGCAGCAGGCCGAGAAGCTCGTTTCCGAGGAAAGAGCGCAAAGGAACGGAGGCGCATTCGCCCCCGAGGAAGAAAACGGTATGTTTATCCGCTGCGTCCATATTGGTTGATAAGTATAACCATTTTGTCGGATTTCCGCGCAGAAAAATTTGCAGCCCACATATCTTGTCTCACGAGCTACTCCCCGTTTCGTCGTTTATTATCATCTTTAGGGTACTGGGGCGCTTGGTTCGGCCTTCGACCAGAATCTATTAGACATTTGAATTGTTTGTCCGTATGATTAATCGGTAATTTCCGCGAATCGGGAAGGCGGCACCATGATCTACACCGTCACATTCAACCCAGCCATTGATTGCGTCATGCAGGTCGAGGATCTTGCGCTCGGCAAAATCAACAGGGCTCTCACGCAGGAATTCTATTTCGGTGGAAAGGGCGTAAACGTCTCGTACGTGCTGCGCAACCTCGGCCGCAAGAGCACTGCTTGGGGTTTTATCGCCGGCTGGACGGGAGCGGCCCTCGAAACCGCCCTGCAAGCAGACGGCATCGCAACCGGTTTCGTGCATCTTCCCGAGGGCAACACGCGCGTCAACGCCAAGCTTAAGGGAACGGCGGCAGGCAGCGATGACGACGTGGAAACCGCCGTCAACGCCAGCGGCGCGCCCATCGACGACGCGTCTCTGCAAGAGTTCTTCGGCATGCTGGACAAAGTCCAGCCCGATGATTTCGTCATCCTTTCGGGCGGCATTCCCAAAGGCACGCCGGAGGACATCTACGCCCGCATCATGGAGGCGCTCGACGGACGCGGCACCCACGTTATCGTGGACGCCACCGAGGACGTGCTCCTGCAATCGCTTCCCCACAAACCCTTCCTGGTGAAGCCCAACGACGAGGAGCTGGCCGACATCGTCGACTGCGACCCCATGGATTTGGACGCGCTCATCGAGGGCGCGCGCAAGCTTCAAGGCATGGGTGCGGAAAACGTGCTCGTCAGCCGCGGCGGGCTGGGCAGCCTCCTTTTGGATGCAACGGGCAACTTGCAGGTGGCGCCCGTCATCAAGGGCACGCTGGTCAACAGCGTCGGCGCGGGCGACAGCGTGGTAGCCGGGTTCGTCGAGGGCTTCCTGCGCGCATGCGAGGCGGGTTTGAGCGGCGCCGATGCCTACGACCGTGCCTACAAGCTGGCACAGGCCTGCGGTAGCGCCACGGCGTTTTCCCCGGGGCTAGCCCCCGCAGAGTTGGTGGAACAGTTGCTTTCGCAGCTTGATTCATAGTAACTGCGCGGCCGCAGCGCCTGAAGCGGCAGAAGGTAATCCCTGGAAAGGAGAATCCATGAGAATTACCGACCTCCTAGCCCCGAACGCAATTGAGCTGGGCGTTGCGCTCGCATCGAAGAGCGATGCCATCGAAAAGCTCATCTCGTTGCACGACGGCGCCGGCAATCTGAGCGATGTCGAAGGCTATCGCTCGGCCATCCTTGCGCGCGAAGCGCAGGGCACTACGGCCATTGGCGAAGGCATGGCCATCCCCCATGCTAAGACCGACGCAGTAGCCCGCCCAGCTCTGGCCGCCATCACCGTGCCAGACGGAGTGGACTACGAAGCACCCGACGGGCAGCCGAGCAAGCTCCTGTTCATGATCGCCGCGCCGAGCGACGGCGAAGTGCACCTGGAAGTCCTGGCGCGCCTCATGACCATGCTCATGGACGTCGACTGGCGCAACAAGCTGTTGAGCGCCACGTCCGCCGAGGAGTTCCTGAAGCTCATCGACGACAAGGAGCGCGAGAAGTTCCCCGAGGAGACCGCTGACGAGCCTGCAGCCGAAGCTGCGGCTGCCGCCCCGGCCGCTGCAGCAGCTGCCGGCGACGACGACCGTTACCGCGTGCTGGCCGTCACCGCCTGCCCCACCGGCATCGCCCATACCTACATGGCCGCCGAAGCCCTGGTCCAGCAGGCCGAGAAGATGGGCATTCGCCTGAAGGCCGAGACGAACGGCTCGGGCGGCGCCAAGAACGTTCTTACCAAGGCCGAGATCGAAGCTGCTGACGGCATCATCGTCGCTGCCGACAAGAACGTGGAAATGGCCCGCTTCGATGGCAAGCGCGTCGTCATCACGAAGGTTGCCGACGGCATCAACAAGCCCGAGGAGCTCATCAACCGCTCGCTGGCCGGCGACGCCCCGGTCTATCACCACAGCGGTGGCGCAGCAGAATCCGCAAGCGATTCCGCTGAGGGCGAAAGCCTCGGCCGCCAGATCTACAAGCACCTGATGGAGGGCGTCAGCCACATGCTGCCCTTCGTCGTTGCGGGCGGCATTTTCATCGCGCTCGCCTTCTTGATCGACACCATCATGGGCGCCCCCCAGGACGGCAACTTCGGCTCCAACACGCCCGTGGCCGCTTGGTTCAAGGGCATCGGCGGCGTGAGCTTCGGCTTCATGCTGTCTATCCTCGCCGGCTACATCGGCCGCTCCATCGCCGACCGCCCCGGCCTGCTCGTCGGCTTCGTCGGCGGCGCCATGGCGGCTGCCGGCTGCACGTTCGCAGAACCTGGCGGACAGGCTGTTTCCGCCGGCTTCCTGGGCGCTCTGCTTGCCGGCTTCGCAGGCGGCTACTTCATGCTGTGGTTCGAGAAGGTGTGCGAGCACATCCCGCAGGCGCTTGACGGCATGAAGCCCATGCTCATCTTCCCGCTGGTGGGCCTTGCGTTCATCGGCCTGTTCATGTGCGCGGTCAACCCGATCATGATCGCCATCAACGTGGGCATCGGCCAGTTCCTGACCAGCCTTGGCAATGCGAAGATCCTGCTCGGACTACTGCTCGGCGGCATGATGGCCATCGACATGGGCGGCCCTATCAACAAGGCTGCCTACCTGTTCGGCCTCGCCTCGATCGAGCTCGGCAACTACGACATGATGGCCGCCGTCATGATCGGCGGCATGGTTCCGCCGCTGGCAATCGCGCTTGCCTGCACGTTCTTCAAGGATCGCTGGACCGAGACAGAGCTCAAGAGCGCTCCAGTCAACTACATCATGGGCCTGTCGTTCATCACCGAGGGTGCCATCCCTTATGCCGCAGCTGACCCGCTGCGCGTCATCCCGGCCTGCGTCGTCGGCTCGGCTGTCGCCGGTGCCATTTCCATGGCCTTCGGCTGCACGCTCATGGCTCCCCACGGCGGCATCTTCGTGTTCGCCGTCGTCGGCAATTGGCCGATGTACCTGGTCGCCCTCGTCGTCGGCGCTGTTGTCGGCGCGTTCATGCTGCGCATCCTGAAAAAGCCGGTTACTCCCGCCGAGGAGAAGCTGGCCGAGCAAGTCGCTGCCGAAGCGTAAACTTGGTAAACTTGAGGGGCGCAACCCCTTTGGTTAGGGAACCGGTCTAGTCGTTGGATGAAGCCACGGGTTCCAATAGGTTAAACGGGGAGGACGTCGTCCTCCCCTTGCAAGAAACAGGAAAGGATCCATCATGTTTTCTGAAAAAGTCACCCTCGTAAACCCGCAAGGCTTCCACATGCGTCCCGCGAGCTTGCTCGTCGGCGAAGTCGCCAAGTATGACGCTACCGTCACCATCGTCCGCAACGGAAACGAGATTCCGGGCAACTCCCTGATGGCCATCATGGCCGCCGGCATCAAGTGCGGCGAGGAAATCGAGATCCGCGCAGAAGGTGCCCAGGAAGCCGAAGCCGGCAAGGCTGTCGTTGACTTCATCGCCGCCGGAATGGGCGACTAGCGAGTTTCGCTGTTCTATGAACAGCGAAACGAGCCGACGCTGCGAGGCGCCCAGGCACCCCGCCTTCCTGCTCCAAGCCTCGCTCACGTGCAAATCGTTGCGCCGTTCTGACGAACGGCGCAACTTGCTCGACGCTGCGAGGGGCTGCGGTGCCCAATCTTCGCTTTCAAGCCTGCGCGCATGGCGCAAAGGCCAATGCGCTTGGCTTTCAAGCGAATCTCCGGCACCGCAGCCCTTCTCGCTGACTTTTACCAAGAATGGGACTCTCCAGTTCTCCAAACAATTGAGTTCCCAAGCTGAAAGGAGAACGCTATGGAACTAAAAGGTACTGCCGCGAGCGCCGGCATCGGCATCGGGCGCGTTACCGTTGTCGAAGAACCCGATCTGTCGTACACAAGCCGCACCGTCGAGGATACGGCTGCTGAAAACGAGCGTTTGAACGCTGCCATTTCGGGGTATATCGCCTACACCAACGCGCAGGCGGACACGATGCGCGAGCAGGTGGGCGAAAAGGAAGCCGAGATTCTCACCGGCCACATAGTGATGATCTCCGACCCGTTCATGCAGGGCGAGATGACCAAGCTCATCGATGGAGGAACCTGCGCCGAGGATGCGCTCGTGCAGATTTGCGAAATGTTCGCCTCTATGTTCGAGGCGACGGGTGATGAGCTGACCATGCAGCGCGCCACCGATGTGCGCGACGTGAAAACCGGCGTGCTCGCCGAACTCCTGAACAAGCGTCCCGTCGACATCGGCGGACTGCCGCAAGACACCATTATCGTCACGCACGATCTCACCCCGTCGATGACAGCCGGCATCCGTCCGGGCGTCATCGCCGGCGTCGTCACCGAGACCGGCGGCCTCACGAGTCACTCCGCCATTCTCGCGCGCGCCATGGAGCTGCCCGCGGTGTTGAGCGTGCCCGCAGCATGCACGTCGTTGAAGGACGGCGACCTGCTCATCGTCGACGGCTCCAACGGCACCGTGACCGTCGAGCCCGATGAGGCGGCCATTGCCGCAGCACGCGAGGCCCAAGCAGCCTACGCCGCCGAGAAGGCAGAACTCGCCAAGTTCGTCGGCTGCCGCTCCGTCACGGCAGACGGCCTTGTCATCGAACTCTTCGCCAACATCGGCAAGCCCGAAGACGCCACCCAGGCCATGGAGAAAGACGCCGAGGGCATCGGCCTGTTCCGCACCGAGTTCCTCTTTATGGACAAACCCACCGTGCCCACCGAGGACGAGCAGTTCGAGGCCTACAAGAAAGCCGCGCTCATCTGCAAGGGCAAGCCGGTCATCATCCGCACGCTCGACATCGGCGGCGATAAGGACGTTCCGAGCCTGGGCATGGAGCCCGAGGAGAACCCGTTCCTCGGCTTCCGCGCCATCCGCTATTGCCTCGCGCGCGAGGACCTGTACCGCACGCAGCTGCGCGCCCTGCCGCGTGCAAGCGCGTTCGGTGATATCCGCATCATGGTTCCGCTCGTCACCTGCGTCGACGAGCTCACCGCCGTGAAGGACCTGCTGAAGCGCTACATGATCGAATTCGATCAGGAGGGCATTGCCTACAACCCGGACATCATGGTGGGCATCATGGTCGAGACGCCGGCGGCCGCCATCATGGCCGACGCGCTTGCCGCCGAAGCCGATTTCTTCAGCATCGGCACGAACGACCTCACCGGTTACACGATGTGTGCTGACCGTGGCAACGAGAAGGTACGCTACCTGTACTCCACCTACAACCCCGCGGTGCTGCGCAGCATCAAGCGCGTCATCGAAGAGGGCAACAAGGCGGGCATTCTCGTGGGCATGTGCGGCGAAGCCGCTGCCGACCCGCTGCTCATCCCGCTGTGGATCTCCTTCGGGCTGGGCGAGTACAGCGTGTCAGCCACGAGCGTTCTGGCCACCCGCAAACAGGTGTCGCTCTGGACGAAGGAAGATGCCGACGCTCTTGCCGACAAGGTCATGCAGCTTAATACAGCAGCCGAAATCTACGAGGTCCTGAAAGAGGCTGCTCGGTAACTACGAAGCTTATGCATAGCACGTAGAAGGGCTGGGTTTGTCGAAACCCAGCCCTTTTGCTGCAGCAGTGGTTATGCCCACTCGACCACCCAGATCGTCTCGGCACGGGGTTGTGAGCGATTCCGCAGCCACAAATTTAAAATCATTCAAATGCTAGACGAGGACAAGCGAACAACCCCGTGCCGAGACGATTGGGGCTGCCGCATCAAAAGCGTGCAGCACATCGCTCCTGACGCCAATGCGTTTTAAGCGATAACCACAAAACCGAAACACTCAGCATAGCCAGCCGCTTCAAGCCATTTGCAAAGCTGTTCGTGCGCTACACTTAGGGTAAACCGATTCGGTTAGGAGCGCACTATGGGAATGACCATGACGCAGAAGATCCTCGCCGCCCATGCGGGGCTCGAGAACGTCACACCCGGGCAGCTCATCGAGGCGAACCTCGACCTCACGTTGGCCAACGACGTCACAGCCCCCATGGCCATCCGCATCATGCGCGAACGCGGACTCGACCGCGTGTTCGACCGCAACCGTGTATGCCTGGTCCTGGACCATTTCACCCCGAACAAGGACATCAAGAGCGCCGAGCAGTGCAAGCTGTGCCGCGACTTCGCGCTCTCCCACGAGCTGGAGAACTTCTTCGATGTGGGCGCCATGGGCGTCGAGCACGCCCTCTTGCCCGAAAAGGGACTCGTCACGGCTGGTGACGTTGTCATCGGAGCCGACAGTCACACCTGCACGTACGGAGCGCTCGGCGCCTTCTCGACGGGCGTGGGCTCGACCGATATCGCGGCCGGCATGGCAACTGGACGCTCGTGGTTCCGCGTACCTGGCGCCATCAAGGTCAACCTGAGCGGCGCCCTTGGCCCCCATGTCTCGGGCAAGGACGTCATCCTCTGGCTCATCGGGCAGCTCGGCGTCGATGGAGCGCTGTACCAGAGCCTGGAGTTCTCAGGGCCCGGCGTCTCGTCGTTGACCATCGACGACCGCTTCACCATCTGCAACATGGCAATCGAAGCAGGTGCGAAGAACGGGATCTTCCCCGTCGATGCGACGACACATGAATACCTGGACGGACGGGCGCTTCGCATGCCAGTCGTTTTCGACGCAGATGCCGACGCAAGCTACGAGCGCACGGTGGACGTGGACCTTTCGGCTATCGTGCCGACCGTCGCACTACCCCACCTTCCCGAGAACGCCCGTCCCGCTTCCGAGCTTTCAGAGGTTGAGCTCGACCAATGCGTCATCGGAAGCTGCACGAACGGACGCATGGGCGATTTGCGCATTGCGGCCGAGGTCCTCGCCGGAAAGCACGTGCACCCCCGTGTGCGCACCATCGTTATCCCCGCAACGCAGGACATCTACCTGCAGTGCGTGCGCGAAGGCCTGGTCGAGGTCTTCGTGAATGCAGGCGCCGCGGTAAGCACGCCGACATGCGGTCCCTGCCTGGGCGGGCACATGGGCGTGCTGGCTGCCGGCGAGAAGGCCGTCGCCACGACGAACCGCAACTTCGTCGGCCGCATGGGGCACGTGGAAAGCGAAGTGTACCTGGCAAGTCCCGCCACTGCAGCCGCATCTGCCCTGACAGGCTATATCACCGACCCGAGGGACGTCAAGTAATCGGATACGCCCTGTGTTGGGGCCGAGAAATGGAGGTGGACGATGAAGGTGAACGGTACTGTTTTCAAGTACGGCGACAACGTCGACACCGATGTCATCATCCCTGCGCGCTACCTGAACATCTCCGACCCGCAGGAGCTGGCCTCGCATGCCATGGAGGATATCGACGCCCGGTTCGTGGGCGCCGTGAAACCCGGCGACATCATCGTTGCCGGCCGGAATTTCGGTTGCGGGTCGTCACGAGAGCATGCGCCGTTCGTGCTGAAGGAAAACGGCATCTCCTGCGTCGTCGCCCCAAGCTTCGCGCGCATCTTCTACCGAAACGCCATCAACATCGGCCTTCCCATCCTGGAATGCGCCGAAGCCGTGCAGGGCATTTCAGCTGGCGATGAGGTCTCGATCGACTTCGAGACCGGCATCATAGAGGACCTCTCCAAGGGCACGAGCTTCCAAGCGCAACCCTTTCCCCCGTTCATTCAAAACATCATCGACAACGGCGGGCTTCTGAACAGCTTGAAAAACGAAAACACGTAACGGGGCCTGCCCCCTTCTATTACAATCGAATCGAAGGGGACTGCCCCCTTCGATCGAAAAACGCATTAATGGGGACTGTCCCCTTTAATGCCAAATCACATTAATGGGGACTGTCTCCTTTAATGACGAAAGGATTGGCGGACATGGAGCACAGGATTGCGGTTCTCAAAGGCGACGGCATCGGCCCGGAGATTATCGACGAGGCTCTGAAGTGCCTTGGCGTGGTCGCCGAGGAGTTCGGCCATTCGTTCATCTACGACGAGCAGCTCATCGGCGGCGCGGCAATCGACGCGCTTGAGATCCCCCTTCCTTCCGAAACCGTCGATGCCTGCCTTGCGTCCGACGCCGTCCTCATGGGTGCCGTCGGAGGCCCGCAATGGGACACCCTTCCCCCGAGCGTCCGCCCCGAGCAAGGGCTTCTGGGCATCAGGAAAGCCTTGGGCGTTTACGCCAACATCCGCCCGGCAAAGCTCTACGCCCCCCTCGCAGACGCCTGCCCCTTGAAGCCCGAGCGCCTCCAGGGCGGCTTGGACCTCATCGTGTGCCGCGAGCTCACCGGCGATGTGTACTTCGGGGAGAAGCGCCGCGACGCCGACGGGGCCGGCCATGACGACATGACGTACACGATTCCCGAGATAGAGCGTATAGCCCACCGCGCTTATGGTCTTGCCAAACAACGACGCAACCATGTGACCTGCGTCGACAAGTCGAACATCCTCGAAACGAGCCGCGTTTGGCGCGAAACGGTCGAACGGGTCGCCCGGGAATACCCCGATATCGAGACCGATTACCTCTACGTCGACAACGCCGCCATGCAGCTTGTCTTAAGGCCCAGCCAGTTCGACGTCATCCTGACGGGCAACCTGTTCGGCGACATCCTGAGCGACGAGGCGAGCTGCATAACCGGCTCGATTGGCATGCTGCCCTCCGCTTCGCTCGGCGAGACGAGTCTCGGCCTGTACGAACCCATTCACGGGAGTGCGCCCGATATTGCTGGGCAGAACAAGGCGAACCCCATTGCGACGATCCTCTCGGCGGCCCTGATGCTACGCTACAGCTTCGGGCTCTTTGCCGAGGCGAACGCGGTGGAGAACGCCGTCGACGCCGTCCTGAAGGAGGGGTATCGCACCGCCGATATCGCCAAGCCCGACGAGTCCGTCCTGACGTGCTCCGAAATGGGGTCGGTCATCGCCTCGCACATCTAGTTGGCTGAAGGACACGGACGGATGGGGATGACGGATTGGACCCGTCCCCATCCGTCATCCCCATCCGTCATCCGCCCCGTATTCCGAATAACCGCTCTTAAGATTTACGTATAGCGGCACTGTGCTGTTTCGTGGCTCGATGCGCTATGATATTCATTCACCCGAAACAAGCGAAACGAGGACAGCATGCCTATCCGCATACCCGACGCGCTGCCGGCAACAGACCAGCTTTTGAGCGAGAACATCTTCGTCATGACCGAATATCGCGCCATGCACCAGGACATCCGTCCGCTGCGCGTCGTGCTGCTCAACCTCATGCCCACCAAAATCGCCACCGAAACCCAAATCCTGCGAAAGCTCTCGAACACCCCGCTGCAGATCGAGATCACGTTGCTGCGCATGGCGAGCCATGATGCGAAGAACGTCTCGGAGCAGCATCTCGAGACGTTCTACCGCACGTTCGACCTGTTGGAGTCCCAGCATTTCGACGGAATGATCATCACGGGAGCCCCCGTCGAGCTCCTCGAGTTCGAAGAGGTGGATTATTGGCCCGAGCTCAGCGAGATCATGGAATGGTCGCGCACGCATGTCCACTCGACCCTCCACATCTGCTGGGGAGCTCAGGCCGGGATCTACTACCATTACGGCATCTGCAAGCACGAGCTTCCCGCCAAGGTGTCCGGCGTATTCGAGCATCGGCAGATCAAGCCGACCTCGCCGCTGCTCCGCGGTTTCGACGACTTGTTCTGGGCGCCTCACTCACGCTACACCGAGGTCCGTGCCGAAGACATCGAGCGCCATCCCCACCTCGAGCTGCTCGCCGTCTCGGACGAAGCCGGCGTCTACATCGCGAAAAGCACGAACAGCCGCCACTTCTTCGTGTTCGGCCATCCCGAATACGACCGCGCCACGTTGAACTCGGAATACGAGCGCGATGTCGCCCGCGGGCTCGATATCGCGATTCCCGCCCATTACTACCCCGACGACAATCCCGCCAACGCGCCGAAGGCGAACTGGCGCGCCCACGCCCAGCTGCTGTACACGAATTGGCTGAACTACTACGTGTACCAGACCACGCCGTACGAGGTGGAGCGCGCGGGAACGGACGAGGAAGAGACGCTCGCCGAAGACGCGGCCCATCGCGAAAACGCCGCCAAAGCCGCCGCGAAGCGCGCGCAGGGGAAAGCAACCGCCACAAGGCCCGCGAAAAGCACGCCAGCCGACCATCTGAAACGAAAGCCGGCTATTGCGGACGAGTTCGCCCGCGCCGCGAACGAGGACGACGACGGCTACGACCCCTACTCCGACCGCCGCGAAGTGTCACCGCTCTTCGAGCCCGACCCCTGGAAGTAGCTGGCTGGCAACGCCGCGCCGTTTACGGCTACTCGCTTCTGAGGGCCTCGACCGGATCCTTGCGGCTCGCTGAACGCGAGGGGATGACGCCCGCTATGAACGTAAGAAACACGCTGATGGCCACAAGGATGCCCGCCGCCTGGGGCGGTAGTATCGCTATGTTCGGCACATCGAACATGTTGTAGACGATGATGTTGGCCGGAATGCAACCCAAGGCCGTAACGCCAACTCCGATGAGGCCAGAGATAAGCCCCTCGATGATCGTCTCGGCATTGAACACCCGGCTGATGTCGCCCTTCGACGCGCCGATGGAGCGCAAGATGCCGATTTCCTTCTTCCTCTCGAGCACCGAGATGTACGTGATGACGCCGATCATGATCGACGACACGATCAGGGAGATGGCGACGAACGCTATCAACACGTACGAGATCATGTCGATGATCGTCGTGACGGAATCCATCAGGACGCCGACGATGTCGGTGTACGATACAACCTTGTCCTCGTCTTCGGCCTTCATGCGGTCGTTGTAAGCGTCCAAAATCTCAACGACGTGTTCCTTGCCCTCAAAGTTAGTGGGATAGATGTCGATCTCAGACGGTTTGTTGAAATCCGCATAGCCCAGCTTCTTCAGATTGTTGTCGTAAGAACGCTCTTCGGCGGAGAATATCGACATCATGAGGTCGGTGAGGTCGTCCTCGTCAAGATCAACCTTGAACGCATCCTTGAACGCCTCCTCGTCGAAGCCGAAATCACCGAACGCCGACGAGAGCTTGTCGCCGAGCTTGCCCATCATCTTGCCGAGCTGCGTTTGAAGGGTTTTAGAAATGGTGTCGGCAAATTGCGTCATCATCTCCTGCATGGCTTTTGTAAGGGCGGGCTGGAGGACTTGCGTCATGTACTTTTCCATGAGCTGGGCAACGTATGCCTGCATGATCTCGCCCATCTGCGTTTGCAGGCTCGCGCCCATGGCCGACGCATACTTGTTGGCAATTCGTTTCGTCACTTCCTGGTTGACCTGATCGGGTGTTGTTCCAAGGAGCGTGGCGAGTTCGCCGTTGAGCTGCTGCCCCAGATCGTCGGTGTCGATTGTTGCCACGAGGTCAGGCATGTACTGCTTCCAGCGGCCTGTTTCCAGGTATGCGTCAATTCGTGCGTCAGGGTTTGGAGTGGGTCCGTTATTCCCCGAGCTGACACGCCATGCCATGTAGTCTTGCGCAATGCTTTGAATCGTCGCCATCAGCTTTCCGTCGTCTTTGACTTTCACGTTCACGTTGCCGAGTGCTTTGGCAACGTTTTCCCCGTTCAATTCGGGGAAAAGCTCGGCGAGATCTGCGCTGGTGAGCGTTGGAGGGGTCATGTCGAGCTTCGAGAAGTCAGGCGGCTCGACCCCGAGTTTCGAAAAATCGATGTCTTTGACGTCAAGATTCGAGAAGTCCATCTTCGACATGTCTATTTTCGAGAAGTCCATCTTCGAGAGGTCGAGATCGCTGAAATCCATGCCTGAAAAGTCCAGGGAAGATGTATCGAAGTTGAAGGCGGACTTCATCGCTTCCTCGTCGATCGAGAAAAGCGAACCCATGTCGAAATCGTTCCCTTGCTCGTCTTTGAGCTCGTCGAAGGTCTTCCCCGAGAAGACATCGATCTTCGCATCGGCAAGCTGGTCTTTCACGAGCTTCGATTTGGAAGCCATGTCTACGACGTGCTTCGTAAGCTCTGGCGTGTAGTAGATGCCCATGGTCAAAGCCCGTGCCTTCGCCCCTGGCTTCGGTTGCACGATTCCGGCGATGACGAGGTCCTCGCCGTTCTTCACGACCTCTTTCATGTATTTCTTGTCATCCGATTTGTCGACCCAGAGCTCACGCTCGTCGTCATACTTGTAGAAATCGGCTGCGCTCACGAGCTTGAACTTGATGTTCAAAATGTCCTCGTACGTGATCGAGATCTCGTTGTCGGGGGCGACGACCTCCTCCTCGTTGGTGAATTTCTCGACCATCTCCTCGAGCTCTTTTGAATCGCGCAAGCCTAGCGCATACGACATGAAATCGTTGATGCGCCCCGAAGACGAGAGCACCAGCACCAACTCGTTGTGTTTTTCAGGCCAATGTCCAGCGACGACATCGTACTGGTTGGCAACGATATCGCTTTTCATCATCTCGGCGAACACGTCGGTGGACATCGACATGGACATGAGGCTGTTGGAAGAGGCGGTCGAGCCGATGCCGAGCGACGAAAAGGACTTATCAGGGTTCACTTGCCGGACCCTTTTGCTCGTGTTGGCATCGAAGATTTGAGGTGTCACTGCATATTTGTAGCGGATATTGCTCACATGTTGCTCGATGCCGCTATCCCCGCTATCGAGATACGCCTTCAGGGCTGCGAGATCGTTCTTGCCGAAGCTCGCGAACATGCGGGTCAGCATGCGGGCTTCACCGACCTGCCCCTCGGGCAGGTCGGTGTATAGCTCATCGTTTAACGTCTCGCTATCGCCCGAGTCGTCATCGGACCCTCCCATTCCCACGAGCATCGTCGTGAAATCGAATCCGCTCGACATGATCTGCAGCGGATACATCGACAACGTCTCTTCTTCGACGTTCTTTATGTAGTTGTTCACGCCGTTGGCAAGCGACAGGATGGCCGCGATCCCGATAATGCCAATCGAGCCCGCGATGGCCGTCATGATCGTACGGCCCTTCTTCGTCAAGAGGTTGTTGGCGGAAAGCGAGAGGGCCGTGAGGAAGGACATCCGCGTGCGCCGAGGCGGCTTGGCCTGAACGGCTGCCACTTCCGCCGCTGATAGGTTGTAAGGCACGGTATCCGACCTGATGGAGCCATCCGAGAGGTTTACGATGCGCGTCGCGTATTCCTCGGCGAGCTCGGGATTGTGCGTAACCATGATGACCAGGCGGTCTTCAGCGATTTCAGTGAGGAGGTCCATGATCTGGACGCTCGTCTTGGAGTCGAGGGCGCCGGTGGGCTCATCCGCCAGAAGAATCTCGGGGTCGTTATTGAGGGCGCGCGCGGTGGCGACGCGCTGCATTTGGCCGCCCGACATCTGACTGGGCTTCTTATCGATATGGTCGCCCAACCCGACCCGCTCGAGCGCCTCTTTCGCCCGCTGCTTGCGCTCGGTGCGCGAAACGCCCGAAAGCGTGAGCGCGAGTTCTACGTTCGCGAGAACCGTCTGATGGGGAATGAGGTTGTAGCTTTGGAAGACGAAGCCGATGCGGTTGTTGCGGTAGGCGTCCCAATCGCGATCGCGATATTGCTTCGTGGACACGCCGTCGATGACAAGGTCTCCGGAATCGTAATGGTCAAGGCCGCCGACGATGTTGAGCAACGTGGTCTTACCCGACCCGCTTGGGCCGAGGATTGCCACGAACTCGTTGTCGCGAAATGAGATGGATACGTTGTCGAGGGCTTTCTGGGTGAAATTGCCCGTAGTGTACGATTTGCAGATGTTTCGAAGCTGCAGCATATATTCCCCGATACTCACATCTTATTCGAGATACATAAATATGTAGTATGACATGGGTAATTGGCCTTCAGCACCTGCATGACGAAAAACAGTCAGTTTGTTGAAGACATGATACTTTACTATGAGCAAAAACCCATCCGTTGATTGCCACGGGAGCGGCAATCGAAGGGCGTGCTAAAGGCAATCGAAGGGGACTGTCCCCTTCGATTGCCTATCGGCTAAGATTTCCGCCTACGCGTAATCGGCCTTGAGGGCCTCCCACGCCTTACGGGAATTCTTGATGCACTCCGCGCTGACGCAATAGCTTGCACGTGCCCAGCCAGGGGCGCCGAAGCAATCCGACGAGACGAGCAGCAGGTCATGGGACCGCGCAGCATCGCAAAATGCCTGGGAGCTGTCCTCGAGCGCCTTCACCCACAGGTAAAATGCGCCGTCGGGCTGGATGTACTCGAAGCCGATCTCGTCGAGCATGCTGGTGAGCAGCGCACGGTTCTCCGCATAGGCGTCCACGTTCGTCGGCTCGCCGATGCAGGTCTCGATAACGCGCTGGAACAGTACGGGTGCGCAGATGAAGCCGAGGGCGCGGCCGGCACCGCCCACCGCTGCGGAAACGTCTGCTGCGTTGGGGATGTTGTCCGACACGTAAATGTAGCCAATGCGCTCGCCGGGAAGCGACAGGCTCTTCGCCCACGAATAGCACACGATGGTGTCGCGGTAGAAGTTCGCCGTGAACGGGACTTCACGACCATAGGTGATCTCGCGGTACGGCTCGTCGCTGATCAGGTAAATGGGATGGTCGTACTCCTCTTCCTTCCGCGTGAGCAAAGCGGCGAGCTCCTCGATGTTCTGCTGCGTGTAGATGCATCCGACCGGATTGTTCGGGGAGTTGATGACCACCGCGGCGGTCTTGGGGTTGATTGCGCCGTCAAGCGCGTCGATATCGAGCTGGAAATCGTCGGGCCGCATGGGAACCTCGACGCAGGTGCAGCCCGCAGACTCGATCATCACCTTGTACTCCGTGAAATACGGCGCGTTCACGATGACCTCGTCACCGGGATGCGTGATCGCCGCGGTCGTGATGTAGAGCGCCGCCGTGGCGCCGGCCGTCAGGTACACGTTCGCAGCCGTGGCCTGGATGCCGAAACGCTCGCAGAGGTTGTCCGCAACCGCCTGGCGCGCGCTCATCAAGCCTGCCGCCATGGTATAGCCATGCAGAACCTCGGGCGGCTCATCGCGCAGCAGCTGCTCGATGCGTTCGCGCACCGCGACAGGAGCCGGGATAGATGGGTTGCCGATGCTCATGTCGAACACGTTCTCTTCGCCGATCTCGGCTTTGCGCTGAAGGCCGTAAGCGTACTGAACGCGAATCGGGTTCGGTTGAGAGCCCAAGCCATGCATTCTCTCGTTGATCATGTTTCCTCGCATTCCGCCGCCTTCGCCGGCGACTGGGCGTTGATGAAGCCGGCCGAAAAGGAAGCCCTGTTTCGACCGGTAAGCTACTACTGGATAATGCCCCTACAAAAACGGCTAGTCCTGCGGATAATCCTCGAGCGTCTCGGGACGCACGACGAGGACGTCGCACTTGACGTTGCGGATGAGCTGCGTGGACACGCTGCCCACAAACGCATACTTGATGTTGGACAAGCCGCGCACTCCGCAGATCACCAAATCGGGGTCGAAGGGGTCGATAAGCGTCTCGACGAGCGTCTCGGCAACACGGCCCGCACGTACCTGCACGCTGACCGAGGGAATGCATTCGTCCCCGCGGGCGCGGGTCAGGTACCCTTCGAGCGAATCTTCGATCCGCTGCAAGCCGTCTTCGGTCAAAGCGGCGAAATCGATACCGTTCGCCTCGTAGGGCACCGAGTCGATGACATGCCCGAGCATGACCTCCGCATGGTTGTCGTGGGCAATCGAGAACGCACGACGCGCAACGGCCTCCTGCGTCGCCGCACCGTCAAGCGCTGCGAAGATCCTGTTGTAACGAGCCATATGTGCCTCCTGTCCGCAGTTTCAATACGGCTATTGTATCCCAAGCTCGGCTGGTCAAGCCCCAAGCCGAAACCCGCTTTTTACAAGCGTGAGCAGCCTTCGGCCCTTCGCATGGCCTCCCGAAAGCTTTGCACCCGGGCCTTACATGCTCGAGAGTCGCTCGGGTGAAACCGTTCCATCCTCGGCAGCGTCGGAAGCGGGGGCCTCCTCGAGCTTCTCCTCCACCACGCCCGGGTTCAAGGCGCGCTTCGCTTCTTTCACGGCTTTCTTCTTGGCCTTCTTGGCAGAAGCGTTTCCGTTCCCCGCAAGCCGCTCCTCAAGCCTGCCTACCAAGTTGGCCAGCGGGATGGTCAAGACCAGGTAGAAGAGCGCTGCTACGATGTAGGGCGTAATCGAGCCCGTGGACGCGACGATGGTTTTCGCGTACATGACGATTTCCATGACGCCCACGGCAGCTAGAAGCGACGTGTCCTTGTACAGCAAGATGAACTCGCTGGTCATGGTCGGAAGAACGCGGCGCACCGTCTGGGGGATGATGACGAAGGCCATGGTCTGCGAGCCCGTCATGCCCAACGAACGCGCTGCTTCGAACTGGCCCTTGCTGATGGACTGGATACCCGCGCGGAAAATCTCGCACTGGTAGGCCGAAGAGTTCAACGCCAACACGATGACGCCCAAGATGAAGGGCGGAATTTGGATGCCTGCCAGCGGCAAGCCGAAGAAGGCGATGTAAATCTGCAGGAACACCGGCGTGCCGCGCACGACGTTGACGTACAGCGAGCCTATGCCGCGCAGGATGCCGATCTTGGACATGCGCATGAACGAGAACATGAGGCCAATGGGTATGGCCAGCGGAAACGCGACGAGCACGATGGCTATCGCCATGAAGAAGCCGTGCAGCACGATTGGGAAGCTCGACACCAGGATGGGCGGGTTGAAGAACAAACGCAGGAACTTGTTGGAGTTCCAGGCCTGAACCCACGGTTGGTCTTCCAGGTACTTCGCAAGCTGCTCGGATGGAGAGGTGACGGTCACGGCAACGGGAGTTATGTCGTCGATAGCCCGCGATGACCCATCGGCAAGTTCGTACGTGCCGGTCAGCTGCATGTCGCCGCCCGCGACGGGGAACTTCACGCCATATACCTCGATGCGGAAGTAGCTGCCCGGGTTGGCGGGCTGTGCAAGCGAGCAGACGGCGGCTTGCCCTTCCGCGGTAAACGTGCATTCCGGATTCTCGCGCGTCATCAGGTCATCCCCGGAGAGCAGCGTGAGGCGCGCATCGTCAACCTCGAATTCGGTTCCTTCGGGCAGTGTGAGCGTGATTCCCTTGATGGCCTCATCGGGAGCAGCCTGGCCCTCCCAGGTGATACGCGTCTCGACGCCTCCGAGCACGTTCGAGCCCGTATCGGCGTTTGGGCGAGCCGTGCACTTCGCCGTGTCGAGAGCATAGGCCATTTGCGAGAAATTCGCCGTCAGCAGAAAAGCCAGCAGCAGTACCGATAGAACCGTATCGAGCAAGCGCCATCCGCGCGCATTCGAAAAACCCATACCTCATCCAATCGCAAATAGGCTAACGAAGCTTTCATTATATAGAATCTGAAGCCTGTGTGAGCAGTTGATTAAACCTGATGGAAACCGAAGCCTGGGATTCATTAAAGAGAACTGTCCCCATTGATCGAATCTAAGGGGACTGTCCCCATTGATGATTAATGCGAAAAACGGTCCACCCGGGTTGGACTCTCGAGATTAATCATCATTGGGGACGCTTCGATTCGATTGCGCAAAAAAGAAGGCCCCAAAGGGGCCTTCCCGTAGTTCTAGAAGCGTGACGTCACGGAACGCTGCTTACATGTACTGGCCGATGAGCTGGTCGATGGTGCCGTTCTCCTTCAGCTTCTTCAACGCGTCGTTGATGGAGGCGGTCAGCTCCGGATTGTCCTTGCTCACGACGATGGCGTACTCTTCGCCCGTTGCGATCGACTTGACGACGACGGCGTCCTGATAGGCATCGGCAAGCATCTTATCGACAACAGCCTTGTTGGTGCACACGGCTTGAGCCTGGCCGGACTGCATGGCTGCGAAAGCATCGGTGGAGTTGCCGTAAGGCTGGGCCTTGGCGTTCGGGTAGTTCTCCTGGACGTAAGCCTCTCCAGTCGTGCCGCTCTGGACGGCGATGATGAAACCATCCTGGTTCAGGGCCTCTTCGGCGTTGTCCGCGGTGATGTTGCTGTCCTTCATGACCGCAATGGCCTGGTCGTCAACGTAGTACGAGGAGGAGAAATCGATTTCCTTGGCGCGCTCGGGGTCGACCGAGAAGCCGGAGATGCCCATGTCAGCCTGGCCACCAGCTGCGATGGCAGGAATGATGGCGTCGAACTGCAGTGTCTTGAACTCGGGCTCGAGGCCGAGCTCAGCGGCGATGGCCTTAGCAATCTCGATGTCGAGGCCGACGTACTCACCGTTCTCGAGGTTTTCGAACGGAGGATAGTCAGGCGAGGTGGCGATGACGAGCTTGCCCTCGGAGACGAACTTGCTGCCAGCGGCAGCTGCGGAGCTTGCCGATGCGGAGCTGGAAGCAGCCTCGCTCGATGCAGCCTCGCTCGATGCGGCTTCGCTGGAAGCGGCCTCGCTCGATGCAGAGGCGCTCGAGGCGGAGGCGCTTTCAGAGCTGGCGCTCGCAGAGCTCGCAGAGCCACCGGAAGAGCAGCCCACCAAGGCCAGAGCGGCCACGACAATGGCCATTGCGGCCAAGACCAAATACTTCTTTGCCTTCATTTTCCCTTTTCCTTCCCTTTGATTACAGGTTGTTGCGTCTCGGTGTACGCACTTCCATACGATAGCGCAAAACGCCTATCGATACATCCCCAAATCGCTATTTGTCAATATGGTCTCGGGGATCGAACAGATTGTTGGGAGCGACGTAGATCTCCTCGAAACCCATCTCGGAAAACGCCTGGTTGGTACGCCATGGCGGGCAGATGTCGTCGAATTGCGCGCAGTAGTTCAGCGCATGCACCAGGGTGACGTTGTGATAGAAGTCGGCCATGGTGTCCACGTCCGGG
Source organism: Eggerthellaceae bacterium (assembly GCA_017434045.1). Taxonomy (GTDB): domain Bacteria; phylum Actinomycetota; class Coriobacteriia; order Coriobacteriales; family Eggerthellaceae; genus UBA9715. Next base: position 22,535 of record JAFRGA010000025.1, read on the forward strand.
ATGGGCGGAAGCCAAAGCGCCGGCAGCCCCCGCTCCTTCGCTTTCTTTATATAAGCAGGCAGCACCGTGAGCCCGTCCCTGTTGTAGAACACGCCCGTATGCGAGAAGTCGGTCTGACGCGTCCAGCCTACAACCGACACGCCCATCTCCTGGTCGGGGGCAAGCACAATGCCCCCTCCGGGCAATTCGTCGAGCTTGTGCAGCTGATCGAACCCGAAACGCACGTCCGCCTTGGTCAATGCCGGCATATCGGCGCCCATCGAGAGGATGCAATCGGCACCACGTTCCCAGCATTGCTCGAAGGCGTGATTGTAGTGCTCGTCGAAGTTGGCCCCTTCGTCCACGATCACCTCGAATTCGCGCGGCCATTCGCCCGCATTTTCGAACAGGTTGCGCATCGCTTCCGCATCTGGTGCAGGCGTTGTGGATATGACCAGCTCGTAGGTGTCGCGCACGTCAGCTGAGCCGCGTCCTGCTTCCTGCTCGGCTTCCATATCCGTCAAGGCCGCCATGATTATCTCGACCACGTCGAACAGCATGCAGTGATACAGGGTCGAAGCTGTCTCGGGAGTGAAAATCCCGTCCTTGAGCGTGGTCAGCCGGGTTTTCACCAAGCCAACTGCCGGAACTTTCGAAAACAACAGGACAACGTTCTTTCGTTCGCGCATACCCTAACCTCCCAAGCGACGCCACACGGCCCATTGTATCGTTACGAAACCTCCCCGGCGTATCGTTTTTAAATCGTTGGGGACAGTCCCCTTAGCATTAATGGGGACAGTCCCCTTTGATGCAATTTGTCATTAATGGGGACAGTCCCCTTTAATGCTTTTTTACATCAGCTTGCAGATTTCCTCGGCGAAGGTGAGGGGGTCTTCGATGGGCATGCCGCAGGTCAGCAGGGCCTGGTTGTAGAGCAAGTCCGTGTAGAGGCGAAGCTTGTCCTGGTCGCCGCTTGCCTGCGCGGCCTTCAAGGTCTCGAAGACGTTGTGCTGGGCGTTGAGCAGCAGCACGCGCTCGGCGTGAATGCGGTCGGCATCGGGGCCATGCGAGAGCACGCGCTCCATCTCCAGCGAGATGGGGCCGGCAGTGGTGAGCGTGGCGGGCGCGTCGGTCGGCGTGGATGCGATCCTCACGTCGTTGACGTTGGCCGCGAGGATGGCCTTCATGGCGTCGAGGAGTTCCTTGTTGGCTTCCCCGGTTTCCTCGGCAACCTTCTTCTCGTCGTCGCTCGCGACGTCGATGTCGGTGGTGGAGACGTTCTTGAACTCCTTTTCCTTCCAGGTGTGCATGGCCTGCAGGCAGAACTCGTCGACGTCCTCGGTGCACAGCAGCACGTCGAAGCCCTTGCGCGCCACCGTCTTCACGATGGGGAGGTTGCGCAGGCGCTCGACGGATTCGCCCACTGCGTAGAAGATGTCCTTCTGCTCCTCGGGCATGGCCTCGACGTACTCGTCGAGCGTCACGTACTTCTGCTGGACGGCGGAGTAGAACATGGCGAGCGGGCCCAAGTCGTCGTTCTTCATGCCGTAACCGGCGTACAGCCCGAACTTGATGGAACGGCCGAAGTTGTCGAAGAACAGCTCGTAGTCCTCGCGGTCGTTGTCGCGCATCTTCACGAGCTCGTTCGTGATCTTCTTCTCGACCCTCTTCGCGATGGCGCGCAGCTGGCTGTTGCGTTGCAGCGTCTCGCGCGAGATGTTCAGCGTCAAGTCCGACGAATCGACGACGCCGCGCACGAAGCCGTAGTAGTCAGGCAGCAAATCAGCGCATTTGTCCATGATGAGGACGCCCGAGCTGTAGAGCGCAAGGCCCTTCTCGTAATCGCGGCTGTACAGGTCGAACGGGGCACGGCCGGGGATGAACATCAGGGCGTCGTAGGACAAGGCGCCTTCCGCATGCACCGTGATCGTGCGCACCGGGTCGGTGAAGTCGTGGAAGTCGGACTTGTAGAACTCGGCGTATTCCTCGTCGGTCACTTCGGACTTCTTGCGCTTCCAGATGGGGATCATCGAGTTGATGGTCTCGTCCTCGGTGTACTCCTCGTACTGGGTGGCGTAATCGTCGCCGGCGTCCTCGGGCTTCGGCAGCGCGCGTGACTTGGTGACCAGCATGCGGATGGGATAGCGTACGTAGTTGCTGTACTGCTTGATGAGGCTGCGCAGCTTCCATTCGCTCAGGTACTCGTCGTAGTTCTCTTCGTCGGTGTTGTCTTTCAGGGTCAGGATGACGTCGGTGCCGTGATGGGCTTTCTCGGCAGCGTCGATCGTGTAACCGTCGATGCCGTTCGATTCCCAGATGCTCGCCTCGTCGGAGCCGTAGGGCTTCGAGATGACCTTCACGTTCTTCGACACCATGAACGACGAGTAGAAGCCGACGCCGAACTGGCCGATGATGTCGGCGGCATCCGTCTCGCTGAAATCGTTCTCGTCCTTGAACTCCTGGCTTCCGGAATGGGCGATGGTGCCCAGGTTCTTCTCGAGCTCGTCAGCCGTCATGCCGCTGCCGGAATCCGAGACGGTGATGGTCCGGGCGTCTTTGTCGAATGCGACGCGAATCTCGAGCTCGTCCTTGCCGAGCTGGACGTCCTTGTCGGTCAAGCTGCGGAAATACAGCTTGTCAACCGCGTCGGACGCATTCGAGATGAGCTCGCGGAGGAAGATTTCGCGGTTGGTGTAGATGGAGTTGATCATGAGGTCGAGGAGCTTCTTGCTCTCCGTCTTGAATTTGCGCATCGAGTCGGTCCTTTCCGTTCTGGTCGTGCTGCCCGGGCTAATTGCCCACGAGCAATTAGCAGTCTCGGGCTTCGAGTGCTAAAAAGGGATTGTAGTACGCTCAAGTCGCAAGTCAAGGAAGGTGCCTGTGGGGTACCTAACCGTTACCTTCAAAACATATATTGTGCTCGAGCTTGCAATCGAAAAACGCATTAAAGGGGACTGTCCCCTTTAATGCGTTGGGGACGGTCCCCTTTAATGACAACCAATAAGTCTTTCGAAGCCGTAACGCATTTTCGGTCGACTCGCCCATTTGTGCATTTTAGCGGTATCATGAAGCCACTATCGGCGCGCGCTCGTGGAGGTTGACTATGGCCGAAACCACTACGTACCAATGCCCAAACTGCAACGGCAGGCTTATTTTCGATGGGTCCATCGGAAAGCTCCGCTGCGAGTTCTGCGAATCGGAGTTCACCACCGCCGAAGTCGAGGCCCTCTATGCCGAGAAGCAAGCGCAAGCCGACGCCAAGGTCACAAGCGGCATCGACAACAAGGACGCTTACAATCGCGCACTGCGGCTGGCATCCGAGGCGGGCATAGACGTCGAGCATCTTTCGGAGGCGCAGAAGAGGGCCGCCTACGAAACGTATCGGAAGTCCTTTGCCAAGGGCAAGGCGGACTCTGAAATCAAAGGCGAGCTCATCGCGGCCGTCGCTGCAGCGGCAGATGCTCCTGCGGCCGGGGCCACCGCCGCTCAAGCCTCGACGTACGAGGCGGCGCAGGTCAAGCCGATCAAGCCCCTCACCGGCGACCCGATCAAGGACTACATCGCCCAATCCAAATGGAGCAGCGCCGACGTCGAGAACATGCGGGCCTACAACTGCCCCTCGTGCGGCGCGCAGCTCATGGTCGACCAGGTGACGGCGGTCACCAGCTGCCCGTACTGCGGCAACAACGCCGTCGTTCCCGGCCAGTTGGCCGACGTCCTCAAGCCCGATTACGTCATCCCCTTCAAGCTCGACCGCGATGCGGCCATTTCGGCCCTGAAGCAGTACTACGGCGGAAAGCCGCTGTTGCCCAACGATTTCACCGCGAACAACCACATCGAGGAAATCCAGGGCATATATGTGCCGTTCTGGCTTTACTCGGGAACAGGCGAAGGGAATGTGCGCTTCGAGGGCCGCAACATACGCACCTGGTCCGACTCCAAGAACATCTACACCGAGACCGACCATTACGACGTGCACCGCGTCGGCTCGATGAAGTTCGCACGCGTGCCGGTCGACGGGTCCACGAAGATGCCCGACGCACACATGGACGCCATCGAACCCTACGACTATTCGGAGCTGGTACCGTTCTCGGTCGCCTACCTCCCCGGTTTCCTAACCGACCGTTACGACCTGGACGTGGAGCAGTGCGATGCCCGCGCACGCGGTCGCGTGGAAACCACTTGCCTCGACGTCATTGAAGGGACGGCCGGCAATTACATGGAAACGAACGTCACCGACTCGAGCACGCGCATCAACTGGACGAACATCTCGTATGCGCTGCTCCCGGTTTGGATGCTGCACACCAGGTGGAACGGGGAGGACTACCTGTTCGCCATGAACGGTCAAACGGGGAAATTCATCGGAGACCTGCCAGTCGACAACGGGAAAGCCCGGAAACGGTTCCTGATGCTGTTCCTTCCCTTGATGGTGATCATCGCGGCCATCATCTTCTTCGTCTTCGGATTCGGGCTGTAAGGGGGTGCTCGCATGAAATCACTGAAGAAACTCGCAATGCTTCTGTTCGTCCTCATGCTCGGCGCCTCGCTTGCAAGCGTGCCCGCAGTTGCGTTTGCCGACGTGGCCCGCGATGAAAACGTGGCCTCCGACCTCTCGTCGATGAAGTTCATCTCCGACCGGGGAAACCTGCTCTCGGACATCGACGAGCTCCAGCTCAACAAGACGTCGCTCGACATCGCCCTGGATAACAACATTGCCCCGTATTTCATCACCGTCGACAGCTTGCAGGGATACAATGACGCCGATGATTTCGCCAAGGACTTCGCCGCCGCATACGGGCTTCCCAGCAAGTCCTCGAACGGGTGCGTCATATTCCTGGTCTGCGTGCCCGAAAACCAGTTCGGGCTGTATGCGGAGGGGAAAGCCGCCTCGACGTTCTCCGATAGCACCTTGAACCACTTCGCCAACGAGCTCAACCCTTACCTGGGGCGTTCCGACTGGGCCGGCGCCGCTGAAACCTACTACAGCGATGTCGCGCAGACGCTGGAGGGCAAGACGGCCAACGCCACGACGGACATCCCCTACACTGCCGGCACGTTCGTGATCGACGACTACGGGCTGTTCACCGACGAGCAACGCAATCAGCTCGAAGCCAAGGCGCAAGAGCTGGCAAGTCGGTACAACATGGGCGTGTACCTGCTTGCAGTGGACAACATGGGCTCCCAGAACCCCTCGTCCGCCCAGCGCACGAACTTCGCGACAAGCTTCTACAGGGCTCATAACTTGGGCCTCGGCTCAGGCAAAGACGGCATCATGCTCGTCATTGCCGCAGGCTCGCGCGACTACGTGACTATCGCCTACGGGCAAGGATCGTACTCGTTCTCCGACGAAGGCATCAAGGCCATGGAGGATGCCGTGACCGACGAGCTCGGTAGCGACGACTGGTACGGCGGGGCGAAGCAGTACTACAGCAAGATGGATGAGCAACTCGCGTACTACGACGTGAAGGGCGAGCCTTGGAAAGAGCCCGACCTTCTCTCGTTCATCCTGAAGATACTTGCCATCCTCGGCATTCCCTTCGGCGTGGCCTCGAGCAAGATCAAGCGCGAGAAAGCCGCTATGGTCACCGCTCGCGAGCAGTACCAAGCCGACAATTACCTCGTCGATGATAGCCTCGTGCTCACGAAGTCGACCGACAACTTCGTCAACACGACGCTCGTGGCAACGCCCCTTCCGAAGCACGAGAGCAGCAGCGATAGCGGCGGCTTCGGCGGAGGCGGCTGGGGCGGCGGCGGAGGCGGCGGCTTCAGC
>JAFRGA010000005.1 GCA_017434045.1 Eggerthellaceae bacterium
CGGAGCCGCCCTCGGCTATCGGATTGTCTGGACAGAGGATAGCCTAGCGGCGCAGATTATTTAATCTGCCATGCGCATGCACATTATTTAAGTTGCCCGAATCGGGCGGAAATCAGAACGAACAATCTGCAGTTCTACATCAGCAGGTCCGGCATGCGCACGTAACGGGCGCTCTTCCGAGCCCTGCATGCCTGTTTCGCCAGGCAGCAACCCAGGAAGCTTTTCCCCGTGCCCGTACATCCCTCCACCACGACGTTCGCGGCGCTCCTCATGAACTGGCAGGTGGCCGTCTCCCTGATGAGCACGCCGTCTATGCCGCGGCCGTCGTAGATCATGTCGCCGATGTCGGCGTCCGGGAAGCGCAGCCGCGCTCTTCCCAGCAACCTCTTCACGCTCGCAGCGTGCTTCTCCTCGTAAACGTAGTCGACAGCCATCCTCATCCTATCGTCAAACGGCATGCCCATGCACGAGAGGGCGGAATCTTGCATGTCGAGCGCCTCGACCATCTCGCCCATGTTCAGCTCGCGCAACTTCCTCCTGGTTTCCTCGTCTATCATCGCAAGCCCCCTATTCCCTGTAGTAGTCGGCGCCGCGCACGTGGCCCTTGGGGCCCGATCCCGGCCCGCTGTCCGGCTTCTTCCGCGCCGGCGCCTGCGCCGTCGGCTCGTCGAGCCCGGAATCGAGGATTGCCTTCAGGTGCTTGTAGCGCGGCGAGTTCAGCTTTGGAAGAGCATGGGCGCATGCGGCCTCCAGCCGCCCTTCGCCGTATTTCTTCGACAGGTTCAACACGGAGAGCGCCGGGCTGTACGCCTGCTCCTTGACCTTCACGCGGTCGAAGATGCGGCCGACGACGGCCGAGCAGTTCGGGCCGACGCGCTTCGCCCAGCCCTTTATGCGCGCGTCGTCCCATTCGGGCCTCAGGAACGCCTCGGGCATGTGCGACTCGTCGGTGGAGTAGCCGTTCTTGACGTACGACGGCAGCAGCCGGTGGGTGGCGATGCGGTCGCCGGCATGGTAGATTGACAGCGTGGACTCGCCGACCCGCAGGTCGACTTTGCGCCCGACGTAGCGGTGGGGCACGGAGTAGCGGTTCTTGGCGTACACGATGTGGAAGTCGAGGTTGACCGACCGGTTGTAGACCCATTCGGCGACGTCGTAGCGGACGTCGGGCAGAGGCTTGAGCTCCGCTGCCTCAACCTCGGCGAAGACCGAGTCGCGGCTTCCCTCGCGCTTCTGGAAGGGATGGGCGTTGTAGGCGGCGTTGCATTCTCGCACGGCCGTCACGACCTCGTCGAAGCTGGCGAAGGCCCGGTTGCGCAGCTGGGCGATCACCCACGTCGCCGCATCCCGGACCGTGCCCTCGGCAGACGCCTTCTGCTTGGGCTTTCCGACCTGCGCGGGCATGATGGCGGTCATGTAGTGCTCGCCGAGCGCCTCGTAGGCGTCGTTTAGCACGACCTCGCCCTCGCGCGGATGCTTGACCACGCCGGTCTTGAGGTTGTCGCAGACGGTCCTGTCGGGGACGCCGCCCCAAAACTCGTACATGTGCACGTGGCAGCGCAGCCAGGTTCGCTCCTTCATGTCGAGCGTCGGCTCGAGGTAGGCCTTCTGGCTGAACGGCAGCACGCCGACGAACAGGTATACCTTGGAAACCTCGCCGGTGGTCGGATCGACGAGGCCCTTGCCGAGCGTCGGCCCCGACCAATCGACCTCGCAGGACTGCCCGGCCTTGTGCTCGATGCGCTTCGTGAGGTTGCCGGCGACCGTCCAGTCGCCGTAGTCGCCGCAGAACTTGGTGTAGCCCATCGCGACCTTGCGCTCACGGCGGCACTTTTCCTTGTACTCGTCGTGAAGCAGCCGCAGGTTGACGCCGACCTTGGCCATCTCCTTGTGGACGTACTCCCAGTCGGGTTCCTCGAACACGCTCTCGTGCACATGCTTGTCCGGGTAGAAGAGGCGGTAGACGTCGTCGTCAGGCATATCCTCGACGTCGTCCCAGCCGATGTCGCGCTCGGCCGCGATGTCGAACACGCCGCACACCGATTCCATCGACATGTGCCGCGTTGCGGCTATCTTCCTCCTCGACAGCCCCTGCTCGCGAAGCTCCATTATCAGCTTCGCCCTTATCTTTCTCGCCATGGTGCACACTCCTTCCGTACGATCGGTTACATGGCGTAACGATTGTACGGAGGCCGCACGGCGATACGCGCCCGCGAATCGGGTGTTACGGATTGCGCGGAATCGTTATCTTGGTGGGTGATACGGAAAGCGCGAAACGGGCGCTACTCAAACGCTGCAATACTCATTTCGTCCCTGTTAGCCTGAGCGACCACCTTCCCCTGCCATGCTCTTTGTAAGAATGAATAATTAGAATTATCCTAAAATGAACTTGTTTTTTCCTAGTACTAACACGATATTTGTTAATGATATTAATTAATCAATAATAGTTTCTCTGAAATAGGGTGCCTTACATCTATTCCAGGAGGATAACGATGAATGGATTGGCCACTCAGTTCATACCGAAATACGTCATGAACGCATACGGGAGAGACGTCAATCGCGCACGTGTGCCTGGACAAAAAATCGACGAGAGAAGAAGCGTCTCCACCGCCCGCATAGTGCTGTCGGTCCAATATGACGGCTCCTTCAGGTTCCTCTCCCTCAATCCAGTGGATATCCGCGGCGACTCGGCGGAATGGTTCGGTTATGACGACGGCATCCCTTGCAGCGAAGCGCCCACTATGCTCGACGTCATAGCCCAAGCCCATGAATACATTTACGGCGACGACTTCAACGACAGGAGCTGTCGCGAGTATCTTGAAGTCGACGAGGACGGCATCCTGAGGCGCATCTTGGGCGTACCTGGACTCTACACCTGCTACGTGGTGAACGGACACTACACCTACGATGCCGATAGCGTATACGGTCGTTGGGGGTTCAGGGGCCTCGGATATCGGGAAACTGCCGTCTCGGACCTCGACGTAGTTGAGATTTTCGGTTTTCAGGACAGCATTGGGCTCGATTACTACACGTATTTCCTAAACCCAGACGGAAGCTGGCTACGCACCGCCCAAGTCGCCGCAGGCGAGCCCATCACTATGCAGCATGAAGGCTATTTGTATGTTATCGGCGGTCCTTATCGGCACATCGACCGCATCGAACAGCGCCTGGTAGCTCCGATTCCCGAATCGAAGATCGCAGTCGTCGACCCGCTTTCCTTCGATTTAATCGATGTAAAGGATGCGGTTACCGACGAGAAGGGCTTCGTGACGTTTTCCTTGGACGAACCTGGCGGTTACTACATCACTGCCTATGACGGTATTCCTCCACGGAACAGGGCCAACTTGTCGCTCCCCTGCCTGCCCGTCATCGTTTCCTAGAACAAGCTCCTCGTCAAGCTACATGAAAAGGCCCCGCAATTGACGGGGCCTTTCTCGTCCCGCACGGTTGCGAGACGCCTTCCCTTCTTGGCTATTAACAGCGTTCCTACTTCGACTTGGCCATCTTCCCGAAGTCGGCCACGTTGGCAAACACCGATACGAAGCGGTTGAGCAATTTCATGTTGCCCACACGCACCTCGGCGTCTTCGTCCATGACCATCACGTTGGTGAAGAAGTCGTCAATCGGGGCGCGCAATGCGGCCAAGTCGGCTAGAGCGGCGGCGTAATCATCTGCAGCAAGTGCCTTCGAAACGCTCTCCTCGGCTTGCGCAACTGCAGCGGACAGCGCCTTGCCATGGTCGTTTAGTATGCCCTCATCGACCTCGGTTCCCGCCTCGGCATCGCGCAGGTTGTTCGCACGCGCATAGGCCGTAGCCAAATCGTCAAAGGTTTCCTTGTCCTCGGTACGGGCGGTTTCGAGCGCGCGTGCACGGGCGGCTATGACCATCGGCTCTTCAACGCCAGTCGCGAGAACAGCCTCGATCGTATCGGCCTCGCAACCGCCGTCGCGCAGCATGACGCGGGTGCGTGTGACGAAGAAGTCGATGACCTCGGCACGAACGGCGGCGCGATCGAAGGAGATGCCACCGTTCTCGAGAATCGTGAGAGCTGCGTCTATGGCGTCGATCAGGGATACGTTCAGCCCGTCTTCGAGCATGGCGAGGATGCCGATGGCCGAACGGCGCAGGGCGAACGGATCGGATGAGCCGGTCGGGCCTTGCCCCACTGCGAACAGACCGCAAATGGTGTCGAGCTTGTCGGCGCAGGCCACGACCTTGCCCACCATGCTGGCAGGCGTGTCATCACCGGCGAAGCGTGGACGGTAATGATCGGCGATTGCCTCGGCAACCTGGTCGGTCTCGCCAGCGGCCTTCGCATAATAGCGGCCCATGATGCCCTGCACGCTCGTGAACTCCACGACAGCGCCCGTCACGAGGTCGGCTTTGCACAGGAAAGCGGCGCGCTTTGCATCGGCAGTGTCGGCCCCGTCGAGCCCGATGTCGGCTGCCAGATGTGCGGCCAGCTCGACGATGCGGTCGGTTTTGTCACGCGTCGTGCCGAGGGACTCCTGGAACACGACCTCGCCGAGCTTCTCGACGTATGCCTCGAGCGGCTGTTTGAGGTCCTCGTCGTAGAAGAACTTGGCGTCGTAGAGACGGGCGGCGACAACTCGCTGGTTACCGTCGATGATGTTGGCGCTGAACTCGGGGTTGCCGTTCGACGTGATGAGGAACTTGTTGGAGAGCGAACCGTCGGCGTTGAACAGTGGGAAGTAACGCTGATGCACGAGCATGGCATCGACGGTGATCTCCTTCGGGACGGCTAGGAACAGCTCGTCGAACGCGCCGACCATGACCGTGGGGTACTCGGTGAGGTTGACGACCTCCTCCATCGTCTTCGCAGGAAGCTCTGAAACGAGGCCCGATTCCGCCTCGATCGCCTTCACCTGCTCGCGAATGGAGGCCTCGCGCTCCGCCTCGCTCGGGACTATATAGTTGGCGCGCAGCACGTCGATGAGGGCATCGGCGTCCGCAACCTCGAAAGGACCGGGAGCCAGGAAGCGGTGGCCGTACGTAACCTTTCCGGCCGTGAGGCCGGCGAACTCGACTGGCACGACCACATCGCCGAGGAGCGCCAGCAGCCAGCGTACCGGACGGCTGAACTGCTCGCGGCGGCTGCCCCAACGCTGGGACTTCGGCCATTGGATGGAAGTGATCAGGTTTCCGAGCAGCTCGGGGAGCAAGCTGGCGACGTCGACGGAAGGCGTTTCCTTCACAGCGTACACGTACTCGACGCCGTTCTCGTCGCGGCGCTCCAAGGACTCGGGGGCAACGCCCTTTCCACGGGCGAAGCCGATGGCGGCTTTCGTGGGTTGGCCGTTCTCGTCGAAGGCGATCTTGGCTGCAGGACCGCGGAACACCTCGACAGCCGCTTCCGTGGCCTCGGGCACTTCTGCCACGATGACGATCAGGCGGCGCGGAGTCGTGTAGACCGAAACGTCGCCATGGGGGATTTTCGCACCATCGAGCGCGGCGCTGGCAAGGCCGCCGAGCTTGGTCGTGGTCGCATGCAGGTCGAAGGCCGGCATCTCCTCTGTGCCGATTTCGAAGGCAAGGGTCTTATTTGCCATCTGCGGCCTCCTTCCCCTCATCCGTCATACTGATGCCAACCACATGCTCCAGGTAGCTTGCTGCACAGGCCTTCGCGATGGTGCGGACGCGCAGGATGTAACCCATGCGCTCCGTTGCGGAGATGACGCCGCGCGCGTCGAGCAAATTGAACGAATGGCTGCACTTCAAAACGTAATCGTACGCGGGAAGCGGCAGGCCCTTTTCGAGGACCCTGAGGCATTCCGTCTCGTAGCGGTCGAACTCGCCGAACAGGAAGTCGGTGTCGGCGACCTCGAAGTTGTAGGTGCTGTGCTCGCGCTCGTTCTCGAGGTAGACATCGCCATAGGTGAACACGGTGCCGTCGGCGCCGCGCGACCAAACGATGTCGTAGACGGAGTCGACACCCTGGATGTACATCGTCAGACGCTCGAGACCGTAGGTGAGCTCGGCCGGGACGGGATCGCATTCGAAGCCGCCCATCTGCTGGAAGTACGTGAACTGTGTGACCTCCATGCCGTCAATCCAGACCTCCCAGCCCAGGCCCCAGGCGCCGAGCGTCGGCGACTCCCAGTCATCCTCGACGAAGCGCACGTCATGCTCGTCGATGTTGATGCCGATAGCCGTGAGGCTGTCCAGATACAGTTGCTGCACGTTATCCGGAGACGGCTTCAGGAGCACCTGATATTGGTAATAGTGCTGAAGGCGGTTCGGGTTCTCGCCGTAACGTCCGTCGGTGGGACGGCGCGAAGGCTGCACGTAGGCGGTACGCCATACGTCCGGCCCAAGCGAGCGGAGCGTCGTCGCCGTGTGGAACGTGCCGGCACCGACCTCGTTATCGTATGGCTGCAGAACGACGCAGCCCTGGTCGGCCCAGTAGCGTTCCAAATTCATGATGACGTCTTGAAACGTAGGCGCATCATTGTTAACCATGTACTTCATCTCCTCATTTCCACTAGATACTTGCTATTCGAGTACGCCGATTTCGTCGATCGGCCAGTAAACCACTGCGGCACGCCCCGTGATGGAGCTTACGGGAATCGCGCCGAAATAGCGTGAGTCCTGCGAGGACTCGCGGTTGTCGCCCATCACCCATATATAACCCTCGGGAACGGTGTAGGGGAACTCGATGTCGATGCCGACTGCCGTTTTGGCGAGAGGGCGCGATTCGTCAGTCCCAACGTAGGGCTCCTCCAACTCGATGCCGTCGACGAACACATGCCCATCGATGAGGTCGACCGTTTGTCCCTCGGTTGCGATGATGCGCTTGATAAGCGTTCGACCGGCGACAATCGGATCTTTGAACGTGACTATATCGCCACGTTCCGGCTGGCGCGTGTGGTAGGTGATCTTCTCGGAGAAGATCATGTCGCCTGGCATGATGGTGTCTTCCATGGAGCCGGAGGGAATCTCGTAGGGCACGAACACGAACGTGCGAAGCGCTATGGTCACAGCAGCGACGGCAGCCACCATGAGGATGATGCTCAGAATAGAGCGCGCCCAGCTCATGGGCTCTTTCTCTATGTGCTGACCAGAAGCCATCGGATGAACTACGCTCCAAATACCTTGTCCGTTAATAAGCTCTATACGGCATAAAGCCGCAAGAATTCATGATACCGCCCTACCCTGTTCACAGGCTCACTCGCGGCGAAGTTTACAAATAATCACAATCATCTGCGAAAAGCTATGCAGGAAGGCGCGGTCATTGTACAAACCTACCTCTAAGAAGCCTTTCGATGGAATGATCTCAGTTGGCTGAAGGGTGTTTATAAACCGCCTCGCTTTTCTCCCCCTCCAAACCGCGCTAACAGAAAGCGGCAATTGGAGCCGACTAACTGGCCGTGCGCCTCGTAGTCCGCGGCGGCCGTATGCGTAGCCGCTTTCTTATGCGCGCGGTTTTCCGGGGGCGCTCGGAAGGTTTAAAAACCCTTCAGCCAACTGAAGATTCAGCTACCTTTTTTCGAGAAGGTCGGGCCTGAGGAGCCTCGTGCGTTCGAGGCTTTGCGCTTGCCGCCAGCGGGCGATCTCGGCATGGTTTCCCGAGAGCAGCACGGCAGGCACTTCCCTGCCGAGGAACTGAGCGGGACGGGTGTACTGCGGAAACTCGAGCAGTCCATCGGCGAAGCTCTCGTCGAGCGCGCCTCCCTCGGCGCCCAGGACACCCTCTATCTTGCGCACCACGGCGTCGATAATCACCATCGAGGCCAGCTCCCCACTCGTGAGAACGTAGTCGCCAAGCGATATCTGGTAATCGGCGAGTTCGTAAACACGCTCGTCAATCCCCTCGTAATGGCCGCAGATGAACAGCAGGCGATTAGCCTCGGCGAGCTCGCAGGCGAGCGCGTCGTCGAAACGTTTGCCGCAAGGCGTGCAGAAGACGGTCTTCGGCGGTATACCATCGGCATGCTTGGGAACAGGGCCCGTCGTCGGTTGCTCATTTCCGGTAATCTTAGGTGAATACCCCTTATGGCATCCGGTAATCGCCTGATATGCTTCGAAGATGGGCTCGCATTTCATGATGAGCCCTGCCCCTCCGCCATACGGGTCGTCATCTGTTGTGCGATGTCGGTCATGCGTCCAGTCACGCAAGTCGTATGCCGTGAAATCCAGGAACCCCTTGTCTTGCGCGATCCTCATCATGGATGCGTTCATGACGGAATCGAACATGTGCGGGAATGTTGAAAGCGTCTCGATGATCATGGGGGTTTCCTCTTTTGAACAGGGACTGGCGAACAATCCCCGTGTGCGATTGCGTTTAAAGGTCAAGCAACCCGTTCGGCAAGTCGACTTGGACGCGGCGCGACTCCACGTCGACGTCGAGCACGATCTCGTCAACTACGGGGATAAGGACCGTAGCGCCGCCCTGCCGCTCGACTTCGAGCAGTTTTTGCGCGGGATTGTCGATGACATCGACGATAACGCCCACGACGCCGTCTTCGTCCACAACGGTCCACCCTTCCCAGATGGCCGATGCTTCCTGCAAGGCTTCTTCGCCGATGAGGTCACGTTTGATCAGGCAATGGCAACCAACGAGGCCCTCGCAGTCGCCCAACTGCTCCATGCCCTCGAATTGGATGTCGGCAGACGTCTCGTCGAGCATGCGCACATCGCCAACAATCGCCCGTCGCGGCAAATCAATCTGAGGGGGCACGAAGGCCACCTCGTCTCCCCGCTCAAGCAAAAAGGGAAGGCCCGCCGTGCTCCGCACGACGAACCTTCCCCTTGAGTTCTTCGACTTCGACAGAACCGCTACGTCAGCCCAAGTGCGCATCTAATCGAGAATCTCGACTTCGACGTGCATATCGTTGCGTGACGCGGCAGCCCGTGCCAGAGTCCGCACCGACTTGATGACGCGGCCCTGACGGCCGATGACCTTGCCGGCATCTTCCTCGTTGACGCTTACCTCGACGATAATCGTACGACCCTCTTCACGGGAGGTGATCTGAAGTTCGTCTTCGTACTCGACCAAGGGTCGGATTACGCATTCGACCAGGTTAGCGATGTTCTCGCTGTACTCCGACATGAGGCTATGCGTCCTCGCCGTACTGCTTCATGAGGCGAGCGACGGTGTCGGTCGGCTGTGCACCGCAACCGAGCCAGTAGTCGAGGCGATCCTTGTTGAACGAAATGAAGGACGGGTCAACGCAAGGATTGTAGCGACCCACTTCCTCGATGAAACGGCCGTCACGACGAGAGCGGGAATCGGCGACGATGATGCGGTAATACGGACGCTTCTTGGCGCCGTGACGTGCGAGGCGAATCTTGACTGCCATGTACTTGTACTCCTTTTACTACTACAGGCTTAAGAAAACAGCAACTAGGTATTCTATTGCGGATAGGCGCATTTGACAAGCATGCACTTTCATATCAACCAAAGCGCCACATGTCGGTCAATGCGCCTTTACTATGGTTTCAGAACGTCGAAGGCGTCGGGGGCGATTACGCAGCTTTCGGGGAACGCAATATCATCAGGCGCTAGCTTGGTCCCCGCGAAAGCCATCGACTCGACATGTGTCAGACCCGCTGGAACCGCGACGACACCGAGCTCTGAACAGCCTTGGAACGTGCCTTCCTCGATGAAGTCGATACCCGATGGAAGCGTCACCGAGAACAAACCCTTGCAATTCATGAAGCATCGGCGGCCTATCCATCCAACCGAATCGGGAATCTCCATATCGGTAAGGGCATCACAGCTCCTGAAGGCCTCGTCCTCGATCGTGTCGAGAGATTCCGGCAACTGGTCGATGACGAGCTTCCCGCAGTTGTTGAAGGCAGCCGCCCCTATGCGCTCGAGGCTTGCAGGCAACGTGACCGATTCGAGTTCTAAGCAGTGGGTGAAGCACGAATCTCCAATTGAGACGAGGCTCCTGGGCAATACGACTTCTTTGAGCGATCGGCATCGGAAGAACGCCTTCGCGCCCAACTCGGTAACCCCTTCGGGAACGGTGACCTCCCTCAGGCGCCAGCATCCCTTGAACGCGCCCGCTGCAATCTCGCGGACCGTCGCGGGAACGACGACTTCGCCGAGGTTCGCGCAAGAGGCGAACGCCTCCTCCCCGATTGACTCGACGCCCTCGGGTATCGTCACCTTCTTGAGGTATCTGTTGTTCGCAAAGGCCTGCGGGCCAATCTTCATGATGCCGTCGGGTACGACGACTTCTTTATCCTTACCGTCGTACGATTCGAGCGTGATGGTAAACGTGCCTTCCATCACGCCTTATTCCATCATCTCTTGAATCTTCTTCAGATCGGCCAAGCTCATGCCGCCCATACCCGGCATGGCCATGCGGCGCCCGCGGCTTCCACCCTTCTTGCCCTTCTTGCCGCCCTTCTTCGGACGTCCCTTGCGACCGGGTCTCTCGTCGAAGTCACCGTAAGCCGCCATCATCTTCTTGACTTGCTTACGCGTTTCGGAATACTGCTTGAGCAGCTGGTTCACAGCCGTGACGGTGACGCCGGCGCCGGCGGCGATGCGAGCGCGGCGGCTTCCGTTGATCAAGTCGGGCTTCTCGCGCTCCTGCTTGGTCATCGAATTGATGATGACCTCCATCCTATCGAGCGCATGAGCGTCCACCTGGCCTTGCGACATCATCTTATCGCCGCCCGGGAGGGCCGATATGAGCTTGCCGACCCCGCCCATCTTGCGGATCTGGCGGTTCATGTCCAGGAAGTCGTTCAGGTTCAAGTCCATGCGGCGCAACCGTTCGGTGGCCTCCGCTTCTTCCTCCTGCTGTTGGACCTTAACGGCGCTCTCGATGAGGCTGACCACGTCGCCCATGCCCAAGATACGGCGAGCCATGCGGTCGGGATGGAACACCTCAAGCGAGCTGGGCTTCTCGCCGGAGGAGATGAACTTGATGGGCTTGCCTGTGGCCTCGCGGATGGAAAGCGCGCCGCCGCCGCGGGCGTCGCCGTCCATCTTGGACATGATGACGCCGTCGAAATCAACGCGCGCCGAGAAGGTTTCGACCACGTTGACGACATCCTGGCCGGTCATGGCGTCGACCACCATAAGGACCTCGTCGGGGTCGACGGCTGCCTTGATGCTCTCGGCTTCGGCCATCATCTCCTCGTCGACGTGCAGGCGGCCGGCCGTGTCGACGATGGCGACATCGCACAGGTTGTCAATCGCGTACTGCATGCCGTCCTTGGCGATCTTGACCGGGTCCTTGCCCTCGCCGCGGTACACGCGTACACCGATCTCGCCGCCGAGTGTTTGCAGCTGGTCGGCTGCAGCGGGACGGTAGACGTCACAGGCGACGAGAAGCGGATTATGCCCCTCGCCCTTCAAGAGGTAGGCGAGCTTGGCAGCCGCCGTCGTCTTTCCCGAGCCCTGCAATCCCACGAGCATGATGATGTTGGGATGCTTTCCCTGCTGAAGGTTCAACCTGGCGTCCGTCTCGCCAAGCAGGCTCGTCAGCTCGTCAAGCACGACCTTGATGACGTTCTGGGCGGGCGTGAGAGAGTCGAGCACGTCGGCTTCCATACAGCGGGCCGAAGCCTTCGCCACGAAGCTCTTGACGACCTTGAAGCTCACGTCGGCCTCGAGCAATGCCATCCGGACGCGGCGCATGGCCACGCGAATATCGTCTTCGGTAAGCCTGCCCTTGCCCTTGAGGTCGTCAAATACCTCTTGCAATTGGTCTTGTAAACTGTCGAACATGGCTATCCTTTCGTCTTCGCTCTCTGGCGACTATTCTCCTCGAATGTCAATGCACTATTCTTGTCCAAAGTCTCCCAGAAGACCTGCAGCGTATTCGTGCGCATCGAAATCCTTCAAATCTTCCAAACCCTCGCCCACGCCGAGCTTCACGATGGGAAGCTTCAGGTAGTGAGCTACGGCCACGGCTATGCCGCCTTTGGCAGTGCCATCGAGCTTCGTGATGATCACGCCGTCAAGGTCAAGTGCGTTGTTGAACTCCCGCGCCTGCTGCAAGCCGTTCTGGCCGGTTGTCGCGTCGATGACGAGTACCAGGTGAACGGGAAGGTTTGCCCTTTTACGCACGACCGAGACGACCTTCTCGAGCTCGCGCATGAGGTCTGCAGAGGTGTGGAGGCGTCCTGCGGTATCGATCAGAACGAGGTCGGCGCCGATCGCCTCACCGCGCTCGATGGTCTCGTAGCAGACGCTCGCGGGATCGCTTCCGCGCTCACGTGCGCAAATCTCGACGCCGGCACGTTGCGCCCATACTTCGAGCTGCTCGATGGCGGCTGCGCGGAACGTGTCACCGCAGCCGAGGATGACGGTACGGCCAGCATCCTTCGCCTGCTTGGCGATCTTCCCGGTCGTCGTGGTCTTTCCCGACCCGTTGACGCCGACGAAAAGGACGATCGAACCCTCGCCACCCAAGATCTCGTCTCCGCCCTCCACGAACTCGGCGGCAATCTGGTCGTTTAGCGCGTTCAGGACGTCCCGTGCGTTTCGAAGCCCCTTTCTCGTGGCCTCGTTCCGCAACTTGTCCACGATAGTCGCCGCCGAATAGCCGCCCATGTCGGAGACGATGAGCGCTTCCTCGAGCCCGTCCCAGAAATCCTCGTCGACCTCGGGGCTGCGGTTGAGCAGCAAGTTGACATCCTCGCGGAACGCTTCGCGCGTACGTGTGAGGCCTTCGGTAAAACGACTGAACAGACCCATAACCGCCCCTTTCTATTCCGCTTGCTCGAGCGCCCGCTCGAGCCGTTGGCTTATAACCTTCGTCACGCCATCGGAGTGCATGGACACGCCGAACAGCACGTCGGCCATTTCCATGGTACGCCTCTGATGCGTAATCATGATGAGCTGCGTCGTATCACGCAGCGTGCTTATATAACTAGAGAGCCTGCGCAGGTTCGTATCGTCGAGCGCAGCCTCCACCTCGTCAAGTATATAGAACGGCGTCGTGCGCGTCTTGTATACCGCGAAAAGCAATGCGAGGGCGGTCAGTGATTTCTCGCCACCGCTCATGAGCATCATCTTCGTCAGGCGCTTGCCCGCAGGCTGCGCGGTGACCTCCACGCCCGTGTTTTCGAGATCGTCCGGATTCTCGAGCGAGAGATGCGCCGAACCGCCGGGGAACAAGGTCGAGAACACTTCGCCGAAATTGGCGTTGACTTGCTCGAACGTTCTCACGAAATCGGACTTCATGCGGGCATCGATCACAGACGATATCCTCGCGAGCGACCTCTTCGCGGATTCCATGTCGGCCAACTGTCCTGCGAGGAAATCGTAACGTTCCTTGACCTGGGCATACTCTTCGGCAGCATCTGGGTTGACGGTACCCATGTTCCGAATCTTCCTCTCGAGCCTGAACAGGTCGTCTTCGGCTTTCTTCCTATCTTCGAGGACGTCGATGCCCTGGGCCTCGTCGATGGGGGTATGCAGGTCGTCGACGATCGTCTTGACTGCGGCTTCCACGCGCAACTCCAAACGGCTCTTATCGACTTGCACCTTTGACATATGCGAGCTCGCCGATTCGAATGCCGCATGGGCGTTGCGCGCCTCCTCTCGCGCTGCCGCGGCGCTCACGTGTACGCTGTTCGCGCTTGTCTCGGAAGCGTTCAAGGCCTCGTCGAGCACGCGTACGCGTGCTCCTAGGTCGATTGCGAGCCTTTTGAGCATGTCGAGGATATCGTCTGCGCGGCTGATGGCGGCATTCTTCGCGGCCATGCCCTGACGGGCGTTTCTCTCGCTTGACTTGAGCATTTCCAAATCGCGTTCGCGCGCGACGACGAGCCGCTGCACATAGGTCCGCCGTTCCACGAGCGTGGCCGCCTCGAGTCTCGCGTCGGAATAGGCCTGCTCGATTCGTGAGTACTCGGCCCTCAGCGGTTCCATCTCCGCGGCAAGCCCCTCTCGACGCAGCAGGAGCTGCTCGCGCTTGACGGAGAGCTCGTCTACCAGTTTCGAGGCGTCCTCCAAACCTGGCTTTTTCGCTTCGATCTCCTGGCTTGCAAACGCCATCTGACGCTCGATATGCGCAAGGTCCTCGACTGCGGCATCGACGCGTTTCGCAACGCGGCCCTCTTCGGCAAGCGCCGACTCGTACACGCCCTTGCTGTTGGCGAGCTGCTGGCTGAGCTTCAGGGCCTCGGCTTGCCTGGACCGGTATTCCCCATCGGCCGTCTCCGCTTCTGCTACGGCCTGTTCCTTGCGTGAAACCAACTCGACAAGGCGTGCGTTCAGGTCGTCGAGCTTGCGCTCGCGGGCGATGACGCCTTCGGCAGCTGCGTCGGGTTGTCCGAGAACTTGGACCTTGCCCGAAGGCCACACGACACACCCGTCGAGCGAGAGGAAACGCACGGCCTCACGGCAACGGGCATGGGCCGCGAAAGCGCTCTCGCGGTCCTTGCACACGACCACGTCGCCGAGGAGCGCCTCCACTACCGGGCGCAATTGCTCCGCGTACGTGATGTCCTCGAGGAGCGGATGGCCTCCGCCATCTCCTTCGTATACATGGGCAGCTTGATGCATCGCCGCCTCGTCGTCGCGCATGATGAGCGCCATTTCGCCACGAACGCCCTCATCGGCGAGCGCCGAGACGATCCGTCGGGCGCTTGCAGGATCTTCTACGGTAAGGGCGGCGAGGTCGTGGCCCAAAAGCTGCTCTACGAGCGACTCGAGGCCGCGCGTGACCTTGAAGGCTTTCGAGACGGCCAAAAGCTCACCTGGGAAGCGCTCTGCATTCTTTATAACCCAGCTCAAAGCCGGATCGCCTTCACGTATCGACCTGAGCGCCTGCTCGATGGCAGCCGCCTCCGCTTTCGCGAGGTGCACGTCCTCGTTTGCCTTCTCACGCTGGCGATGCGCCTCCTCGCGCCTCTCGAAGCTTTTCAGAAGCTTCTCCTGCGCAGCGCCCTCATCAGCTTGTATGGCGTCGAGGTTCTCCTTGGCCTTGCGAAGCGCCTCGCTGCTCGCCTCATGTTCCTCGCGCACGCGGCTAAGCTCGGCTTCGAGCTCCTTCTTCCGCGTTTCCGAAAGCTGGAGTTGCGCGACGCCGTTGGCCAGGACCTGCTGAATATTCGCGTAATCTCGTTTGGCAGCGTCCCAATCCCGCTCGCAGGCAGCCAGCTCGCTGATGACACCGTTGAGAGACTCCTCCACAGACGCGCTTTTCGCCATCTTCTCCGCACGGATTTCGGATAGATCCGATACGCGGGACTCAGCCTTCTCGCAGGCTAGTTTCACTTCAGAGAGCTGCTCGTTTACGGCGTTCAAGTCCGCCAAGGCGCCCTGCTGCCTTGCAACCGCATCTTCAACTGAGCTGACCATGGTCGACAGGCTGTCCTGGGCGGCCCTTTTTCTCTCTCCCAGCAGCCTCTCGGCGCTGTCGAGGCGTTCGCTGAGGCTCGAAGCACGCCGTTGGCTCTTGGCAACCACACTCGCGCTCTCGGATTCACGACGTAAAAGTTCCTGGTAATCGCTAACTTTTCGTTCAGCAGACTCAACGCTTCTCCGTTTGTCGTCTATGCTGGCGCTAGCCTCCCGCTCGGCGGAGCATACCGCTTCCCACTCTATCTTGAGCTTGCGGAGATCGTCCACGGCCAGGGCGAGCCTCACTTCATGCAGCTCGCCACGCGCCTTCTTGTAGGCTTCTGCACGTTTGGCCTTGCGCTCCAAGGGACCCAGCTGGCGTTCGACTTCTGCCGTGACGTCGCGCACGCGTGCGAGGTGGTTCTCCATCAGGGCGAGTTTCCGAGCCGACTTCTCCTTCCGCCTCTTGTGCTTTAGCACGCCGGCCGCTTCCTCGATGAGGGCCCGCCGGTCTTCGGGCTTCGATTGGAGGATCGAGTCGAGGCTTCCCTGCGAGATGATCGAATGCGTACCCGTCCCGAGCCCGGAGTCGTGCAGGATGTCGAGCACGTCCAAGCGACGGGCAACCACGCCGTTCACCAGGTATTCTGACTCACCGGATCGGTACATGCGCCTCGTGATGACGACTTCGTCGAAATCGACCGGCAGCACGTGATCGGACTTGTCGAGCACGAGGTCCACTTCGGCGATGGAAACCGCCTTGCGCGCCGCCGACCCCGAAAATATGATGTCGTCCATGGCCTGACCGCGCAGGTTGCGCGCTGAGCGCTCTCCCAGCACCCACAGGACGGCGTCTGAAATGTTTGATTTGCCCGATCCGTTCGGACCCACGATAGCCGTGATGCCCGGCTGGAGCGTGAGGACGCTCCGGTCGGCAAACGACTTGAATCCCTTAAGAACGAGCGACTTTAAGTACACGGCTCACCTTAGCTCTCGTCACCGGGCATGAGCGCTCGCTGGCGCCTCTCCGCCTTCAAGCGCTCTTTCTCGGCGATTTCGGCAGCGCGTGCTGCGGCTTTCTCGGCCTTCGCCTGCTGCTGTGCGGCGACCTTGTCGACCTTCGCCTGCGCTTGAGCGGCCACTTCGTCCGCCTTCGCCTGCGCCTGCGCGATTACGCGCTCCGAACGCTCGTCCTCGGTGAGGCCCAAGCCGAAGAACTCTCCCAGACGGGCGAGCGTGCTCTTGGCGGCCTGGCTCTCGGCTTCCTTCTTCGTACGCCCCGTGCCCTGTGCCAAGCCCTTGTCCCCGGCGAAGACCTGCGCGACGAACGTGCGGTCATGAGGAGGCCCCTGCGTCTCGACGAGACGGTAGGTCGGCGTGATGCCGTCCTCCTGGAGCTTCTCCTGTAGCGCGCTCTTGGGGTTCTCGGGCTCCTTCGCCAAATCAAGGGACATGCGCCCGATGAGCGTCCGCTCCACGAAAGCGGTGGCCTCGTCGATTCCCGCGTCGAGGTAAAGTGCCGCCACGACAGCCTCGTAGACGTTCTCGAGCGCCGAATGCAGCCCCCTCTTTCCGGTTCCCTGCTCGGATGATCCGAACATGATGACGTCGGCGAACCCGAGCTGCATGGCGACGTCGGCCAAGCTCGCGCCCGACACCAACGCAACTTTGATGCGCGTGAGGCCACCCTCGTCGAGATCGTGATAGGTGTTGAACGCAATCGAGGCCACTATGGCCCCTAAAATGCTGTCGCCGAGGAACTCGAGCCGCTCGTAGGAGTAGCGCACCGAACGGCCTTCCGTGGCCGAAGGATGCGTGATTGCCGAGAGCAGGAGCTGCTCGTTCTTGAATGTGTAGCCGATTATGTCCTGGGCGGCCGTATAGTTCTTTCTTTGCTCATCGTTCAAGGCAAATCCCTCTATTCGCCAAATCAAACGACGAATCAGCGTGGCCAGAGAGCAAGGCGTGCCTTGCGCTTCGGCCAAACTATTCGCGGTTTCAATCTTTATGCGCCATTAAGAGCTTTGTTCTGCTTTGCATGCGGACATGCAGTTTTTCATCTGCACGCTTGCCCGGACCTCGCTGAGGCTGATTCGCGGGCTGCGACAAGCGCAGGCGCGGCGGGAGCGAGGACTGTCTGAGCCGCCGGAGG
This sequence comes from Eggerthellaceae bacterium, assembly GCA_017434045.1. Classification (GTDB taxonomy): domain Bacteria; phylum Actinomycetota; class Coriobacteriia; order Coriobacteriales; family Eggerthellaceae; genus UBA9715. The sequence goes on from JAFRGA010000005.1 coordinate 17,431, forward strand.
CGGCGAGTTCTGGACCGAGCGCTCGGAAAACGAGCCAGTGGCTCGTTTTCAGCGAGGTCGGGAAAGCTTGAGCTTTCCCCTGGACAGTTCCTGTGCTGCCGTGCCGGAGCGACGAGCGGTTAGCCCGCGCTTAAGCATCAGCGAGGTCCGGGCAAGCGAATAGAAATCATTCATTCGTTTGCCATGGCGCATTTGGATTAAATTGTAATTCAAGAAGCCTTTAAATGAGCGTTATTGAATTGTTTGCGCGATAACTTCAGAAACGCCTGAACGTACATACGACGCACTGGCCAACACCCCGTTCTTGATGGCCCGGGCGTTCGATGAACCATGGCCCACGATGCAGGCACCTTTCACGCCGAGCAGAGGCGCACCGCCCGCAACATCTGGATCGAGTCGTCCCAGCAGATCCTTGAGCCCGCCCTTGATCGCAAGGGCTGCAAGCTTCGTCTTCAGGGAGCTTTTCAGAATGGTCTTCAGCTCTCCAAGCAGGACGCTCGCAGTGCCCTCGATGGTCTTCAGGCAGACATTGCCTGTGAAGCCATCGCACACGATGACGTCGAACTCTCCCTTTAGCGTGTCGCGGCCTTCGGCGTTGCCCTTGAAGTTCAGGGAGCTCTGCTTCAGGAGCGCATGTGCCTCTTGGGCGAACTGAGAGCCCTTCTCCTCCTCTTCGCCGATGTTGAGCAAGCCGACAGTGGGATTCTTCACGCCTATGATCTTCGTGGCGTACGCGCTTGCCATAATCGCGAACTGCACGAGGTACTCTGGCTTGCAATCCGCGTTAGCGCCAACATCGCACAACACGACGGGCTTTTTGGGAGACGGCAGGATCGTTGCGAGCGCAGGACGCGAAACGCCCTTGATACGACCGATCACCAGCGTGCCAGCAGCTAGGCATGCCCCGGTCGAGCCCGCCGAGAAGAAGCCCTGCGCCTCCCCTTCCTTGACGAGGCGGCAGCCGACTACGATAGACGAGTCCTTCTTCTTGCGCACAGCGTTTGCCGGATGTTCGGCCATCCCGATGACCTCGGTCGTCGCACGTGCACTGCAACGGTCATGATCAGCCGCGAACGGCTCCACGACCTCGGCGGGACCACAGAGGATCACCTCCAGGTCGGCGTCGTCGGCAAGCGCCGCCTCGACGCCCTCAAGCACCACGCCGGGCGCGTTGTCGCCACCCAAGGCATCTACGGAAATCGTCACACGGTCGGCCATTTCAAGCTCCTATCGTCTATCCTACGGAACGGACGCGCTCGGAAGCGGTCTTGCCTCCTGGCGAGATCCGCATTTGAACCCCATCCTCCACAGGTCCGCATACAACAAAATAAACCCCCTGACCCAAACTAGCCAGGAGGTTTATCGTTTCGCTCTACGCAACCCGTTATTCGGTCTCGATGACCTCACGATTCTTGTAGTAGCCACAGTTCGGGCACACGCGATGCGGAAGCTTCACCTCGCCGCACTGCGGGCAAACGCTGCGGGCGGGAGCATCGATGCGGTCATGGGTGCTGCGACGCTGATGGGTGCGGATGCGGCCCATTCTTTGTTTAGGTACTGCCATTTGTACTACTCCTTCTATATGCGCTTCGTATCGCGATACGGTCAATATCTTTGGAAACACGCAAAACGGTATAGTAGCAAAGCCTTTGCGTCCATGCAAGCAGCGTTTTCACCATCACCATATCTTCGTACTCGGGCGCACCTGGAAGCGCAAGAAGCTGTGGTTTTGGCTATTCGAACTTGAACTCGGCAAGCGCCGCGAAAGGGTTGGAATCTTTCTCGAACTCGACCAAATCGGCAGGACGGCCGCAACCGCAGTCCCCTTCGTTGAGATTCGCTCCGCAAACAGGGCATAGGCCAGCACAATCGTCCTTGCACAAAGGCATAGGCGGGGCATCGACGAGAAGTGCCGCGCGGATGAGCGGCTCTATATCGACGATATGGTCGGCGGGAAGAACGTCGAACTCGTCTTCGCCTGGCGCATCATCGTCATCATCCTCGTAATTGGGAACGCCGCCGTCCTCGATGAGGTAGTACCCTTCGATCTGGCCCTCGAAATCGTAGAACACGTCTTCGAGGCACCGAGAGCACGCACAATGGGCTACGCCCTCCGCGATGCCCATGACCAAGAGCGCTGCACCCGTGTTCGTGACGTCGACTGCCCACTTTACCGGTTCTTCGAACACGAAATCGTCGGGGCCCGACTGCAGCAGGGGCAGTTCGAGCGATCCCTCAAAATGAGAGCTCTCCGCCAATGCGAAGAGCTCTGCCGGAATTTTTATAGTGGCTCCAGCCATACGCTTGGCTAACGGGGCATCGTAGTCGCGTTCAGCCGATCGCGGCAACGACGTACGTTCTGGAGGAGCGTGTCGAGGCTCTGCTCGACATGACCGAATACCTCGTCGGCGTAGTCTTCGGCGCCAGCACGCGTCTGACGCTCGAGCTCGCGGGCGTCTGCGAGCACCTGATCCGCCTGTTGCTGGGAAATGCGGACGATCTCCTGCTCGCTGGCGATGGTCATGGCTTGAGAACGCGCATCTTCTACCATGCGGTTGGCTTCGGCCTCGGCGTCGTCGAGCAAACCCTGGCGTTCGCGCACGATTTGACGCGCCTGTGCGAATTCGCTCGGGAAGACGTCGCGAATCTCGTCCATGATTTCGAAGGCGGCAGCGATGTCGACCTGCCGCAAATTGCTGTTGCGTCCTCCAAACCCTACCGGCTTGGAATCCTCGAGCAAGATGGACAGCTCTTCAAGCAGTCCCAATACTCCGGTTTCGTCCATGTTGTTCCTTCCGCCTCGCCGCTTGTACTGCCGTTATCGTATAAGTAAGCGGTTTATTCAAATTTTGATTCTAACAGGTTTTTTTTCACAGTACAAACAGAAACTGGTATTTATGCAATTCCCAAATAAGCATGCGATGTGTAATAGCTTTCATGGAGACAGGGCCAAACGCCACGGCGTAACGGATGGGGATGACGGATGGGGACGGGTCCGATTCATCATTTGTGGATGAAATCTGACCATATCCGCACCCTGCCATTCTGCCATTCGAAAAGTTCGGCAATCTATGAAAAATGATGAATCGGACCCGTCCCCATCCGTCATCGGACCCGTCCCCATCCGTCATCCCGTCCCCGTCATGCCCTCAGCACAGCCGATTCTAGTGCGTTAACGCCCGAGCGAGTTGTCGTGACGGTCGCGGGCTTCCTGGGAATACCGCTGCTTGTACCGGACGTCGATGAGTTCTGCGACGATGGCTATAGCGAGCTCGGCAGGGGTCTTCGCGCCGAATTTGAGGCCGATGGGCCGCTTGATGGAATCCCACTGCTCTTCCGTCACGCCTCCGCCGATCACCAGGTCGTGGATGCTGTTGTTCTTGCCTGCGCACCCCATCATGCCGATGTAGTGCACGCCGGCCTTCGCTGCCCAGATGCAGCTATCGGGATCGAACATGTGCCCGCGCGTCAGCACGCACACGTAGTCGGCAGGATCGGCGGACAGGTCGCTAAGGCCATCGAAATTGCCCCCGGAAAGCACGATGCACTCGTAGCCTGGGAACCTGCCCTCGTTGATATAGGCGGGATCGTAATCGACGACGACTACGTCGAAACCGACATGCGTCGCAAGGGGCGCAAGCTCAACTGCAACATCGGATGCTCCAAGCAACCAGACCTTCACCGGGTTGAACAGGGCGACGCTCGCCCACGTGAGACCCTCGAACTGCTCGTTGTGCATGGACGGCCCACGCGTGACGTCCTTCATTTGGAACAGGTCGCGCTTAGAAGGCTCGCGCGAGGCCACGATCTCCTTTGCATCGTTGCAGAAGAACACGAGGGGCTCGCCATCGGCAGATCCTACCTCGCCGTAATCCTTCGTGAATCCAGCACCGGAACGCGCTTTTGCAACCTCCGGGTCATAGACGACCTTGAAACCGAGCCATGCAAGCTCACCGTCCACCAGGGCCTTCAAAGCCCTCTCGAACGTCGGGATATCGGCTGTTGTGAGACTATTCGCAACGACCTCGAGGTCTTGCGGTGACATGTGGTCGTTGCCCGCGGGTGCCTCGGCGCTGAACGCCGGAAACTCTGCGACATCGAGCACGGGAGTGCGCCCCGCCTTGAGATCTTCGATTATCGTTTCGAGGGTCGCCCGTTTCACACTTGCCTCCATTCCGCCGCACACGTGCGGCTTTTGCTTGAACCTGAAACCGAAAGTAAAGGGTTGTACCTTATCGTCAGGTTACGTGATACCCGTATTTCTTCCTGAAAAGCTTCGAGAAGGCCTACGCCTTTATATGGACCTTGCCAGCTCCGTCGATTGAGACGCGCCCGTCTGCGATCCATCCAAGGACCTGCGGGTAAATCTCATGCTCGACCTCGTGAATGCGCTCCTCGAGCGTGTCGACGGTGTCGTCCTCGCGAACGGAGACGGCACGCTGCGCGATGATCGGGCCTTGGTCGTACTCGCCGTTTGCGAAATGCACGGTCACGCCAGTCACCTTCACGCCGGCATCGAAGGCGTCTTGTATGGCATGGGCGCCCACGAAAGACGGCAACAGCGCTGGGTGCAAGTTGAGGATGCGGTTCGGGAAGGAATCGAGCAACACGTCGGTCACCATACGCATGTATCCAGCCATGACAACGTAGTCCGCACCGGATGCCTTGAGGGTTTCGGCTATTATCGTATCCGCCGCAGCAGTGTCGGCATACGCCCCTCGGTTCAACACCAGCACGGGAATGCCCGCGCTCTTCGCACGCTCAATGCCATACGCATCGGGCCGCGAGGACACGACGTGCACGATCTCTACTGGAAGCCCGTCGGCTATGGCATCGATTATGGCTTGCAAATTCGTGCCGCTTCCGGAGACGAGCACTCCGATCTTCAAGGGTTCACCCATTATTTCGTCCTTTCGCGACGGACCTGAAACGCCCGTCATACCAACTACCTCGAAACGAGTAGGAGCAGCCTAGAGAAGCGTCCCCTCGTTGTTGTAACGCACGATGCCCGAACCCGCCTCGATGCGGCCGACGACGAACGTCTTCTCGCCTGCCTCCTCGGCTGCTGCACGAACCTCCTCGACGCGTGCCGGATCTACGATGAGCACGAGACCCAGGCCCATGTTGAACGTCTTGAGCGCCTCGGGCTCCGAGAGCCGCGCAGCCTCGCACGTATAGCGCACGACCGCCGGAACAGGCCAAGAGCCCAAGTCGACAACGGCATCGACCACGTCGTTCAGGGCGCGGTTGAGGTTCTCGGTAATACCGCCGCCCGTTATGTGGGCAAGCGCACGCACGGCATTGGGACATGAATCCAGAACCGCACGAACCGGCTTCACGTAAATCCTGGTGGGAGTCAGCAGCGCTTCGGCAACGCCCATCCCCCCGAGGTCCGCCTTGGGCTCGGTGACTTCTTCGAGCGTCTTTCCCTCCAAGCACACCTTGCGCGCAAGCGAGTAGCCGTTCGAATGGAGGCCGCTGGAGGCCAATCCCACGAGGACGTCGCCTTCGCGCACGCTACCCGGGTCGAGCATCTTAGGACGGTCGACGATGCCCACGCAAAAGCCAGACAAGTCGTAATCGGAAGGATCCATCACGCCGGGGTGCTCGGCCATCTCGCCGCCGATGAGGGCGCATCCAGCTTGACGGCAACCATCGGCAATGCCCTCCACTATCTCGGACATCGCGCCCGAATCGAGTTTGCCCACCGCAACGTAGTCTAGGAAGAAGAGCGGCTCGGCGCCTGTCGCCAAGATGTCGTTGGCGCACATGGCCACCAGGTCGATGCCGACGGTCCCATGCTTCTTCAGCATCTGGGCTATCTTGAGTTTCGTGCCAACGCCATCAGTGCCCGACACAAGCAGCGGATCTTCCATATCCTTGGCGGCGGCAATGGAGAACAGGCCGCCAAAGCCGCCGATATCGCCGACAACTTCAGGGCGGTATGTGGAATGCACCGAACCCTTGATGGCGTCCACAGCACGGGCGCCTTCCTCGATGTCTACGCCAGCCTGGGCATACGTTACCTGGCCGTTGCCATTGCTCTGATCGCTCATAGACGGTCTCCTTCATCACGAGAGCTTTTATGCACTCTTATCGGTCACGTCCAATGTCTCCTTGATGCCTGTGGGGCTACCTTCGGATAGATCCAATTCGATTGTCCCAGTTAAACCACCATCAGAGGAACCTTCCACGTAAGCATACAGCACATAACGACCCCAAGACTCGTTATCGCAAGTAGCGAACGCAAAAACCTTGTTAATTGAATCAACTGGCGGGCAATCGAGGGCCTCGACTACGCTTCGCGAGATAACATTTGCAACGTACTCGTTCATCTTCGCTTTGTCATCAAAGCGCGATATGACGAACTCCTCATCCGCTGAGCAATGTATGAGGGAGAACGTGCGCAGCTTGAAGTTTCCACTCGGCGAGAGGAGGTACACGCTACGGCACTCATCAAAACGAGCTTGATCCTCAAAGCCGACAATACCGGCAAACATCGACCCGTCGTTCATGTGATGCCCGTAAATGAAATAGCACTGATCGCTCCAGTTGGGTTTGTTCCGGTAGTCCATGAAAATGGCACCGTAGTTTGCAAGCCAACCTGCCTCTCCATCAAAATCGTGTGTGAGGTAGAACTCGTTATCGGTTCCGCGAACAACGGGGTAACTGATCGAAGTGCCCGGAATGTACACCCAGGCCACGGTATCGGGATTTGCCGCCCGGAGCGCTTCCCAATCTACGCTCAGTTTATCTGGTTCGATTTCGGCTCCTGCACTACTAGGTAGCACAGTACCCTCGCCAACATTGGCAAGCTGTGAGACGTTTTGATATTTCTGTTGGCCTTGGAAGTAACTGAAACCGATTACTCCAAGAGTCCCCAGCGAACCTACAAGGACGATGAGGGCGATGACAAAGACTGCCTTCCAGGGTCCACCTTTTCGCCTACCTATGCTGTTCTCGACATTGGCACGCGAATAACGTTCCCAATCTGAATCTTGCTGCCAGTTGTTTTGACGGGCTCTATGATGATTGCCTTGCATTTGACTGTCCTCGACGATTTCCAGTTCTATTGCGTTTTCTCGCGGCATGATGCTCAACAATCTACCTCATGAGGCTAATCGCGATGGAGACGCCCCTCGAGCGCCTCGTTGATGGCCTTGAGCGCTTGTATGCGGGCATATTTCTTGTCGTCGCTCTCAAGCAGGATCCATGGCGCGAACGTCGTGGAAGTGAGGCGAAACATGTCGTTGACCGCCTGCTTGTACTGCGGGTACTTGTCGCGGTTACGCCAGTCTTCCTCCGTGATCTTCCAAACCTTGGTCGGATCGACCTGGCGCGCCTCGAAGCGGCGCAGCTGCTCTTCTGGCGTGATGTCGACCCAGAACTTCAGAAGTATGGCGCCCCATTGCACGAGTTCGTACTCGAATGAGTTTATCTCGTCGTAGGCACGCGACCATTGGTCGGGCGAGGCAAAGCCCTCGACGCGTTCCACGAGTACACGGCCGTACCAGCTGCGATCGTAGATGCCCACATGGCCTGCACGGGGCAATTTGGTCCAGTAGCGCCAGAGATGCGGATGCATGAGCTCGGGCTTGGTGGGAGCCGGCGAGGGATAGACGGTGTAGGCGCGTGCGTCGATCGCCTGCGCGACACGCTTGATGTTGCCGCCCTTGCCGGCGGCATCCCAACCCTCGTACATCAGCATGAGCGGAACGCGCTTCTGGTACATCTCGAGCTCTAGCTCGTTGAAACGCGCCTGCTCCTCTTTCAGGACGATACGGTACTCTTCGTCGCTTTCGATGGCGGGCTTCGGTTTTGAGTGGTCTATCTGCGGGTATCCCGCCATGATGATGTAGTTCGAGCCGCGGGGCGCCTGGCTTCTCTGAAGCGCCGCCTCAGCCTCGGCGGCGATTCGCACGGCCTCGGCATCATCGACCTGGTTTTCCTCGGCGCCGCCTTCGGCCACGGCAGCTGCAGCACGTGCCGAGTTCTCGGCCGCTTTCCTCTGCGCTTCTTCAGCAGCTTTGTCGGGCCCTGCGGCAAGAGCGTGTTCGATGGCATCCACCAGCGCTTGCGTGATCTGCAAGTTCGCGATGCGCCTATCCTCGCCGTTCACGAGCGTCCAAGGGGCGAAAGCGAAGTTACTGCTTTCCAGCAGTCGGTCGTAGAGCTGATACGCCTGGTCATAGTACTTGGTTTCCTCGAGCTTCTCATCGGAGACGCGCCAGGCGGTGTTGGGGTTGTCCCGAAGCTTCTTCAGGCGCTTTCGTTGCGCCTCCTTGCTCACATGCACGAACAGCTTGATTACCACATAGCCATCGTCGACGAGCATTTGCTCGAAGTTATGGGCGATGCGCTGATAGCTTGCCACGACATCTCCATGGAACTCGGCACGGGCCTGCAGAGCCGCATCCTCGAGGAAGGAGCGCCCCTTCGCCTTCTTGCCCAGCTTCTCGGCTGCTTCCGATTGACTGCTGGAGAGCTCGTAAAGAGCTTGGGCGATAGCGGTGGTATACCATCCGCGGTCATAGAAGGTGATCGTCCCCCGCTCCCCCAAAGATTGCCAGAACTCCTGCATGACAGGTTGGAAATCGGTTACACCCCACTCGCGACCCGCAAACTTGTCTGCTGCTTCAGGATCGAAGTCTTCCGTTACGTGGACCTTCGTCGCACGGGCATCAAGCTCGCACATCAAATCCGAGATGCGGCTGCCTTTTCCAGCTCCACCCCAACCTTCAAACAGGACCACGAGGCCGACACCTGCCGCGCGGGCTTTCTGCTGTAACACCACGAGCTTGCTTATGAGCTCCTTTTGTCGTGGCTTGTACTCTTCCTTCGAGGGTTTATCTATATTGAAATCTACTTGTTCAAGCATGCTCCATCCTTTCAAAAGGCAAGATTAGAAACCGAACAGACGAGCGAAGAAGCCCTTCTTCTTGGGAGGCATCTCCAGCTCTCGCGAAGGCTCGTCGAAGAAGTCTTCGCCCTTTTCGGCAGGTGTTTCGGCACTCTTGCCTTCGGCGGGTGCAGCATCGTTTTCCTCAATCGCTCCACCATCATCAACGGGTTCGACATCGGGTTGTTCGGTTGGAGCCCCAGCAGTTGCAGGATCCTGTTGAGGCTTTGGTTCTGGTTCTGGTTCGGGCTCTGGTTCAGCCGTCTTCTCCTCGGCCGCAGGCTCTGCTTCCGCAACTGATTCCGCTTGCGGCTCGGACTGAAGTTCGGGCTCGGGTTCCACTTCGCGTTCAGATTCCGGTTGAGGTTCTGACTCAGGCTCGGACGCCGCAACAGCCTCAGATTCGGCTTCTGGCGCGCTAACGGTGGATTCCTCCATCTCGGCAGCTGCCTCCGCTTCTGCAGCCGCTTCGGCTTCCGCGGCAACCTCAGCTTCCGCTTGAGCCTCGGCTTCCGCCTGGGCTTTCGCTTCGCGCTCTTTCTCTGCGGCGAGTGAATTCGCCTGCGCATTCTCTATAAGGGCAGCTTGGGCGTCGAAAGGTGTCTGCGAATTGCCATCCTCGTCCAAATCGCAGAATGCGCCGAGCGGAGTGTACGTCGAATTGGGACGAAGCTCGCGCAGCTTCGCGGTGTCGTGCAGGCACGTGTCTATGTATTCCATTATGCGATTGCGAATCTCGGTATTGAGAATCGGCCAGGCAATCTCGACGCGCTTGTTTAGGTTGCGCGTCATGAGGTCGGCGCTCGACAGGTACATCGTCGTATCATCGGGCGACTCGAAGCAGTAGATGCGGCTATGCTCGAGTAGTCGCCCCACTATCGAGACGACGCGGACGTTGTCAGTCTCCCCCTTTATGCCGGGAACGATGCAGCAGATGCCGCGCACGAACAACACGACGTTGACGCCCGCGCGCGACGCATCGGAAATCTTCTCAATAACGGCCTTGTCCGTAATCGAATTTGCCTTCATGAACGCCCGACACGGCTTCCCCTCTTGCGCAAGGGCAATGAGACGGTCGAGGTTGTTGAGCAGCATGGGCTTTATTTGGAGCGGAGCGACACAGAGCACGTTGTAGTTATCCGAGACGTTCTCGAGCTGCATGTTGCGGAAGAACTCGACAGCATCCTGACCAAAGGTCTCGTCGGTCGTGATGAAGCTCATGTCGGTATAGAGCTTCGCGGTTTTCTCGTTGTAGTTGCCCGTCCCGAGCTGGGTTATATGCTGGATGCTACCATCGTCCATCTGGCGTGTGATGCAGCAGATCTTCGAATGGACCTTGTAGTCCCTGAAGCCGTAAATGACGTTGCAGCCGGCCTGCTCGAAACGCTGCGACCACTCGATGTTGTTGAACTCGTCGAAGCGAGCGCGCAACTCGAAGAGGGCCGTGACCTCCTTGCCGTTCTCGGCAGCCATGATGAGCGCCTCGGCGAGCTGGGACTGGCTGGCCAGGCGGTACAGAGTGATCTTGATTGAAACTACAGTTGGGTCGAACGCAGCTTCCTTCAGCAACTGTACGAACGGATCCATGCTCTCGTACGGATACGACAACAACACTTCCTTCTCGCATACTTGGTCCATGATGCGGCGGTTGCGGTCGAACGCGGCAGGCCATGCCGGGGTGAACGGCGGGTTCGAAAGCTTCTGTCGCTTCGAGTCGCTCAAAGAGCTCCCGAGGCCCCAGGTGAAGCTGAGGTCGAGCGGCACGGTCGTGTCGTAAACCTGGCTGCGCTTGAGCCCAAGCTTCTTCAGCAGGTACTTCTGCATAACTGGCGAGAGCGGACGCTCGCATTCCAAGCGCACAGGAGCTAGGCGGGCGCGCTGCTTCAGCAAGCGTTTCATATGCTCGCGGTAGTCCTCGTCCTGCTCGTCGCCCGTCTGGTTGGCGTCGATGTCCGCATTTCGCGTCACGCAGATGACGTTCGTGTGCTTGATCTTGTACGTCGAGAAGATGTCGGGTGCGAACATCTCGATGGCATGCTCGAGCAATATGAACTGGAATCCGCGGCCTGGCAGCTCGATGACGCGTTCGCACTGATGAGGCAGGGGGATGAGGCCGAGCACGACGCCCTCGGCGCCTCCAGGGCTTCCCTTTCCCTTCTTGACCTTCTTCGCCTTCTTCTTCGTCTCTTCCGCCTGGGCTTCGTCGTCGAGTCGGACGAGGATGTAGAGCTTTCCGTTCTCGAGATGCGGGAACGGATGGCGTGGATTGATGATCTGGGGCGAGAGGAACGGCTCGATGTTGTACTTCACCATTCCGGCCAGATAGTTGCGCTGCTCTTCCGAGAGGTCCTCGGGACGCAGGTGGCGTACGCCCTCCTTAGCCAGCGACCCACGCACGTGCTCGTAATAGCTTTCCTGTATGGGGTACAGCTCGCGGCATCGCTTGTGGATGGCCTTGATTTGCTCTTCGGTTGTCATACCCGTTTTCGAGTCCCTAACCGGGGGTTCGATGAACGAGAGATCGGTCAAGCTTCCCACGCGAACCATGAAGAACTCCCGGAGGTTACTCCAGAAGATGGATATGAAGTTCAACCGTTCGAGGAGGGGAACCGACTCGTCCGCGCCCTGATCAAGCACGCGTTCGTTGAACGTCAGCCACGAGAGCTCGCGGTTCTGCATGAAGCCCTGGCGAATCTCTACGTCCTCGTAGTCCTCTTCCTCGTCGTCTTCCTCTTCTTCAGGCTCTTCCTCCCCTTCCGCGCGCGGAGGAACGGAGAACGTCATTGCATCAGGCTCATTAGGCTCATCGCCATCTGCCTGAGCCGGTGTTTCCTCTTCGGCGGAATTTGCATCCAGCTGGGAATCAATCGGGCTGAAGACATCGTCGGCGCTCAGCTCTTCGGATTTTGCAGCTTCGTCAATTGTGCTGGGACCGTTGGTTGTTTCTAGCTCGTTCATAGCATCCTCTATTCGGAGAGCGGTTTATTCGCAATCCAGCTAACTATAGCGCAAGAGCCAGCTTTTATCTATGCGTCCTTGCAGCGACCATGACCAAACCAAAGCGTGATGCTTTCATTTTTGTATCGCATAGTGTGGCAAGCGGGAGGGTGCTTCTTCAGCCTTCCGAGCGCCCCCGAAAAACCAAGCGCATAGGAAAGCGGCTATGGGCCGAGCGCCCGGAAAACGAGCCTGTGGCTCGTTTTCAGCGAGGCCGGGCAGGCTTCATCCTGCCCCCGTACATATTTCCAGAACTATTTCCCGAATGCGCGAAGCGCAGTCGGGAACTTCGAGGCGCACGGCCAGTTAGTCGGCTCCAATTGCCGCTTTCTGTTAGCTTGGTTTGTAGGGGGATTCAAGCGAGGCGGCTGGAGAAGCACCCTCCCGCTTGACTATCATAGACTCTAGCCATTTTCGATGCATGTACAAGCTTACAAGTACCTCAAACCTCTTATTCAACAAAAGCAAAGGGCACCTGCGCTCAGGCAGGTGCCCTTTTAAAGCTGTATTTACATCGTATTTAAGCTAGCAAAGCTCTTTCTCGACAATGGCCGCGATGCGGTTCGTCGTCTCGTCGGCAACTTCCTGAGTTTGGGCTTCCGCCATGACGCGCACGAGCGGTTCGGTGCCGCTCGGGCGGATGAGCACGCGGCCGCTCTCGCCAAGCTCGGCCTCGACCTGCGACACAGCCTCTGCAATGGCCTCGTTGCCCACGAGTGCTTCCTTGTCTTTCACGCGAACGTTCACCAACGCCTGTGGGAAGCGTGTCATTATCTTGACGGCTTCCTGAACGCCCTTGCCCGTGCGCTTCACTGCAGCCAGGTACTGGCATGCCGTCATCAGGCCGTCGCCGGTGGTGTTGTACTCCAACATGATCATGTGACCTGACTGCTCGCCACCAAGGGCATAGCCCTTGTCGAGCATCTCCTCCAGCACGTAGCGGTCGCCGACCTTCGTCTGGACGACGTTGATGCCCGCATCACGCATGGCGTGGACGAAACCGAGATTGCACATGACGGTGGCGACAACGGTATTGCCCGAGAGAACACCACGATCGCGCATGTCGCGCGCGAGCAAGGCGGCCATGAAATCGCCGTCGATGACTTCCCCGCCCGGCGCCATGAGCATGACGCGGTCCGCGTCGCCATCGTGTGCGACGCCTACGTCTGCACCGCATTCCGCTATGAGTTTCTCGAGCGGCTCGAGGCAGGTGGAACCGCACCCAACGTTGATGTCCAGGCCGTCGAAATCTGTATTGATGGCTGTCACCTTCGCGCCGAGGCGCTCAAAGGCTTCGGCGCTCGTCAGCGCCGAGGCGCCGTGGCCGGCATCCAGCGCGATGTGCATGCCGGAGAAGTCGATGCCCTGCTTCTTGACGCTTTCGACCGCATGGTTAATGTAGAGATCAAGAGCCTCTTCGACGACGATCGTAATGCCGACGGCATCGCCGGAAGGCTGCTCGAATTCTTCGCTATCGGCTGCTTCGAGGCCGCCAGCCGTGATGAAACGCTCGATATCGTCCTCGACGGCATCGGGCAGCTTGAAGCCCTTGCTGTCGAACAGCTTGATACCGTTGTACTCGGGAGGATTATGGGATGCGGAGATGACGATGCCGCCATCGGCATGCAGCTCGTTCACTAGAAACGCGACACCCGGCGTGGGAATTATCCCGGCGAGCAACGCAGTGCCCCCAGCGCTCATGACGCCAGCGCTCGCAGCTGCGTCGAGCATATCGCCGGAAAGGCGCGTATCCTTCCCGATGACAATGTTCTTTCCCATGAAGACAGCTGCAGCTTGACCCAAACGATAGGCTATCTCGCATGTCAGTTCCTTGTTTGCAACGCCGCGGACGCCGTCGGTTCCGAAAAGTCGCGCCATTGTGAACCCCTTCTCACTCAAGCCGAACGATTTCGCCGTCGGCTTCTCTACATTTCCTACTATTTCCATTTTCGGCGAAAACCGTTTCAGATGGGTTACATTTGAGCGCTCCCTACAGAAAGGCCATTCCATCATATAAGACGGTTAGAAAAGCGCACCCATAATAAGGGAAGGCCACCTGATAAGGTGGCCTTCGAAAAAGCTTCTATTTGGAATCGTTATTCGCCGAGCAGCTCCTCGCCTTCGAGGAACTGCGCCTTGTTCGACGCGGCTTCCTCGGAACTGCTGGTCAGACCGAATCCGAGAGAGTCCATCGAACCGAGCAGCGCATCGAGCTCCTCGAGGTTGCGCTGGTACGAACGCGGAGGCAGGGCCTCGCCGAGCATGTCCTCGCCTTCGGTGTTGAAGGTCGGAGGCTCGTCGCCGCCGATGAGGATGTTGTCATCGGGGCTGAAGACCATGTCGAGCAGCTGGCTCATGTCGTCGCTGGACGCCGTGAGGTCGTCCTCGATGACGCTGAGCAGGTCGCGCTCTTCCAAACCCGCCTTCAGCTCTTCGATCGCCTTGGCGCCGATGCCCTCGATGCGCAGCAGGTCGTCCTCGGTATGGCCGATGAGGTCGGCTACCGTCTCGATGCCAGCTTCGCTGAACTTGTTCGCCCAACGCTGGGAGACGCCAAGGTCGTCGTAGATGTACAGACGGGCATCCTCGTCGGAAAGCATGTTGGAGCGACGTCCGAAGGACGGGCCGTAGCCACCGAAGTAGTTACCGTAGCCGCCGGACATGCTCAGGTAGCCATCGCCGTCAAGCGACCAGTCCTGAGGCTGCGGCAGCAGGTCCTCGATGTCGCGCAGCGCCTCGGGAGCGTAATCGGGCAGCGCGTCGCCTTCCACCTTCTGGATGGGCTGGCCCTTGTAGGTCAGGCGGACGTTGCGGTAGCGCTTCAAGCCCGTTCCCGCAGGAATCGGCTTGCCGATGATGACGTTCTCCTTGAGGCCGTTGAGCGTGTCGACCTTGCCCTCGATGGCGGCGTCGGTGAGCACCTTCGTAGTCTCCTGGAACGATGCGGCAGACATCCAGGAATCCGTCGCCAAGGATGCCTTCGTGATGCCCAACAGGAGGGGCTGTCCGATGGGCGGCTGCTTGCCCTCTGCGATGAGCTCGTTCGCGGTATCCTGGAACTCGTAGCGGTTGACCTGGCGTCCTGGCAGGTAGTCCGAATCGCCCTGGTCGAGTACCGTGATCTTGCGCAACATCTGACGTGCGATTACCTCGATGTGCTTGTCGTTGATGTCGACGCCCTGAGACACGTACACGCCCTGAACCTGGCTCACGATGTAGCGCAACGTGGTGTTGGGATCGGTGAGGCGCAGGAGGTCGTGCGGATTAACCGAGCCCTTGGTCAACTGCTGGCCTACCTTGACCTCGCATCCGTCCACTATGCCGGGCTGCATCTGGGCACGTGCGGAAACAACGTACTCGCGGATGTTGCCCTCTTGGTCGTGCACCGTGATGATCTTCTGCTGCTTGTCGCTCGAGATCTGCAATGTGCCCGCAATCTCGGAGAGGACGGACATGCCCTTGGGCTTGCGCGCCTCGAACAGCTCCTGAACACGCGGGAGGCCCGACGTGATGTCGTCGCCGGCGACGCCGCCGGTGTGGAACGTACGCATCGTAAGCTGAGTGCCGGGCTCGCCAATCGATTGCGCGGCGATAATGCCCACGGCCGTGCCGATGTTGACGGGACGCGAAGTGGCGAGGTCCCAACCGTAGCACTTCTGGCAGACGCCTTCATGTGCATGGCAGGTCATGACCGTGCGGATGACGATCTCCTTGACGCCGGCCTCGTCGAGTTCCTTGAGCTGCTTCATGGATGACACGTAGTTGTCGGGCTCGATGAGAATCTCCCCATTGGCATCGACGACCGGATCGAGCACGCAACGGCCAATCAGGTTCTCGTCCAAATCGCCCTTCTCGTTGCGGAGCGGATAGGGTACGCCGTCGGTCGTGCCGCAGTCGATTTCGCGGATGATGACGTCCTGCGCGACGTCGACCAGACGACGCGTCAGGTAACCGGAGTCGGCCGTACGCAGGGCGGTGTCGGCCAGGCCCTTGCGTGCGCCGTGGGTGGAGATGAAGTATTCCAGAACCGAGAGGCCCTCACGGAAGTTTGCTTTGATGGGACGCTCGATGGTCTCGCCCTTCGGGTCGGCCATCAGGCCGCGCATGCCGGCGAGCTGGCGAATCTGCTTGATGTTACCACGGGCACCGGAGAACGCCATCATGTAGATCGGGTTGAAGCGGTCGAAGTTGTCGGCCATCGCTTCGCCGACTTCCTCGTTGGCTTCGTTCCAGATCTCGATGACCTGGCGACGACGCTCCTCGCGGTTCATCAGGCCCATCTCGTAATCTTCGTCGATTGCCGCCACCTTTGCATCTGCAACGGCAAGGATATCCGCCTTGTTCTCGGGGATGGTGGCATCGTAGACCGAAACGGTGACGCCTGCGCGCGTGGCGTAGTGGAAGCCAGCGGCCTTGAGGCCGTCGAGGATGGGCGTGACTTCGGAGGTGGAGTAACGGTTGCATACGTCCTCGACCAGGCGGCCGATTTCCTTCTTGTCCATGCCGTAGTTGAGGAACGGGTAGTCCTCGGGCAGCACATCGTTGAAGGTGATGCGGCCAATCGTGGTCTTCAGGCGCGAGCCGGCCTTGTACTCCTCCATGTTGTTGAAGGAGGTGGCGACCAGGGTGTCCTTAGTGAGGCGCACCTCGATCTTAGCCTGCAGGTCGACGCCGATGCGGGCATCATAGGCATTGCGCGCGTCTGCGAAGTCCATGAACGCGCGACCTTCGCCCGGGAACCCGTCGCGAGCGGCCGTGAGGTAGTACAGGCCGATGATCATGTCCTGAGTTGGGATGGTGAGCGGGCGGCCATGCGCCGGCGACTTGATGTTGTTAGTCGAGAGCATGAGGATGCGCGCCTCGGCCTGGGCGGCGGCGGACAACGGCACGTGAACGGCCATCTGGTCGCCGTCGAAGTCGGCGTTGAAGGCGGTGCATACGAGCGGATGGAGCTTGATGGCTTTGCCCTCGACCAGCACCGGCTCGAAGGCCTGGATGCCCAGACGGTGCAGCGTGGGAGCGCGGTTCAGGAGGACCGGGTGCTCCGTGATGACCTCTTCGAGCACGTCCCATACGTAACTGGCACCGCGGTCGACCGCGCGCTTCGCAGCCTTGATGTTACCGCAGTACTCGAGCTCCACCAAACGCTTCATGACAAACGGCTTGAAGAGCTCGAGCGCCATGTTGTTCGGAAGGCCGCACTGGTGCATCTTCAGTTCAGGGCCGACGACGATGACCGAACGGCCGGAGTAGTCGACGCGCTTGCCGAGCAGGTTCTGGCGGAAACGTCCTTGCTTTCCCTTGAGCATGTCGGAGAGCGACTTGAGGGAACGGTTGCCCGGGCCCGTGACCGGACGGCCACGACGGCCGTTGTCGAACAGCGAGTCGACGGCCTCCTGCAGCATGCGCTTCTCGTTGTTCACGATGATCTCGGGTGCACCGAGGTCGAGAAGGCGCTTCAGACGGTTGTTGCGGTTGATGACGCGACGGTACAGGTCGTTCAAGTCAGACGTGGCAAAACGGCCGCCGTCGAGCTGCACCATCGGGCGCAGGTCGGGCGGGATGACCGGGATGACGTCCAGGATCATGTCGGAAGGCTTGTTCTCGGATTTCAGGAACGCGTCGACCACCTTCAAGCGCTTGATGGCCTTGGCGCGCTTCTGGCCCTTGCCCGTCTCGATGACTTCCGCAAGCTCGACGGCAGTGGCCTCGAGGTCAATCTCGTCGAGAAGGTCGCGGACAGCCTCGGCACCCATGCCGCCCTTGAAGTAGTCACGGTAGTTCAGGCGCATCTCGCGGTACAACGCCTCGTCGGGCACGAGCTGCTTCGGGACGATCTTCTGGAAGAGCTCGAACGCGTCGGCACGAAGCGCCTTGCGCTCGTTGAACTCCTCATAAATCTCAGCGATCTCCTCTTCGACCTCTTCGGGAGTCATGCGCTCCTCGTCGTCGATGTCGTCGATGAACTCGTCGTCTTCGGGCACGTAATCCGTGGAGAGGCGGCGGGTCGACTCGATTATGCGGTCGCGCTCGGCGTCCAGCTCTTCGAGGTCGGCTGCCAACTCGTCGCGAAGCTCGTCCAGGTCCTCCTCACGCGCCTCGGCGTCAACCGAGGTAATGATGGAGCTGGCGAAGTACAGAACCTTCTCGAGATCCTTCGGGGAGATGTCGAGAAGGTAGCCAAGACGGCTCGGGCTGCCCTTGAAGTACCAGATGTGGCTGACGGGAGCGGCGAGCTCGATGTGGCCCATGCGCTCGCGGCGCACCTTGGCGCGCGTAACCTCGACGCCGCAGCGCTCGCAGACGATGCCCTTGAAGCGCACGCGCTTGTACTTGCCGCACGCGCATTCCCAGTCGCGGGTCGGGCCGAAGATCTTCTCGCAGAACAGGCCGTCCTTCTCAGGCTTGAGGGTACGGTAGTTAATGGTCTCGGGCTTCTTCACCTCACCGCGCGACCAGCTGCGGATATCTTCTGCAGACGCGAGGGAAATGCGAATGGCGTCGAAGTTTGTGACGTCGTATTCAGTCGTCATTAGTTCTCCTCCCCCTCACCGATGAGTTCGTTTTCTTCGGAGTCGGCAACACCGAGGCCTCCGATGAGGTCTCCGAGCTCGGCAGCGATGCTCTCGAGCATGTCGTCCTCGTCTTCCTGCTCGGTCTTGGCAGCTTCGCCTGCCAATGCCTGGTACAAAGCGGAATCGTCGTCTTCGTCGAAATCGGCGTCCATGTCGACGGGTTGCATGTCATGGCCTTCGAGCTCGACGTTGAGGCACAGCGAGCGCATCTCCTTGACGAGCACCTTGAAGGACTCGGGCACCTCGGCGGCGGGAATGTTCTCGCCCTTGACGATGGACTCGTAGGACTTCACGCGGCCCGACGTGTCGTCGGATTTGACGGTCAGGATCTCCTGCAGCACGTTGGAGGCGCCGTAGGCGTACAGCGCCCAGACTTCCATCTCGCCGAAGCGCTGGCCGCCGAACTGGGCCTTGCCGCCAAGCGGCTGCTGCGTGATCAAGCTGTAAGGACCGGTCGAACGCGCATGGATCTTGTCGTCGACCATATGGCCGAGCTTGAGCATGTACGTCTGGCCGACCGTGATGGGCTCGCGGAACTTCTCGCCCGTGCGGCCGTCGTAGAGCCATGTTTTGCCTGTGCGCGACAGCTGCGGCACGAACTCGTCGCGGGCCAAGTCGCCGTACTTTGCGCGGTTCATGTTGATGAGGTTGCGGTTGGCGCGCTCGATGGCATCCGAGATCTCGTCCTCATGGGCACCGTCGAAGACCGGCGTCGCGATGAAGATCGGTCCGTCGATGACCTCGTCGGAGTCGTCCTTATCGTCCCAGCCCCACTTCGCGGCCCAGCCGAGATGGTTCTCGAGCAGCTGGCCGACGTTCATACGGGACGGAACGCCCAGCGGGTTGAGGATGACGTCGATCGGCGTGCCGTCTGCGAGGTACGGCATGTCCTCGACCGGCAGGACGCGGCTGATGACGCCCTTGTTACCGTGACGGCCCGAGAGCTTGTCGCCCTGCTGGACCTTGCGCTTCTGGGCAACGTAGATGCGAACGAGCTCGTTGACGCCCGGCGCCAGCTCGTCTCCGGCATCGCGGCTGAAGCGGATGACGCCGATGACGCGCCCGCCTGCGCCGTGAGGCACCTTCAGCGAGGTGTCGCGGACTTCGCGTGCCTTCTCGCCGAAGATTGCGCGCAACAGGCGCTCCTCGGCGGTCTGCTCGGTCTCGCCCTTCGGGGTGACCTTGCCGACGAGGACATCGCCCGGGAACACCTCGGCGCCCACGCGGATGATGCCGTCGGCGTCGAGGTCGCTGATAAGGTCCTCGGAGATGTTCGGGATCTCGCGGGTGATCTCCTCGGGCCCGAGCTTCGTGTCGCGTGCGTCGATCTCGTATTCGGCGATGTGGATGGAGGTAAGCAGGTCCTCGGACACGACACGTTCGGAGATGACGATTGCGTCCTCGTAGTTGTAACCGTCCCACGGCATGTAGGCGATCATGAGATTCTGGCCAAGAGCCAGCTCGCCATGGTCGCACGACGGGCCGTCGGCCAGCACGTCGCCGGCCTCTACGCGGTCGTCCTTCCGGACGATCGGACGATGGTTTATGCAGCCGGACTGGTTGGAGCGCTGGAACTTCGGAACCAGGTACTCGTCGTACTCGCCGTCGTCGGTCAGGATGATGATGGTCTGGCCATCGACGTAGTCGACGATGCCGGAGTTCTGCGCGACGAGGATCTCGCCGCTATCGACTGCGATGCGGTGCTCGATGCCCGTGCCGACCAGCGGCGCCGTTGGGCGCAGAAGGGGCACGGCCTGACGCTGCATGTTCGAGCCCATGAGGGCGCGGTTCGCGTCGTCGTGCTCGAGGAACGGGATGAGCGAGGTCGCGACCGACGTCATCTGACGCGGGGAGACGTCCATGTACTGGACGTTCTCGGGGGCGATCTCGTCAGGCTCTCCGAACGTGCCCGCTGCGTCCTTCGTGCGGCACAGCACGCGGGCGGAGGGCACGAAGTTGCCTTCTGAATCGCGATGTCCGAACACGCGGGTCTCGAGGTCGAACTCCTCATTGGCCTGGGCGATGGTGTAGTTTTCCTCTTCGTCGGCCGTCAGGTAGTCGATCTCGTCGGTCACCTTGCCGTCGACGATGCGGCGGTACGGGGTTTCGATGAAGCCGTAAGGGTTCACGCGGGCATACGTCGCGAGCGAGCCGATGAGGCCGATGTTCGGGCCTTCAGGCGTCTCGATTGGGCACATACGACCGTAATGGCTGTTGTGGACGTCGCGGACGGCCGTCGGCACGTTGGTGCGGCGGCTGGAGCCGGACTTGTGGCCAGCAAGGCCGCCAGGGCCAAGCGCGGACAGACGACGCTTGTGGGTCAGGCCAGCCAGCGGGTTGGACTGGTCC
>JAFRGA010000026.1 GCA_017434045.1 Eggerthellaceae bacterium
CGAGTACGACAAGCTGCTCTCATCGAAGAAGGCCACGAAGAGCACGCTCCACAAGCTCAACGCCACGCTCTCCCTCGTCATGGACGAGGCCGTCGCGAACGAGCTCGTGGACGCGAACCCGTGCGGCTACGTGAAGGCCCCGAGGCCGAAGCCCAAGGAGCGCAAGGCGCTTTCCGACGAGCAGGCGCTCGAGCTGGCGATCGCGCTTAGAACCGAGGAGCAGACGGGCAGCACCGTGGCGGTCTGGATCGCCCTCGCCACCGGCATGCGCCGAGGCGAGATACTCGGCCTGGTGTGGCGAAACGTCGACTTCGAGCGCAAGCGCATCTACGTGGGCCAGCAGTACGCGGCCGACCACAAGATCAGGGATCCCAAGAGCGAGAAGTCGCACCGCTGGCTCGGCCTCGACGATGGGACCGTGATGTTCCTTGCAGAGTGGAAGGAGAAGCAAGCCCGCGCGATGGAGATCGCGGGGCTCGACCAGGACGAGGAGACGCCCGTTTGCACCAACTCCCTTTACAAGTTCATGGATCCCAACACGTTCAACCGCTGGCGCCGCCAGTACTTCGCCGACCATGGCCTGGGCGAGTTCGGGCCCGCCGTTCGGTATACGGATTCTTCTGGCAGGAAGCGCTGGCGCAAGGGGGCGTACATCGGCTACAACCTGCACGAGCTCAGGCACACGCAGGCAACGCTGCTCATCGGCTCCGGCGCCGATATCAAGACGGTGCAACAGAGGCTCGGGCACTCGTCGGCGAGCCTCACCATGGACATCTACGCGCACTTCATCGCGCAGAACGACCGCGCGGCAGCCAACACGATCGGCGGAATCCTCGCAGAAGCCTCAGTCAAGCCGAAAGATGCGGAGCGGCCGCGTCTCACCGATGCCGACAAGGCCGCCATCGCGCAGCGCATAGCCGACGGCGCGTCGCTTGAGGCCGCCATCTCGTCCGTGAGACCCGATGTGAGCATGCTCGATTTGCTAGGCATTTAAAGCAGATCGCTTCGCCTCTGGCCCTTCCATGCAGGTCCAGCTGCGCATCGTCGCCGAAATGCCCCGTCGCGCAAGGCGCGGAAAACTTCCGCGGTGCGGAACTCGCGCCCTCCGGGTTTCCGCTTGCCCCCTTGCGCGACGGGGCAACTCCGGCGCAAAAGCGCATCAGCGGCCCGCAAAGGGCGGGACGACGAGGCGAAGGAGGCCCTCATGGCATATTCACACAACATCAAGCAAGCTCAACAGCAACAGCAGCAGGCCGCGATGGTCGACGACGCCGGCGTATACCTGCCCACGGGCCCCGGCGACGCCCAGCGCATGGAGCTCCTGAACATGCCGGGCGACGGCTCGGATGTGTGGCTCGACGTGCGCGCGGTGCAGCTGTACCTGCAGATCTCGCTCACGTCCATCTACAAGCTCATCCACCAGGGCGAGATGCCGGCCGTGAAGCTGGGCACCAAGACGATCCGCGTGAACCGCCGCGCGCTCGAGGAGTACCTGAAGCGAGCGACTGTAGCCGGTGAGGTTGTAGCCGCCTGATGCGGAGGTTGCCCATGCTTCGCGAGAATGGCCGTTCACTTGGTGGGTGGCCATTCGATTCTGTACACGCAGACTTCCAGCTTCGTTGCGAGAATCATGTCTTCGAGCGCTTGCAGACGTACGAGATCTTCGGGATTGGCGCCCTCTTTCTTGGAAGTCACCTCCGACTCGAGCAGCTCGTCGCTGATAACGCCGGTCAAAAGCTCGGTTCCCTTCAGCTTCGCTCCAAGTCCTTCGAAAAGCTTCCTGCTCGCGAGGTTGTCGGGGAGAATTCTTGCGGTGAAGCTATGCCTTCCCATGTCTGCAAGCTCATCCAGAAACAGGGGGATGGCAGCTTTCCCGACACCCTGGAACCGATGCTGTTCGAGTATGTAGATGCCGATTTCCCATTCAGGCTCGTCGGCGTTATTGACCTCGCAGTATCCAAGCACATCGCCGGTATCTGTCTGCCATATTCCCCTGACGATAGAATGCTCAGAATCGATAGCATGCCGTGCCATCTTTTCGCGAAGCTGAGCAGGAAAGACACTCTCCTCGCCGTGTTCTTCAAGGTAGATGGCGTAATAGTCCATGAACGCATCATCGTTGAACTTGTTGAGGCATATATTCAAGATGCCGCTCCTTGGTTTATAGGCATGGATCCGGACCCGAAACGTCTCCGCCATAGACATGTGCGGCTTCTCGGCAACCGCCATCGCAGATGCTCCCATACTCGCAACCGACACACATCGCAGGCGTGTAATCCCTTTTGACAAACAGATTCCAGTAATCGTTGCTCTCGAGCTCTTCGAGATTGAACACACTACACAGCCGCTGCTCCGAATGGTTGCACACCCTCACATACCCGCTTGGGTCAATTACGAAGAAGGACTTTGCTGCTCCGCATTGGTAGCTCACTTCAAACGATTTCAAACGGTCTGGAGCTTCAACCGCGCAATAAGGCAGCTCGGTCCCCGTATGCCCGTGTGCGCCGGCTTTTCTCAGGACTTCTTCGGCGGTTTTCAGCATCTCATTTATTTCAGATCTGTCTAAAAGGAACCTGCTGTTCTCAAGCCCCCTTCCTCCGGGGAGGAAGCGGTTGATGAGGGTGTAAGATGCTCCGTTGATTAGGGAATAGGCAATGATGTCATAAAGCTCCGGAAGGTTCACTTTTGTGACTGCAATGTTGGCGGTAACTCGCATGCCCATTTCCCGTGCGGTCCTGAAGAGTCTCATGACATGCTCGACACCGTCATAGCCCGTCTGCTGCTCAAACGTCTCGATTCCAGGCACGCTGAGACTCAGATTGACCCTGCGCTTCGCAAGGCACCGCAACATCTCTTCATCCATGGCTCGGCCATTCGATATGAGGCAAGGCTGCAAGCCTTCGTCACGTGCGGCATCGATGATATACAGCAAGTCTGCCCTTAGCGTCGGTTCACCTCCGCTGAACGAAACTACACGGGTTCCCCTGCGTCTAATCTCGTGGAGGGCCCTCTGCCATTCATCTAGACCAAGCTCTTGTTCTCTTGCCAGAGAATCAGATTCCCATGGGCATGAGCAGAATATGCATTGGTGATTGCACCGGTAAGTGAGCTCGAGGGCGGCAACCTTCGGTAATGTCACCATCGCTAGATCTCCAGGCCAAGTATCCGTTCGATGCATTCCTTGAAGCCGTCTGCCGTCGAAAACAGGC
>JAFRGA010000006.1 GCA_017434045.1 Eggerthellaceae bacterium
ACGTCATGCTCTCCTTCGCCTTCTCCCGCGCGAGCGAGCGAATGAGCAAGCGCCGCGTGCTCGCCTCGCGAATCGTGGTCGTTCTCATCGTGCTCTTGGTGATGATAGGCTTCGTTGGCATGGCTGGTTCCGTCGGCTAGCCACCAAGCTGCAAATGCCTTTTTCGGGGTGATGTGAGCAACATTCCCCCTTAATTCCCCCATCTGAGCAAGCAGGGCATGCTCTCGCGTCGATGATGATACGGCCATTTTGCCTGTATATAACCTAGTTTTGAATATGTTCGATGCCGAACCGCCCTCCGGGTTCCCTACCCGAAGGGCAGCATTTTTCGGATCAGATGCCATGCTGCAAACAATCGCTAGGATTTAGTATCAACCCATCAATGAAGCTCGTGTTTGACTGTAATGATCGAGGCTCGCACGCAACGCATATTGCCGAACAATGTCAGGCTAGAACAATTTGACAACCTGATAAGAAAGAAACATCAACTTTGCGAGCCTATTTTGCTAAACCTTCCTTTTTGACGTTTTCTCTCGCCGTAGCAAGCTCGTCATTCAGGACTTTTACATATTCAACGCACACGTCTTCATACATCTTCGTGCTGTAACCGTCGGTTTTTGAGAATGCGACCTCGACATCCTCCTCTATGAGGACCCCCAAAAGCGTGGCAAACAGTGTCTTCAGCTGACCGGTTCCCTCTGTGCCGGTAAGGCTAATATCAATAGGATTGGCCAATTTGAACCGCATGACGTCTTCGCCCTGCGCATTTGTTGTAACTGTGACCTCAACGTTCATGTTTGCCCGCCTCGTAAATTCGCTTTCTGTCATAGAAGGCATCTGGTCCGCCCTCAAGTGTCAGCATGCTTGTTTCCGACCAGTCTTTCTCATTCCCGGGATCAGACTGGTCTGCAAGTTTGTTAATGAAAGGATTTCCAAGATATGTTCTGAACTCGGTTCCGGCGACATGCTCCCTATAGATCGAAACATATGGGAGCGTCCGAACTGCGAGGTTTGCATTGTGCGTTGAAATGATGACTGTCTTTCCCGCCTGTGCCCGATCTTGCACGATTGGCCTTATGACGGTGTCGATGTAGTAATTGCTCATGCCAAGCTCTGGCTCATCAAGCAAATAAACGTCAGCCTCTGTCCTGAGCTTGCGCTCAATAACTAGGATTCCTTTTTCTCCGTCAGATGGCTTGTACTCATCGTCACACCCTTCAAGCGCCACGTATTTCTCGATGCCAATGAATGCATCAAGGCTCTGGATGCCTGAATCCTGATAAGCTCTGGCGAAATCAGCAACGGCCTCAGGCAGGTCAGCATTTGCGATTGAGTCGATGATGGCTTCCAGCGCCTTTCGCACTGCTCTTAACTTGCTGATCCCGACGCCGAATTCTTTCGTTGTCGATGACGAGCAAAGATAACGCTTTCTTGTTACAAGAAAGAGCCTGCCCTTGTCTTCGAGGCAGCCAAGATACTCTTTTGTGACCAATTCTTTGCTTCCGAGCTGGGCAAGAATCCTCTTTGTCTTCTTGTACAGCAACATGCGATTTTCGAACAACGAAAGGAATCCTGCGGTACCCGGCTTCGATTTGGTATTCGACTTGCTATCGATGATGTCCTTCAGAACAGCGAGAGCATCATTTGCCATCTTAACCGCTTCCGACTCGATATAGTGCGCCTTTGCTCGCAGTGCGATGTTTTTCTCCAGGGTTGTAAGCAGTTCCGAGAATGTCGCCTCATCCTCTGAGCCCAAGTAGCTTCCGAGATCCTTCTCGGAATACGTTTTAGAGAAAGCCCCGACTGTGCTTCGCGCCGTCTTGTCACGCTCGAATGGCTCTCTTGAAACAGGAGGCAACATCTGCTGGTCAGACAGTTTAAAGCGATCCTTTTTCTCGCTGTTTCCTATCGTTGAGCACCATGTAACATATTGGCTAATCGATGTTGGAAGCGACTCAGTCCAGTTTAGTATGAAGGTAATCTCTTCTGAACAATCGTCTCTATCGAAATCCTTTGTTGACCTTTCGACGGGGCTGGCTTCAAGCAGCCGCTCAAACTCGGAGTATTTCTCACCGCCGATATAGCAGCTGTAGGGTATCCCCAATCTTTCGTATTCCGAGCAAAGAGACTTGATAATCTCTGTTTTGCCCGTTCCTTTCTGCCCAAAAATGACGTTAATATCCTGGCGAATGGGTAGTTTCAGCGGGGCGGAAGGATGCGGCAGTGCCGTCATTTCTGTTATAGGTTTACGAGAGAGCAACGTTTCAACCACCCGAGCATCTCTTCGGGCCAGCAGGCAGAGCTGCTCAAAGCTATCCACGGGCAGCCTTAGATTGGAGAACCGACACTCTTCATACCTCTCCCAATCCTTCACATCGCTACCAATGAGCATTCCAAAACCATGATTGGACCATATTCCCAAAGTCACAAGGCTCTTCGGCTCGAAGAAAACGCGCCAATCGTTACCGGCGACATTCCTGACGTTTTCGATATCTGCTTGAGAGATGGCAGGGTCTTTATCGTGGCAATGGGATAGGAAGATTGCCTCCCAACCATTGAATGCTTCCCATAGTTCCTCGAACGGCCAGATGCAATCATCGGCGCTGCGTTCATCAACAAGGTCGGCGATTACTGCATCGAAATCATCGACCCTGTTTGGGCTAACTATCACTATCATGTGCCAGCGACCGGCCGTTCCGACGACATCGAGCTCAGCACCAGGCCACACCATGATTTTATTCGCAACGGCTTCCGACAATGACACGTACTGCCTTTTATCGAAATGGTTGTGATTGGTAATCGCGACTGCGTCTACATCGGCTTGCTTCAGCTTTGCCGCAAACAACGAAGGCTCAACTGTGCGATTGCCATCACCACTCTTGGTGGCCTTCGTATGGCAGTGGAAATCAACTCGCATTATTCCATCGCCCCTATGATGCTCAGCATGTCGTCATAGCCAGTAACCTCGTGGTAGCGCACATCGGCTGTGCTCATCTCGTTGAACAGCTTCTTCGCGCAGGCGATCTTGGCGCTCTCGACGCCTCTCAGCTCAAGTGAATCGAGCGATCCCTTCGTCTCGGCGACGAAGAACACGTGTCGCACACTGCCTTGTTTGAAGGCGATTGCCCAGTCGGGCGCGTAGTTGCCGACTGGCGTCGGTATCTGAAACGTGCGTGGCAGCTTCGCGTAAACTACGACCTCGTCGCTCGTGTCGAGGTCTTCAGCGAACTTCCGCTCGCCGGCAGAGTCCGGGAAGACATAGTCCTGCACGCCCTTGCTCACGCGCAGCGCCTTCGATGCGTTCTCGGGCATGCGCTCCGTGAAGATGTTGCTGTCGTACGTGCCGTCGATCTCGTGGTAAGTGATGTGGTCGACGATCATGGCTGCCTTCGCCGCAACGATGAGCCTCGCTACCTTGGCGATGAACTCCTCGGGGTTCTTCGCGTACATCGCGAACTTCTGCGGGTGAATACCGCCGAGGATCGCGGCAGCGCTCCTGCGGGTGATGGAAGCAACCTGGGCGATTTCTCCAAGTAGGTCGTACGTCACACCCGAAGTATCGGCGGCGTTCACGGCTTCAGTACGCCTCTGAGTTCCCTCGAACTGGTTGCGGGCCTCCAGGTCATCCCGGGTAGCCGCTGCGCGCTGGCGCCCGACAACCATCGAGTAGGTGAGCTCGCTCACCGCCAGCTCAGCGTCTATCTTCCTGATGGCAGCGGCACGCAGCTCGTCCTCGTCGAACCTGACCGTGTAGGCGTGTTTCGCATTGATGCGCTTCCACAGCTCTTGAAACTCCTGCCTGCTCCAGTTGTCGTTGAGCTTGTTCTCGACAATTTTCTCAGCATGGCCATCGGTGATCATTCCGTCGAGCGCATGCGGGTCATAGACGCTCTTCACCAGCTGCTCGATGGCCTTCGCCTTCGGCCTCATCTCCTCGGGCATGCGCTCTATGGCGTCGGGGGCGATGCCTTGCTCGCGGAACTTCTCGGTTGGATGGCCGTCGTAGTCGATGAGGTCGTTTTGCACGAGGAAGAAGTACGCCACCTTCGATTCGCGATCGTCGAAGGTGACCTCCACCGCCGTGCCATCGTCCAGGACCACGGTCTTGCCCTTGAAGAAGGCATCCGTCACAATCGTCGGGCGATCACGCAGATCGGCACGGATGTCGCTCTGCAGCGCCCTCGTGAAGTCGGAGTAGCTCTCGGATGCGACCACGGTTAGGACGTTGACCGCGTGAACGTCCTGCTCGCCGAGGGTCCCGAGGTCCTGCCGGTCGCCCTCGCGGTTCACGCACAGGCGTAGGCCGCGGCCGACCTCCTGGCGCTTGCCCGTCTCGGAGCCCGACTGTTTGAGCGTGCAAATCTGGAAGATGTTGGGGTTGTCCCAGCCCTCGCGCAGCGCGGAGTGGCTGAAGATGAACCTGCACGGCTCGTCGAAGGACAGCAGCCGCTCCTTGTTCTTGAGGATGAGGTCGTATGCGCTCTCGTCGTCCGACTCGTCGGACCCGCGTCCCACCTTGCTGTCGATGGAGCGGCCGTGCTTGTCGATGCTGAAGTACCCCTTGTGGGTGGCATGGGCGTCGATACCCTCCAGATACGCGCGGTACTCGGTCGAGATGATCCGCTCGGTGAGAACACGCTCTACCTCGCGCGCGTACTCCTCCTCGAAGACCTTCCCGTAGCCGACCGTGAGCTCCTCGCCATCCTCCCCGTAGGCGCGGTAGCGGGCGACCTCGTCGATGAAGAAGAGCGAGAGGCACTTGATGCCGCGATTGAAGAGGGGCTCCTCCTTCTCGAAGTGGCTACGGATCGTCTCGCGTATCTGCACGCGGCGCATATCGTCTTCGGCCGAGTCGCCCCAGACCTGGCCTTTCTCAAGGCGGATGCCGTTTAGGAACTGCACGTATCCGGTGCGGCCGTCCTGGTCGGGGACGATGCCGTCCGGCGCGATGACGAAGTCGCGGTACGCTTCCAGCTTCGTCTCGCCCGACGCGTCATAGATGCTCATGCCTGTGTCGAAGCGTCCCGTCTGCTTGCGCACGACGCCGGTGGCACCCATCTTCTTGAACTCGATGACGGCCTGCGGCTCATGATTACGCGATACGAGGATATCCTGCAGGTACAGGTAGCCGTCGGTGCCGCGCATGTTCTTGAGCTCGAAACCCTTCACCTCGATGCGCTTCACGAGGCGCTGGTTGTAGGCATCGAGCGCGTCAAGCTCGTAGACCATGTTGTGCTGCTGCTTGTGGGTGGCCGAGTAATACAGGCAGAACAGCGGGTTGAAGCGTCTGATGCCATCCTGCGTCGCTTTACCGCCCATCTTTTGAGGCTCATCCTGGATAACAATCGGACGATTCGCCGCAATGACGTCGATGGGCCTGCGGCTCCCGAAGTCATCGCGCTCGGAGTACATTATGCGCGCCTCCTTCGACTTGCCGCCTTCCTTCATCGACGTGTTGAACGCCTGCATGTTGATGATCATCACGTTGATGTCCGAGCTCTGCGAGTATGCGTCCAATTCGTTGAGCCGGTGGCTGTCATAGATGAAGTAGCGGATTCTCTTCCCATACTGCTCGAAAAAGTGCTGCTCAGTCGTCTCCAGAGACTTGTGGACCCCTTCGCGAATGGCGATCGAGGGAACGACAACGATGAACTTTGTCCAACCGTATAGGCGGTTTAGTTCGAATATGGTCTTCGTGTAAACATAGGTCTTGCCCGTGCCCGTCTCCATCTCCACGTCCAGCTGCACGGCCCCCATGTCATGGCAGAGCGACGGCGAGCTGACAATCTGGTTGCGGCTCTGAATCCTCCTGATGTTACTCATGAGCTGCTGGGCATCAAGTGCGACGGGTGCGTTGCCGTATCCCATGGCCATAACGTCGAGGTCGAGCATGCTCATGGTTTCAGTGTCGACAACACTCCGACGGCCAATCATGGCTCTTGCTCTACCTAGATCATGCCTGTATGTGAAGGCGTCTGAACGCGGCTGCCCTTCAAACACGTCCGTTACGGCGGCGGCAGCTGCCGTTTGGTACTGCTGTATCTTGAACTTGAACTCCATGATAGCCGCCTTAGATGACTCTGCGAATCGTATCCGGACTATACGTCTTGAATAGCTCTTCGAAATTCGCAGCAGTGGCGTCATCGGCCATAGATGCATCACGGAACACAGCGTAGAGCGGTCGCATCTTGGCAATCTCTTCAATGACGGTTTCGTCAACGTCTTCATCGAAACATGCGATGAGCTGTCCGTTGTTGACGTTGAAGATAGTCTTACCGTTGATGTCGACGATTGCGTACTTTGCAGAATACGGAATTCGGAACTTAGGCATTACCTGGAAGAGAAGATCCTCAACGCTTCGACCTTCAATTAGATTGTCCACATAGTCAAAGATAGTCGATTGACTAATAGCGCCAGGCTCATAGCGCGTCTCACGGAAGTTTGAGGCGCTGATGCGTAACACACGAAAACCACAGTCAATATCGACGGTTGCATCTTCTTCAATTTCTTTCGCAATTCTGCGAATTCGTTCTTGCCCTAATTCGCAAATGTTTCTATACCCGGCTTTTGCAGCTTCAGAGTCAATGGGGCTTTCTTCGGGGAGCTGCACTAAAACAAATCGTCTATTACCTCCATCTTCGGCGTTTGCTCGCAAAACTGCGTCAGCAGTAGTGCCCGAACCGGAAAAGAAGTCCATGAAAATCCCTTCGTTTGACGGCACGGATTCTATGAGCATTTTCATGAGCGTTACAGGCTTCGGATAAGAAAAGAAGCTCTTGCCTTCGAATATCTTTTCAACCTCAATGCCGCCGTCACTTTTAAGGCTGATGATTGAGCGTAAAAGCATCCTGCTCACATCTCGCAAATACGTAATTGAGCTCGGCTGCGTATTCTCATCTTTTGCAAACCAAATTCGACCACATACATAGCTGCCGTCATAGCGCTGGTAGCTTGCACCTGAAGACAACGCCCTTTCGAATGTCTCCTTATTCCAGCGCCAACCGCGGTCAGGTATTTTCACTGGCAGAGCTGTATTCGGATGAATCACCTCGTATCGTGGCCCAAACGTATTTGCGTTTGGCCAGCTCATATTAATCTTCCCCCATGGTTGGTAGTTGTCATCAAGTTGGTTATAGAGCGTGATTCCTCGATCAAAACCACGCTCTTTATAGAATTTCTTAAGCTCCAATTCTGCTTGGGGAATTGGAATCGCTTTTCGTTTCAGTTCGTCGATAAATTGAAACACATCGTCAATGCCGAACTTCTTCATTGTTAACTGCTCAATATTTGCAGCCTGTTTTGCATACACAAGAATGTATTCATGGATGTTCCCAATCCCCTTGTTGTCATTCTTCGGCACTCGCTTATTCCAGACTATTGTGTCGATATGGTTTTCGGCACCGAAAATCTCGTCGCAAATTTTGGTTAGGTTTACGAGTTCGCCATTATCAATACTTGCATACAATATTCCGTCTGAATCCAAGAGATCGCGAGCGAGCAGTATCCGAGGATACAATGACGAGCACCAGTCTGAATGAAAACGTCCGTTACTCTCTGGGTTGGCAACAAGACGTCCGCCCTCCTCATCGAACTCGCCACTTTCCGCTTCATATTCGGCACGCGTTTGCGCGAAGTCGTCATCGTAGATGAAATCATTGCCGGTGTTATACGGAGGATCGATATAGATGAGCTTCACCTTGCCCGCATATGTCTCGCGCATAATCTTCAACGCTTCGAGATTATCGCCCTCGATATAAAGGTTCTCGGTCTCATCCCAATTGACCGACTCTTCGCGTACAGGGCGCATCGTCTTGTCACATGGCTTGCGAGCTTCGAGCTTAGCCGCCTGCTTGCCCGGCCAAGTGAATTGGTAACGCTCGCGCGGCCCATCAACAATATCGCCAGACAAGTCTTGTCGCAATGCATCGAAATCGATTGCGCGCACGACGTTGCCGTCATCATCCAAGGACTCCGTCACAACATCGGGAAACAGCGCGGCGATTCTCTCGATGTTCTCCTGTGTGATATCCGGCGTCGAAAGCTCTATCTTTTCCATCTATTCGCCTTTCTCGAGAGCATTCAGCTCCGCTTCCTTTTCCCTAAGCTTCGCGAAAAGCTCGTTCCTCTTACCAATCTGCTTCTCCTTACGGCACTTCGCATCGAGCGCCGCTATTTCCTTCTGCAGCTCTATCCTGCGCTTCTCGGCGGCAATCCTCGCATCGACGTCCTTGCCGTCCTCGGTGCCGAGCGCCACCTGCGCGACAATCGAGTTCCAGGCGGCATCGAGGTCTTCGCCCCTTAGCACGATGCGCTCGATTGTATCCGACGCGTGGGTTCCGCCGTGTACCACCAACGTCGCACCGACGCCCTCGATGCGAAATACGAGCCTGTGCTGGTTGCCCTTGGCGATCGCCTCGATGGCGCGGTACGGCACCTCGCAGCCCTTGAGCGTCATCAAGAGCACTAGGATCTCGTGCACCTTCCTGCCGTCGCGGAGGTTCGCCGTGGAGGGCTTTACGCTGTTGGCTATGGTTATGCGATCGATGAGCGAGACGAACTCGTCGCGCGTCCTCTTGTCGAGTTTCAGGTTGCGGTAGAACGCCTCCTTGGGGATGCGCTTGCCGACCTCCGTTGTGCTCGGGAGTCCCAGCATCACTTCACCACCAGGAAGCAGATGAGCTCGAAATCGTCCAGGCCGTCGATGTCCTCCTCAAGGAAGCTCGTCGTGCCGCTGGAGAAGAAGCTGTCTATGTCGGACTGCTCCTTCGCCTCGATTATAGATGCGACGGCTTCCTCCAGGAGCCGCGATTCACGGCGCATGTCCTTGCCGCTCTTCGTCTCCTTGTTGAAGGCGTCGCAGAGCGCCCGGTCGGGTTCCGGCTTGCCCTTGCACAGCAGCCTCATCTCGTCGAGGACCGCCTTCGGGTCGAGATGCCCGCAGAGGATCTCTCCGTCCTCCTTGACGTAGACGAGGTAGAAGGGATGTAGCTGGTTCTTGCGTTCGATGTTGACGCCTTGGTTGACGTTGCGCAGAACAAAGATGACGCCCGGCTCTCCGCCGGTGGCCACCGCGTGCAACCCGTGCGGCATGGAGTCTATGCCGGGGTTCTCGTCGTAGTAGTCGATGAGGTCCATGCGGAACTCGTTGAGGCCCAGGTCCGTGATCGAGGCGCCGCCGGAGACGTCCTCGAGGTCGATGACCTCGTCCATCATCTTGCGCAGCTGCACCTCGCGGTATTCGAGGTCTCCCTTCTCGCTCGCGTTCAGCAGATCGTCATCGCCCGTCGACGTCATGACGGTCACTCGCATGCGCTCCTCTACGCGACTCTTGAGCCGGATGTACTCGTCGAGCTCCACGTCAGGCCAGTAGTTCACAAGCTGGATGACGTCGTTCTTGGACCCGATGCGGTCGATGCGGCCGAAACGCTGGATAACGCGGACTGGGTTCCAGTGGATGTCATAGTTGATCAGGTAGTCGCAGTCCTGCAGGTTCTGGCCCTCGGAGATGCAGTCGGTCGCGATGAGCACGTCGATGTCGCGGACGTCTCCCGGCATGACGATGTCCCGCTCCTTCGAAATCGGCGAGAAGAGCGTGAGCAGCGCGTTCATGTCCGTCGGCGCCTTGGGGAGCGTGCACCTCGGCGTCCCCTGGCCTGTGATCATGCATGCTTCGAGCCCGAAGCCCTTGAACCGTGGCGCGAGGTTCTCGTAGAGGTAGTTCGCGGTATCGGCGAATGCGGTGAAGATGATCACCTTGCGGTTCCCGGGGTTGATCGGATTGGCGACCTTCCCAACGACGAGCTCCTCCAGATCGGACAGCTTCGCATCGTACTCGGGAGTGATGTCCTCGACCATGTCGATGAGCAGGTCGAGCGTCTCCAGGTCGGCGCGCAGGTCGCGCTGCCAGCTGATGTAGTCCAGGTCGGCGACCTCGTACTTGGATTTGCCGCCCACCTCGAAGAACGGCATCTCCTCGTCGTCGCTCTCTAGGTCCATCGCGCCGGGGTTGTCGATGCCGCTCACGGCGCCGACGTGCTTGCCTGCGATGAAGTCGTCGATCGTCCTGTCGGTCGCGGCAACAAGGTCGCGGATCTTGCCCAGCGTCAACCTGAACGAGTGAACGGAGCTCTCGAGGCGCTTCAGCAGGTTGGTCGCCATGAGCTTCTTGATGCCGGTCTCGCGGCCGGTGATAGTGAGGTTGGCGTCCCCGTAGTCGTCGGCGTACTTGGCGACGCGGCTCGGGAGCAGGTACCACGACGGCATGTACACGCACAGCGACAGCGCGTCGAGCTCGCCGTAGATCTCGTGGTAGTTGATGGCGCCGGGAAGGGTCGTGAGCTTGGCGCGCTTTGACACGGGCTTGTTCCTCGTCGGGAAGGGCCCGAGGACGCTCATGTCGTAGTGGCGCTGGATGTGCTTGCGAGAGCGGGCCACGGTCACCTGGTCGAGCACTCGGTAGAAGTCGAAGTCGAGCAGCTGCGAGAGTGCGTCGGTCGTGCGCGCCTCGGCGGGCAGTTTGTCCCACGCGTTGAACGCCTTCTGGGCGCGTTGGAAGACGGTGTCGAGGTCGTTGTCGAGCCCGAGTTTGCGCTTCCATGCGTCCTGGTCGCCGTCGTAGGCGAGCGCCAGCTGGTTGCGCAGGTCGTAGAAGCGATTGTTCACGGGCGTCGCGGAGAGCATGAGCACCTTGGTCTTCACGCCCTGGCGGATGATGCGGTTCATGAGCTTGAGGTAGCGGTTCTCCTCGCCCTCGCTCACGTTGGCGCTCGCGGCGCCGTTGCGGAAGTTGTGCGATTCGTCGATGACGACGAGGTCGAAGTTGCCCCAGTTGATGCGCTCGATGGGCAGCCCAGTCACTGTGTCGCCGCTGGCGCGGGAGAGGTCGGTGTGGAACAGCACGGTGTAGCTGAGTTGGTCCGCGGCGATGGGGTTGTTGATGAGGTTGCCCCTAAAGGTGAGCCAGTTGTCCTTGAGCTTCTTCGGGCAGAGCACGAGAACGTTCTTGCTGCGCGACTCGTAGTACTTGATCACTGCCAACGCCGTGAAAGTCTTGCCCAAGCCGACGCTGTCCGCGAGGATACAGCCGCTGTAGGTTTCGAGCTTGTTGATGATGGACACCGCGGCGTCCCGCTGGAAGTCGTACAGCTTGCCCCAGATGACGGAGCCCCGATAGCCCGTCGCCTCGTTCGGGAGCACGTCCTCGGAGATGTCCTCCAAGAACTCGTTGAAGATGTTGAACAGCGCAAGGTAGTAGATCATCTCCGGGGAGTTCTCGCGGTACACGTTCGATATCGAGTCGATGACCTCCTCGGTGACGTCCTGAAGGCCGTCGTCGTCCCAAGCCCGGTTGAAGAGCTCCAGGAAGGATTGCGACATCGGAGCGTCGAGCCTGCTTATCATCGTGAACGCCGAGGAGCCGGGCTTGGTGCCCAGCCCAGTCGTCGTCAACCCCTCGAAGGGCATGTAAACGTACGGGGCATCCCCGCTCTCGACCTCGAATAGGGACTGCATTGCCTGGGGCGTCGAGAACGACTTGAAGCGGGCCTTCTTGCGCATCCAGTCGGCGCACTCCCTCGCGATTGCGCGCTGCGTGAGCTCGTTCCTCAGCTTAATCTCGAACTCGGTGCCGTAAAGGCTGCGCTCGCGGTTCAATCGCGGGATGTAGAACTCCCGCTGCTTCTTGTCCGCCTTGCTCGACAAGAAGGTGGGCTCGGTGTAGATGAACCTGAACTCCTCGCAGGATTCAAGCTGCTCGCGAAGCTCCTCGAAGCCGTAGATCGAGAAGTAGGCGGACGCGATCGAGATACGGTCGCCGGAGCGGAGGCGCTTGACGAGATCGTCTTTGAGGATACTCGACCTGTTGTCGAAGATGTTGTCCGGCATCATCTCTCTTCGCCTCCCACGAGGTCCTTGTTCTTGAGAGACTCATCGACGAGCAACGAGACTATGAGCGAGCTGACGGTCGTGCAACGCTCCTCCGCGAGCGTGGCCGCCGCCTCCTTGAGCTCCGGCGTGACGGCGAAGTTAATCCGCTCGCTCTTCCTCCCGTTGAGTAGCTTCTTGCGGAGCTCGGAGTCTTCCATTTCGCCTCCTGGTTTGTTGAGAAAAGTTACACAAATTTTATCACGAGGCTCTATCTGAAGATATCCTGACCAAGGGCAATTCAGCCGGTTTGCGCCCGTCAGGCGACGAGCTGCGCAATCTCGTCGAGCTGCGCGGCGATGTCCTTGAACTCGCACCCGAGGTCGAGCGTACGGCAGTGCCAAGTGTGCCCGATCTCCTCCCAGCTCTCATACCGGGCGTCCTCGCTCTCGGTGAGCGCGTAGAGGAGCATCCCCTGGACGTTGAGGCCCGTGCCGTAGGCGGCGTGCATGACGTAGCTCTGGATCTGATTGAGGTTCGCCGGGCTCAGGATCTCCTTGTCGTGGTGCGTGCCCAGAATGCGCCCGTAGCACTTCGCGTCGATGATAAGCATGCGGTTTCCCCGCTCCAGCGTGATGTCGGTGCATAGCTGCGGCAGGAACGCCGGCGCGTCCTCGGATGCCTTACGGTCGATGACCTTCGCCGACACGCCGAGCTCGGGATGCTCTTTCCTGAAGTACTCCAGAACAAACGCCTCGTAGAGCGCATGCAACCGCTGGCCGCTCGTGAAGCTTGCGAGGCTCGTCTTGCCTTCGTCCGTCGTGAGGATGAGGCTCTGCACGACCATGTAGCACACATTCATGAGCAGCCGGTACGACCCGTTGTTGCGATGGTAGCGCAGGCGCGCCCACTCGATGCGGGAAGGATCGACTTCGCCGACATCGCGCATCGAGATGAGCGAGCGCTTGAGCTCGCGCCTGCGGGAATCGGGCACCTCGGCATCCCGCACGAGCAAGCCTGCGCAGGTCTTTAGCACGCGGTTCTTGTAGGTGTCCTCGGTGAACTCGTCGTACTCGCAAGCGACGTCGAGCCGGTCCTGCGCGCGCAGGCGCGCGGTACCGCGAATGTCTATACGCCCCCGCACACCGAGCAGGTCCTCCTCGCGTGCGTTGTAGTCATGCTCGAACCCGCGTCTTCTCTGACTCGATATACCGATGGTCAGGATCGCCGCGAGCAGGTCTGCGAGGTTGTCAAACGGTTCGGTCTTCAGGCGCTCGAAGTCGTCGACGTCGAGCGTCCTGAACGCATACGCCATCATGTAGTAGACGTTGCGTACGACTACGTTGTCCTCGGCTAGGTTACTCACGACGCAGCCGCCTCGAGTTTCGCAATCTCGTCGCGGGCGCGCTTCTCGTCGTCGAACCAATACTCCTCGACAAGCGGCGCCAACTCGTACTTCACCACGGATGCGGGATCCGCTGCACCGCCTTTTCCGGGGCAGAAGTAGCTGTGGCCGATGCGGAATCCACGACCGAGCGCAGGGTCCTCCGCAATCGCCTCGTTGAGCTTGCGTACGGCGGCTACCAGCTGTGCCATCTCCTGGCCTGCTGCCTCGATGAAACGCTCGTTCTCGAGTGCGGGCTCCATCTCGAAGAAGGCGAAGCGGCGGCGCAAAGCGTAGTCGATGAGCGCGAGCCCTCGGTCAGCCGTGTTCATCATGCCGACGATGTAGACGTTCTCGGGAACACTGAAGCGTTCGCCGGAGACCGGCAGCACGACCGATTCTCCGCGGTGATCGGCCTCGATGAGCATGAGTAGCTCGCCGAACACCTTCGAGATGTTCGCGCGGTTCACCTCGTCTATTATGAAAAAGAAGTCCCCGTCAGGACGAGCTGTCGCCCTACGGCAGAAATCAGTGAACACCCCGGGCACGGTCTCGAAGCCGCCCGTCTCGTTGGGCCGGTAGCCGTAGACGAAGTCATCGTAGGAAGTGCTCTGGTGGAACTGAACCTGCTGGACGCGCGAGGCATCCTTGCAGCCCATCATCGCCCACGCGAGTCGCTTGGCCGCATATGTCTTGCCGGTTCCTGGCGCGCCCTGCAGGATGACGTTCTGCTTGCGTCTCAGCAGGGACTTTAGCTCCTCGAAGTCGTCAGGCTCCATGAACACTTCTGACAGGAAGTCCTCGTCTGTGTACTTGTCTGGCGAGCTTGCGAGCGGGGAGCCCTCGTCCTCGAAGTACTCCATGATCCGCGCGTATTCGGCCTCGGTCAGCATGAAGAAGCTCCCGTTTGGGTTCTTCATGAATTCCATTTCCGCGAGGTTCGGATCCTCCTTGAAGGCCTCGAATGTCGCCTCGCCCTCTAGGTCGCGAACCTTCTTGAAGTACATCCGCTCTTCGTCGTGGGGTCTTGAGATTTCGCAGACGGCGACGACTCTCTTTGTTGGTTGGGATTCGTATCCGATAACCGTATCTCCGGGTTGCGCGGCGAGAAGGTTCTTCAGGATCCTTCTCGGATTGCCCTTCTCGTTGTAGAGCGTGTAAGACTGTTCGTCGCCGATTGCGATGTCGGAGAAGCTCCAGATTTTGGGATTAGCGGTGAGCCACCAGTAGCGGAGACCCGACAAATCCTCGGACGCTGTGGACGGCTCTCCTGCAAGCATGCTTTCTACAGCCTCTACTGCCTCGGGGTACATCGTCCACTCAGTGAGGGTTTTCATGGGCAGGCTCTTCATCGTCTCGCCGCCGCCCATGGGAATCGCAGCGTTCCGTATATCCCAATCGCCGATGGCAATCCACTCGACGTCCCTTACTTGCGTGTACTCCTTGCGCTCGGGCTCGTAGCGGGGCTCGGACTTTACGACTCCCTTGCCAACGATTGCGTACAGGCCCCGCTTGGCGTAAACGATGTCGCCTGGTTTCAGCTCGTGTTGGAACTGCCAGCATGCAAGTGACGCATTCGTCATGGAGCTCTCGTCCTGGAGCGCCTCCTTGAGAGCGTTCGCGATCGCCTCGCGAGAGTCGTACTGAGTGTAGTCGCCGATCTCGTCCCAACCGAGCACCATGATGCCCTCATCGACGCATTCATTCCAAGCGGATGCTCCGTGGCCGGGCGCGTACATCCAGACGCGCTGGGCGACTGTAATGTCTGTAGGAGGTTCGGCCTCGTCGCCTTTCATGTACGCATCGACGTAGTAGACGATGTCCTGGACGAAGATGTGGTGCATCGGGTCGATGTCGGCGTATTCGGGTGCGAGCAGTGAGTCACTGCGCTCGATGAGGTCGGCGTGGTTCTGCTCAAGATACGCGAGCACGCCGTCGCAGAGCTCCTTATATGCGACCACCTTGTCGAACTTGTTGCCCGGCACATCCAAGCCTATGGCGTTCGCGAATTTCCGATACATCTCCGTTTTGTATAGGTAGTTCTGCTCGGGGTTGGCGAACGCCAGGTACACGCTCATCGACCTCGTGTCCTGGAAGTGGTTCTTGGCCGGCTGTTGGCCCTTCTCGGCCCGCTTCGCGTTCTCTGCCTTGAGCCATTCGCCAGCCCTATCGGAGAATGCGACCATCCTATCCCGCAGGGGGCGCCTCTCGTCGAACAGGTCCAGCATCGCGGAGCGGACGGCCCTCGGATCGTTGGAGGCGAAGATCTTGAGCATGCCCACTGGGAACCAACTTGGGCCGGCTATGAGGTTGCTCGACTTCGGGAACGCGGTTTCGATCATGCCCGCGAAATCGGCGGCATCTGGGTTCCAGTGCTGCCTGAAACGGTATGCGGTTTCCCATTTGTAGACCTCGTCCTTGCGGATTCTCTCGATGTCGGTCTCGTATTTGCGGATAATCGCCTCGAGGGCGTCGGTGTTGAAGCTCTGCATGATTCCTCGCTAAAAACGGTTACGCGTCAATTCTACTACCGCCCAGATGACGTGCGGCTCCTTCTTGCCGGATAGACGCCTGCTCGGCTTCCTTCCTCGGGTTACCGCTACGCTACGCCCTTTTCCGAGCCCGCGTGTACAGCACATGGGACAGCCCGAACGGTTTTGTCCCAGTGTCCCTGGCACTCGCCAGCCCCTTGCCTTCCTTGAGCAGCGCACAGTCGCACAGAACCCGCGCGTTGGCGCAAGGGCCGCGATGTTTTTCAATTTCTTTTCGGTGGGACAAATCGTCCCAACGCATCCGAAAACAAACCGCTGTGCTTTGAAAAACACCGCCGGGAGAAGTCTTTCCCAAGACCGGCTTCGCATTTCCCCCTTGCGCCCGGGCGGAACCCATGCGCCGACGCAGCCACAAGGCAGGCCAAAGGGGCCGGCCAAGACTCTAGGAGGTCACCATGAAAGACAACAACCTGTTCGAAAAGGCCGTCAAGGCGTCCGCCCGCTACTGCGAGCTCAAGGGCTACGAGGTCGTGGAGCAAAACTGGAGCCCAGAAGGCTCCGAGGAGTCGATCCCGCTCATCGCATACGAGGATGACACGCTCGTATTCATCGACGTCAAGGCTCGTAACGGCCTGGATGGCTTCGTCCCCGAGTCCGAGACCGACCGCGAGACCATGGAGATCCTGGCCGCGAAGTACCTGGCGCAGACCGATCTGGAGTCCAACGTCGAGATCCGCTTCGACATCATCTCGCTGATGGTCGTGAGGGAGGACCGCGCGATGCTCAAGCACCACATCAACGCTTTCTCGGTGGCCGCGTAAGGCCTCCTAGCGCCTCCGAGCGAGGGCCGCAGGGCCCGGGTCGCAAGGCTCGGGCCCACCCGGACCCGGAAGGCATCTCAAGTCGTCACACGCCTGCGTCCCGATGCAGGCGCGGGCATGACGAGCCGGTGGCTCCGGTGCCCGGGCGGGACTTCCACACCGTCCGGGCGAACAGCCTTTTCCGCTAGCAGATGATATACTTGTTGGTGATGCGGGATATACGCCCGCAGACAACCGAATACCGGGCCCACTTCCACAACCTTCGGGCCCAAGATGCAAAGGAGCAGGTATGCGCACAATCGCCATCTCCAACTACCAGGGCGGCGTGGGCAACACGACCAACGCCGTCAACCTCTCGTCCATCTTCGCCGCAAGGGGCATGCGCGTGCTGCTGGTCGACCTGGACCCGCAGGCGTCCGCCACCGACTTCTTCGGC
>JAFRGA010000027.1 GCA_017434045.1 Eggerthellaceae bacterium
ACGGCACCGAGCTCAAGGCGGCGGCCGAGTACGACTACGGCACGCCCGCGGCCGACGTCGAAAAGCCCGCCGACCCGACCAAGGAGGCGACGCCGCAGTACACCTACACGTTCGCGGGCTGGGATCCGGAGATCGCGGAAGTGGACGGCGAGGCGACCTACAAGGCCACCTACACCTCGACCTTGAACAAGTACAAGGTGACCTTCGTGGACGAGGACGGCACCGAGCTCAAGGCGGCGGCCGAGTACGACTACGGCACGCCCGCGGCCGACGTCGAAAAGCCCGCCGACCCGACCAAGGAGGCGACGCCGCAGTACACCTACACGTTCTCTGGCTGGACTCCCGAGGTAGCCGACGTCACCGCCGACGCCACATACAAGGCCACCTACAAGGCAACTCCCCAGGAGGGCACGCTGACGTTCGATCTGGCTGGCGGCACGTTGGACGGCAAGACCGGGAAGATCACCATCAAGGCGAACGTCGGCGACACCATCAAGCTCCCCGGCGCGCCGACCAAGGACGGCTACACGTTCAAGTGCTGGAGGGGCTCCGAGTACGCGGCCGGAGCTGACTACGAGGTCGAGGGCGATCACACCTTCACCGCCGAGTGGGTCAAGGACGGGCCCACGCCCGTCGCCACGCACACGGTGGTCTTCGTCGCGAACGGCCACGGCAAGGCGCCCGACGCGCAGACAGTCGAGGACGGCGAGAAGGCGAAGAAGCCCGCTAACCCCACGGCTGACGGATACACATTCGGCGGCTGGTACAAGGACAAGGCGTGCAAGGAGGCCTACGACTTCTCCAAGCCCGTGACCTCCGACATCACGCTCTACGCCAAGTGGACGAAGAAGTCCTCCTCGGGCACGACGAGCAAGTCCCCCAAGACGGGGGACCCGCTGGCGGGCGCGTTCGCTATTGCGCTCGCCCTGGCGGCTGTTTCGGGTTTGGTTGTTGTTGTATCAAGGCGCAGAAGGCGCGGGTAGCGTGTAGGGCAATCTTGCTTTATACGCTCAGGGAAAGCATAAAAGGGGACAGTCCCCTTTTATGCTTTCCCTAAACATTGTCATCGTAAGGGACAGTCCCCTTCGATGATTCCCTATCCTATTGACGTGCCTGAGGCGTACAATGGCAGGCATGAATACTTCGCGTAACAAGCTCACGCCGGTAATGGCGCTCAACTTAGCGGCTCCGCATACGTGGCCGGCCGCCATCATGCCTACGCTCGTGGCCGTTTCCGCAGCAGCGAGCGTAACCGCGATTTCGGCATCCATGAGCATCGTTCTGCTCTGCATAGTGATTCTCATGCAATCTGCTGTGAACACGTTCAACGACTATTACGACTACGTGAAGGGAACGGATTCGGCTGAGGACAACGTAGACGAGAGCGATGCGGTGCTCGTCTACAACAACATCGATCCGAAAAGCGCGCTGCGCCTTGCCATAGGTTTCCTGGGCGTCGCCTTCCTGTTGGGGATATACGCCATCGTCGTGGCCGGGTTCGTACCGCTTGTAATCGCGCTCATCGGCGCGCTGTTCGTCGTGCTGTATTCTGCAGGCAAATCGCCTATTTCGTACTTGCCACTTGGCGAGGTGGTAAGTGGCGTGGTCATGGGCGGGCTCATCCCGCTTGCCGTGTACAAGGTGCTCACGGGTATTCTGGATTTCAGGATGCTCATCGTGGCGTTGCCCACGATCATCGGCGTCGCCCTGATCATGTTCACGAACAACACCTGCGACCTTGAGCGTGACATCCCTGCAGGTCGGAAGACGCTTCCCATCCTTTTGGGGCGCGAACGTTCCCGCAGCCTGTACCATGCGCTCCTCGTGCTCTGGGTTGTTCTCATGATCGTGAACGTGGCCATCTGGTACACCCCGGGTCTCGTAATCGTGCCGTTCATGTTGCTGGCATCGTATCCCATTGTAAAGGCGCTTTGGGGAAATCCGCTCACGCCCGAGCGGCGGCTTCAGGCTATGCCGCAGGCGCTCACGGTGAATGTCGTCTTTGGGACGTTTTACGCTGCGGCACTTCTTGCGGCAAGCGGGGTTGCGGTTGTGTTGTAGTGGGTTGGAAAGCATCGAAGCGTCCCTAAAGATGATGAATCTGGGAAGCTATACCGATTTGCTGATCAACTTAGATTCATCATCGTTGGGGACAATCCCCTTAGATGCTTTAAACAACCGCTTCGCGGAGATCCTTCGCCTTCGGCTCAGGATGACAGCTGTACGATCTAGTTGAAAGACCGGATTTATTAGCATCGAAGGGGGCAGTCCCCCTTGATGCTTATCGCTTCGCGGAGATCCTTCGGCCTTCGCC
Organism: Eggerthellaceae bacterium; assembly: GCA_017434045.1. Classification (GTDB taxonomy): domain Bacteria; phylum Actinomycetota; class Coriobacteriia; order Coriobacteriales; family Eggerthellaceae; genus UBA9715. Next base: position 2,315 of record JAFRGA010000027.1, read on the forward strand.
CTCAGGATGACGGAAGTACGAGCGTGTCAAACAACCCGGTCATTCAACTCACAGGATGACGGAAGTACGAGCGTGTCAAACAACCCGGTCATTCAACCCACCAATTCGCTCAGCGCCAGAGGATTTGGACTCTATCGGGGAAGAGATCCACTAGCGTATCCAGGTTGAAGTCGTTGAGGAGCTCTTCGGGGGTGCAGGGGGCTTCTTCTGAAATGAGGCCAGTGATGAAGGCGACGTGACCGATGATGGCTTCAGGCGATTTGTAGGTTGCGAGCAGCTCGTCGAGGGCGGCGTCTTTGTCGCGCTTGGAGAGGCGACGGTCGCGATCCCCCACGATGAGCGGCACATGCGCATACGTGCAGTGCCCGAAGCCAAGCATGTCCTGGAGGTAGATCTGCTGGGGAGTGGAGACGAGGAGGTCCATGCCGCGCACGATGCAGTTGACGTTCTGCCCGGCGTCATCGACGACTGAGGCGAGCTGGTAGGCGAACAGGCCGTCCGAGCGGCGTATGACGAAATCCCCGCAGTCGCGGTCGAGTTGCTGGCTGAACGGCCCCTGAACGAGGTCTTCAAGCGCGTATTCCTGCGCAGGCACGATCAGACGGTAGGAGGGTTTCCGCGCCTGCAAGCGTTCGCATACGTCTTCTGCAGAGAGGTTCTTGCAGGTCCCGGGATAGACGGCTTTCTCGCCCCTGTGCGGGGCGGAAGCTGCATGGAGGTCGGCACGAGTACAGAAGCAGGGGTATACGAGCCCCTTCGCGTCAAGCGCCTCGAATGCGGCTCGGTACGCTTCGTCTCTCCCCCGCTGGTAATACGGCCCCTCGTCCCACGTCAAGCCCAGCATCTCGAAATCCGACATGATGCGGTTGGCATACTCGTCGCGTGAGCGGTCGCGGTCGAGGTCCTCGATGCGGAGCACCATCCGCCCGCCTTGCGACTTGACGACGAGCCACGACATGAGGGCGGCGAAGATGTTCCCCGCATGCATGCGCCCCGTAGGGCTGGGGGCAAACCTCCCGGTTACGACGTTATTCGGCATTCGCGAATTCGAGGCCGAGCTCGAAGGCCTTGCAGTTGGCCTCGACCGTCTTCGGAGGAACGCGGCCGGAGATGACCTCGGTCCACAAATCGGCTCCGAACCCGAGCTGGGATTCGAGCGCGCCGAGGATCGCAACGTTCTCGCATTTCGCATTGCCCGCCTTGACGGCGAGGTCGTGAGCTGGGATCAGTACGGCATTCGCTTCAGCAAGCTTCGCCTTCGCCTTGGCGGGCATGCTCGCCTTACCGCAGGCAACGGGCAGAGGCTTGATGGTCTCGTCCGCGACGAGCAGGTAGCCGCCCGTCTTCAAGAACGAGATGTTGCGCAAGGCCTCGGTCGTCTCGAACGAGACGATGCAATCAGTCTCGCCGACGTCGGCGACCATCGTGTTGACTTGGTCGCCGTAGCGCACGACCGTCGTGACGGCGCCGCCGCGTTGGGCCATGCCGTGGATTTCGGAAACTTTTACCTGATAGCCGGCGGCCAGGGCGGCACGGGCGAGCAAGTCTGCAGCGAGGATGGTCCCCTGACCGCCGACGCCGCACAGCAAGATGGTCTTTGCAGCGTTCATCGCGCACCTCCGTTCGTCGAAGTATCGGCAACCTGCTCGATTGCCGAGAACTTGCAGTATTGGGCGCATTGACCGCAGCCGATGCAGAGGGCCGGGTCGATAGAGGCAAGGCCGGTCTCAGCGTCCTTCGAGATGGCAGGGCATCCGAGCGTTGCGCACACGCCGCAGGAGCGGCAATCGGCGTTCACGAAGTAGTGGGGCTTGCGCTGGCGGTGGAGCAGCACGCAAGGGGCCTTGAACACGATGACGCTCAGCTCGTCAGCCTGCGTGGTAGTAGCAGTCTTGAGCGCCTCGCGAACGGCCTCGGCGTCATGGGGGTCGACAAGCGAAACGTTCTCGACGCCAAGCGCCTTCACGACACCCACCAAGTCGAGTTCGCGGCTCTCGCGGTTCTGCAGGGTCACGCCGTTAAAGGGGTTGCCCTGGCGGCCGGTCATGGCGGTCGTACGGTTGTCAAGGATGCAGACCGTGCCCGCGCCCTTGTTGTAAACGGTCGTGATGAGCGATGAGAGGCCGGAATGACCGAAGGTCGAGTCGCCGATGACGGCGACGACCGGCTTGTGCTCGCGGTTGGCAAGCGCAAGCTCGAATCCGTGCGACATCGAGACGGAAGCGCCCATGTCAACGCAGGTGTCCATGGCGGCAAGCGGCGGCAGCGCGCCGAGCGTGTAACAGCCGATATCGCCGGTCACGATGGCCCTGATCTTCGAAAGCTCCTTGAAGACCAGGCGGTGCGGGCAACCGGGGCAAAGCGCCGGCGGGCGGCGCGGAACGTCATTCGGAACATCGATGTGCTCGGGAACCGCTTGGCCGAACGCGTACTTGATCAGGCCGGGGGAAAGCTCGCCGTCGCGCGGAAGCGTGCACGGAAACTCGCTGAGCTGTATCCCTTGCGCGGAAACGAGCGAGGTCAGGTAATCGCTGCCCTCCTCGACGACAAAGACCTGCTCAACGCTTTCCGCGAAATCGGCGAGCGCCTTGCGCGGCAGCGGCCAAGTCAGGCCAAGCTTGAAGACGGACGCGTCGGGAAGCGCATCGACAACATGCTGGTAGACCGCGCCGCAGCAGATGACGCCGATGTCTGCGCCCTTCATCTCAACGCGGTTGTAGGGGCATTCCTCTGCCCAGGCCTCGAGGGCGGCGATGCGGTCGAGCTGCACCTTCCTGCGCGGCTTCGCGTAAGCGGGCATCATGACCCACTTCGGGGCGTCCTTGACGTACTCCTTCGGCTCGTACCCGATCGGTTCCTGGACTTCAACGGGCGTCTTCGTGTGAGACACGCGCACGGTCGAGCGGATCATGAACGGGACGTCGAACTGCTCTGACAGCCCGTAGGCATCGCGCGTGAACGAGAGCGCCTCGGCTGCGTCTGCGGGGTCGAGCATCGGGATGTGCGCCGACAGCGCATAGAAGTGCGAGTCCTGCTCGTTTTGGGAGGAGTACATGCCAGGGTCGTCTGCCGCCAGGATGACATATCCTCCGTTAACTCCTGTGTATGCAGCCGTGAACAGGGGGTCAGCGGCCACGTTCACGCCGACGTGCTTCATCGTGGAGAGGACGCGCGCACCGGCGGCCGAAGCGCCGATTCCCACCTCGACGGCAACCTTCTCGTTCGTGCACCATTCGGCATACACGCCCTCATACGTGGCGAACGACTCCATCGTCTCAGTTGACGGGGTACCTGGATAGGCGACGCCGATCGTGGCCCCGGCTTCCCAGGCGCCGCGCGCTATCGCTTCGTTTCCGCTCATCAATTGCATACTTGTTCCATCCCTTCAGGGAGCATCCCACACGATGCCCTCAATGATCCCGGATTATATATACGTTTACTGCTCCTTGTAGATAAGGCAGAACGCCCCGAGCTGAATGATGTCGCCCGACTTGAGCAAGCAGGCATCAACCATGCGGTCGTTGACCCACACTCCGTTGAACGAGTCCATATCGCGGATGACGCAGCCCCGCTCGCTGATCTCGAGTTCGGCATGCTCGCGCGAGACGGTCATGTCGTTCAGGAAGATATCGCACTTGGGATCGCGCCCCAAGCTCATTACGCCCTCGTGGAGGGAAATCTCCATGCCCGTCTGAGGTCCCCTGATAACGCGGAGGTCGCATTTTTGAGATTTTGGCCTTTGCGGGACAGGATCCTCGCTTTGCACCTTCACAGGCTGAAAGCTCTGGGTGGAACCGGGGATGCGGAATCCGCAGTATTTGCATGCTGCAGCGCCTTCTTCAAGCTGGTTGTTGCATATCGGGCAAACTTGGGCCATGCAGCATCACTCCTTGCGTACGGACACGACGTCCTAGGCGGCGTTTGAAACGTTGTTCGAAATAACTGGCATTACATTGTAAATCAAAGACTCGGCCTGTGCAGGTTCGCCTTGTATTCCGCCTACCAGGCGCATCCACCAGATGCTCATGGTCTCGAGCGGATTGGGGGCTTCGACCGTCTCGCAGGCGACGAGGTCCTGTTCGGCAACGACCATGTTGCGCTGCTTGAAGACAACGCTTCCGACCTTATCCCCTTCGTGTATGGTGCCGTGCAGTTCGTCGAACGTGATCGATTGGCTCACGTTGCCCTCTAGGTCGAATACCGAGATACTCGCCTCAGGGTCTGCCAGGGTCGCATCCACGGTTTCGTCAATCCAGTCGGAATGAGACACAGAAGCGATTACCGGCACGTCGTGTGCCTGACCACCGAGCGATGTCGTGGCCGTGACTTCAGAATTCGCGAGCTTGAGGTCCCTTACATGGTCGTAAGCCCACATGAAGAGATTCTTCGTATCCTCGAATCTTTGGTGTTCATCGGTGGAGTCCAAAACCACGGAGTACAGCTCGCGGTTGTCCTTGTTGGCGGCACCCATGAACGAAGGGCCGGCCAAATCGGTGACGCCTGTCTTGACGCCGATGGCCTCATCGTACATCTCGAGCAATCCATCAGTTGACTCGAGCTTGATGTCTTCCTTCTTCCCGTCGCGCTCAACGGAAATCGTCGTATCTCCGGCACCCACGATTTGCCTGATCACGTCGTACTCCATCGCGGATTTTGCTACTTTTGCCTGATCTTTTGCCGTGCTGTGCAGGTTACCAGCATATTCGCCGTCATCGAGGCCGTGAGGATTCTCGTATACCGTGTTCTCGCAGCCTATCTCGGTAGCCTTGCGGTTCATCATCGCGACAAATGCGGCAACCGGATCAGAGCCCATGGAAGGATCGCTCTCGATGATCTGCGCCCCGACAGTCTCGGCAAGCGCCTGGGCTGCGTCGTTGCCGGAGGGGACGAGGAGCGCCTTCAGCGCCGTCTCGAAATCGAGTACATCCCCTTCGGCGAGGCTGGCACTTGATTCGCCGATGGACGCAGCCTTCTCGCTAACCGTGATGACTGTGCCCTCGCGTGCATTGTCGATGGCAACGATAGCAGTCATTACTTTGGTGATGGATGCGATTTGCGCAGGAGTATCGCCGTTGCGTTCGAACAGGACCGTTCCCTCGGAATCGACGAGTACCGCGTACTCGGCATCGACGGATGGGCATGATGCGACGGGGATATCCCTCTGCTCGACTGTAGAGCCTGCAATGATGTCCGCTTTCCTAACTTCGGCATAGGCCTTGGCGGATGGAGTGAACATAGCCGTCAGAAGGGCACAAGAGACCACGATCAAGAGGGTTGCCGTAATCAGACGGCTCGCAGAGCGAGCCATCTTCGTGTAATTGTCGCACAGTAAATCTATCAATGCTTAAACCTCGTCTTCCGAAGATTCGTCATAGCCTGTTTCATCTTCGCCGTCGAAGTCGTCGGAACGATCAGACGAATCCTCGTTTTCCGAATCTTCGTCCGAGTCTTCGTCTGATTCATCTTCTTCGGTATTGCCAGACTCGGAATGAGAAGTTTCTATTCGGCTCGTGTCGGTTCCTGGTCCGATTGCGTATACCTCGTTTTTCGGGTTGTAAACTGAACTGAAGACGTCTTCGCTGACAATGTTTCCACTCATGTCGGTAACGGTTCTGACAACCGTGATTTGACTGCCGTCAACGCCTGTGGTCTTGAGGTAGTATGACCCGCGTTCGAGGTCGTTGTCCGTCTCGAACTCGGTCTTGTATTTCTCGCCCTCTTCCCACTCGCCCGTGCTCGTAGACACCTTGTAGCCGATAGGTGTGCTATACAGCTTGGCGGTGAGCGTTGTGTCGGTATACTTGAGCGTGAGCAGGATGTCACTCGTATGCGAGTTTGTCCAGATGAGGTCCATCTCGGGATAACTCACGGCAGCATCACGCCCAGTGGGATAGCTTTCAATGTAGAGCGAATGATTCTTACGATCGTCAACAGGTAGGCCCGCTTCGTAGACGGCATTGAAGACGGTCGTAGCCACCTGGCACACGCCACCGCCAATCGAGTCGACGTACTCGCCGTTGACAATCGATCCTGCTGAGGAGAACGGCGGGTCCTGGTTCGTGTCGCCCAAATGGGTGTTAAAGCTCCACTTGCCACCGTTCGACTCGACGATTGTGTTGTTCAGGAGGTCCGATGCTAGCTTGATGTTGTGGTTGCGGTTCTCAGTTCCCTCGGCGTTAGAGAACTCCGTCGTGTACTCGCCAACCACGGTGATTAGACCGAGGTCTACTGCCTGCTCGAACGTCAGTTGTTCGGGAGCGCTGGATTCGTTCACCTCGACGGATGCGCGTCCCGATGCGCCGTCGCCGAAAGCTATGCCGTTCGGACCGTACAAAAGCTCGTTAGCCTGCTGCATGGCAGGCGCGATTTCTGGGATGATGCCCGAACCTGACGTCTTGACGATGATCTGATCGCCCGATTTCTCGAAATCTACGATGACGTTCGCGTCGTTGATGGATGCGTCGAGATGCTTCACGAGGTCAGATGTGGCGACATCGGTATTGATGCTCGCGCGAAGCTCGTAGCCGTCCTCGACCTTCGCAACGCCCACATTCGTCCATTTGCCGATGCTCACGGCATCGGGCTTCCAGCTCTTGGAGTGATACACGAACTCGAGATCGGAGTTAATCGCCCGGTTCACGTCGGACGCCATCTCCTGCGCCTGCTCGAAGGTCGTCCTTGACGGCGCGTCGCTCACCTCGGCGACGAAGGACTTGTCATCACCATCCGAGAGGAATGCATTGGAGAGCTGGGTCTTGAGCCAGTCGCGGTCGACCATTTTTCCGTCGTGGCCCTTGACGGCATTGGCGGAGCCCTCGTCGATGCTCACCGTCGCATCGATGCGCTTGTCGCCAACCGTGTCGTCGATTGCAGTGGCGAGGTCCTCAATCGCCTTATCGTCATACTGGATGTCGAAGGTGACATCCTGCGGCGAGAAGAACAAGGCCAGCCTCCCCAAGGGTCCGCCGTCACGTCCCGCCGCGAGGGCCTTCTCGACGACCTCGTCGTAGGGCACCTGGGCACGGAGTCCTGTTGCGGTGGTGCGCCATGACGTGACGTTGGCTTTTGCGGCGTCGACGCTCAGCTGCTCGGCTTGGGCCGCAGCTTCTTGACGCGAAAGGTCGTTCGATTCCCTGCTCTTTGCGGAGTCGCTCGCGTAGATGCGCACCTCGCCCGAGGAGAGCTTCTGGCCATAGTCCGCCTCGAGCATGGTTCGAATCTCCTCGGAAGTCATGCCCGCGACGCTCTTTCCGTTAACGGAGACGTTACCATACGCCTTTCCGTAGTTCGCGAAATTGTTGAACAGGACTACTGCAAGGAAGGCGACGATGATGACGGCTATGATCATGGCCACCTTGCTCGAGAAGAAGCGCGTCCTGAAGGAGTCGACGGCGGTGGCGGCATCGAAGTTCTGGCTCTTAGAGACGCGAGCACCTTTACCCGAAGAACTCCTGGACTTCTTCGTAGCGCTTGACCTAGACGGGTCTAGTTGACGGCTTGAAGAGCCATGCGAAGAAGAGCGGCGCGCATCGTCGGCGCGACTACGCGACCGCGAAGCATCACGGGCAGCCTTCTTGCGGTATGTTTGCCTATCCTCTGCCAATGCCTATTCGACCGATACCTTCTTGAGCTTGTCAATTGCACATAATACGTAGTAGACCGTCGTGAACAACCCGAGGCAAAGGCCAATGTAGAGGAACCAGATGCCGATGGAGCACAGCTCGCCGTTGAATCCCGGGAGCCAGCTTATGGAGCAGATTCCCAAACCCGCGACGAGCGGAGCATTGAGCATGAGAAATGCGATTCCCACGAAGAGGAACGTGGTCGCAAACTTGCCGGCATAGATTACGGGAACACGGATGCCGTGTTCGCGGAGCAGGAACGAGCCTCCCCACAAGAGGAACGCATCCCTTGCCGCGACGAGCACGACGATCCAAACCGGCAAACGCCCAACAGCGAGCAACCCGATGACACCGCAGAGCATGAGCACGCGGTCGACTGCGGGATCGAGAAGTTGCCCTAACTTTGTCACCGTATTCGTGCGACGGGCGATTTGCCCGTCGAGGAAGTCGGTTGCAGCCGAAACTGCGAACAAGGTGGTGGCCACTACGTTGTTTCCCACCAGGAGAAAGCCAAGGGAAACCGGCGCCATGCAAAGGCGGATCATGGTGATGACGTTGGCTACCGTGAAGATACGGTCTGACACCATTTCATTTCCGTTTGTTGCCAACTCTTCGGTGGGCACGCCGCATGTTCCTCTCAAACCACAACGAAAACCGGGCAAATGCCCGGTTGTTTTTCGCTATTTTACCAGCTTTACGTGGAGAGTTGCGTTTCGTGTCACTCTCCACGTAAAAGCCAGTAGATGTTCTGTTTTTCGTTACTTCTAAGCGTTGCGGGCGGCCAGGGCGGCACGCACCTTCTCGGCTTTTTCCGGGTCCATCAAGGCAATCTTGCCCTCGAGGGCGGAATCGACGGCCTCAGAGGTCTTCTCAACATCCTCTGCAGAAGCAGCAGCCGGCTGAGGAGCATCGGCCTTTTCGGCTGCCTTCTTGGCAGGAGCGGCGTCCTGCGTGGGAACGTCGAAGCGGTCCGCTTTGTGAACGGTCGACGCGGGCGCGTAGTTCGGGTCCATCGAGAGGCACTTCTTCGGGCATACCGTGATGCAATAACCGCATTGCACACACTGGAAGCGGTCGATTTCCCAGTAATTCTCCTGCTTGTTTACCGTTATGCAATTGGTGGCGCACGAACGGTCGCACATACCGCACAGGATGCAGGTCTCGACGTCGATGGCGATATGCCCTTTGAGACCTGCTGGCTGCGGCTTGGTCTCGATCGGGTAGAGCACCGTCTCGGGCTTCTTGAACAAGGACCCGAAAGTCATTTTTCCAAGTTTGAAAACACCCATGGGTCTACCTTTCCGTGCAGCTGATGCAGGGGTCGATGGTCAATACGATCATGTTGACGTCCGCGACGTCGCAGCCCTTGAGGGCGACGGCCATGCCGGCGATGTTCTGGGACGTGGGCGTGCGCATGCGCATGCGGTCGAGATACTTCGTTCCGTTGCCCTTGGCATAGTAGAAGCACTCGCCACGGGGCTGCTCGAGGACGTTGCATGCCTCGGCATCGATGTCGGGCGCGCCTTTCACGGGCACCGCGATATCGCCAGCGGGAATTCTTGCAGCGAGCTCCTTGATGATGTCGATTGATTGCGGGACCTCTGCGGCGCGCACCTCCATGCGGGCGTAGCAGTCGCAATTGTTCGAGAGGATCGGCTGGAAGTCGGACAGGTCGCCGTAGGCGCCGTTGCCGAGCATCCTGACGTCGTAGTTGACGGCAGAGGCGCGTGCGAAGGGGCCGACCATGCTGAGGTTCCAGGCGTCTTCGGGCGAGATGACGCCAATGCCGGCAGTGCGATTGTAGACCGAAGGCTCGTTGAGGAACGCGTTGCAGATCTGGATGTACTCGTCCTTGATGCCATCGAGCACGCTTATGAACTCGTCGAGCATGGACTTGTCGATGTCGCGCTGCACGCCGCCGACCTTGACAACCGAGAAGATGACACGGCCGCCGGTCGTCTTCTCGAACAGGTCGAGCACGCGTTCGCGTAGGCGCCAGCAGTGCATGAACAGCGCTTCATGGCCGAATGCATCGGCAGCCAGGCCGAGCCACAGGATATGGGAATGGATACGGGAGAGCTCGTGCCAGATGACGCGCAGGTACTCGGCACGCTTGGGCACCTCTACGCCCATCAGGCGCTCGATGGTCTCGGCATAGCCCATAGAGTGTCCGAACGCGCAAATGCCGCAGATGCGCTCGGCGACGTAGATGAACTGGTTGTAGTCCTTCGTCTGCACGAGGCGCTCCAGACCGCGATGGATGAATCCGATTTGCGGGGTAGCCTCGAGCACGACCTCGTCCTCGACGACGAGGTCGAGGTGGATGGGCTCGGGAAGGACCGGGTGCTGGGGGCCAAAAGGAATGATCGATTTCTTTCCCATGTTACTCCCCTCCCTTCGCAGATGCTTCGCGGGCGGCCTTTGCCGCGATGGCTTCGCGGACCTTCTGCGCCTTCTCGGCATCCATCAGTGCAAGCTTGTTCTCGAGAGCGGCATCGAGCTTCGGAGCCGCCGTCCCTGCCGCCAGTTCGGCTGACGCAGGTGCCTCGCCGTTGCGGGCGGCGATGGCGGCGCGCACCTTCGCGGCCTTGTCAGCGTCGAGGAGCGCAATCTTGGACTCGAGGTCGTGGTCGACCGGAACGGCTTGCTCGGCAGGCGCTTCCACAGGAGCGGCCTGAGCCGCGCCAGCGTCGGAAGCGGACGTCTCAGCGGCTTCTGCGGCCTTGCAGGGGCGCCAGCGGCTGCTGCAGCAGCTTCGGCCTCGCGGGCCTTGAGCGCAGCCTCCACCTTCGCGACCTTCTCTGGCGACATCGTCGCGAGCTTTGCGTCGAGGCGCTGCCTGCGCTCGGGCGTCATGACGAAGATGCGCGGGGCTCCTTCGGCGGAAGCGGGCGCGCTTGCCTCGTCGCCCTTGGCCTCCTTCGCAGCCTTAGCCTTGCGGGCTTTCTCTCGGGCGGCCTTCTGTTCCGGGGTGATGATGGTCATCGGCTCGTCGATGGCCGGTGCGTACAGGGCGCCGGAGAAGTCGATGGCGATGTCCCTCATGTCGACGCCGAACAGCTCGCGCGCTTCGTTCTCGAACACGAACGCGGCCAGGAACAGGTCGGTGATGGAAGGTACCGGGTTTTCCTTTGTGACGCCGGCGACCTTCAGGTTCTTTATGTGCCCGTTCTTCATGAACGAGTAATACAGGTCTATGCCGTTGTCGGTGTTCACAGCATGGGTCTGTATGAAGCGCCAGCCGTCTACTTTCATGACGGCAGCCTCGTGGTGAAGCTCGTCGAGCGCTATCGGCGTGAACTCGGACTCGAATTTCATGTCGTTACGCTCCCTTCTTCGATTCCTTGAGGGCCTTGGACTTCTCTTCCAGGATGCCGAGGGCCTGGACCACGGCATCGATGATGGCCTCGGGGCGGACAGCGCAGCCGGGGGCGTACACATCGACCGGGATGGCCTTGTCGACGCCGCCGATGACGTTGTAGCAGTCGTGGAAGATGCCGCCGGTGCACGCGCAGATGCCGCATGCCACGACGACCTTAGGCTCGACCATCTGGTCGTAGATCTGCTTGACTACCGAGATGTTCCGCTCGTTCACGGATCCGGTCACGAGGAAGATGTCGGCATGCTTGGGATTACCCGTGTTGATGATGCCGAAACGCTCGACGTCGAAACCCGGGCAAAGCGCCGCAAGCACCTCGATGTCGCATCCATTACAGCTCGACGCATCGTAATGGATAACCCAGGGGGATTTTGATGCATAACCCATTGCGTCGCCCTTTCTATACGAGCATCAGAACGATGATGTTGATTCCGCCGCACACGAGCGCTACGGTCCATGCCGACCTCAACATGGCCTGCCACTTCACGCGTGCGAAGTTGTTGTCGATCCAGATCTCGAAGAACCAGGCCGCCAGCGCGACCACGATTCCGAGGATCAGCGAGAGAGGACCGCCCCAGATGAAGAACATTCCGGTCCAACCGAGGAACAGCACGGTCTCGCACCAGTGCATGACCTCGACTTTCGCCAGCGTCTTGCCGCTCATCTCGGTCGTCGTGCCGCGGACGAGCTCCTGGTGTGCGTGATGCGAGGTTGACAGGTCGAACGGCGACTTGCGAAGCTTGATGGTCAGGATGAACAGGAACCCGATGAACGCGGGAATCGTGTACAGGATGACCGGCGCGCTGAGACCGAAGACGCTGCTGACGTTGAAGGTGCCCGCCGCCATGTAGAAGCAGACGGCCATGAGGAGCACCATGGGCTCGTAGGACATGACCTGGACGGTCTCGCGGCCCGCGCCGAGCTCGGCGTAGGGACTACGCGAGGAGTAGGCCGCCATGATGAAGAACAGGCCCGCCATGGTGATGATGAAGGCACTCATCAGGAGGTTTCCGCCGGAGAAGAATATTCCTCCCGCGAAGGCGGTGAACACGAGCGCTGCGCTCATGTAGACGCCGTCGACGCCGCTGACGGTGACGTTATCCTTGGCGATGAGCTTCCTGACGTCGTAGTACGGCTGCAGGATGGGCGGTCCCACGCGACCCTGCATGCGCGCCGAGATGATGCGGTCCAATCCCGCCAGCAAGCATCCCACGATCGGCGCGAGAATCGCGAATGCTATGGTTCCGATTAACGTAGTGATGAAAGACATGGTATCGCTCCCCTATCCTTACAGCACCGGCGGCACGACACCGCTCGCGATGATCGCCACGACAATGATGATGGTGCACAGAACCTCGCCAGGCCGGCGGACGATTCCCTCTCCGAAGATGGACTCGAGGTACAGGTTGCGGGAGGTGGCCTTCGATTCGCCGGACAGGCTGTTGCGGTAGATGCGATCGTCGGAATCGACGCTGACGCCTGCCAGGTACACGTCTGCGCGCTTCGCCTTGGAACCGTGATTACCCGCGAAGAGGATGACGAAGACGAACGCGGCGAGAATCGAGGAGATCCAGAGGTTGTCGATTGCGATGTCGCCACCGAGCTGGCCGAAGATGCCGGCGATGTAGGGCTCGACGAACAGGGTCGACATCAGCGGCAAGGCGATGCAGGCCACAAGCGCGATGATGGCCATGAGGCCAATCGAGGCCCATTCGGACGGATGGACGGTGAGCTCGACGTTCTCGGGCGAGCCGGCGATGCCGGAAAGCTTGCCGAGCCATTTGCCCCAGAACATGAACGTCGCAGCTGAGCCGAAAGCAAGCAGCAGCACCAGGGCCATCTGCCGGCTGTCGACGAACGAGACCAGCGTCGCCCACTTCGCGATGAGCATGCCGAACGGCGCGATGAACATGCACATGATGCCGAGCATCATGAGGCGTGCGAGCCAGGGCATGCGCTCGAAGAGCAGGTCCATGTCCTCGATGTCGCGGCTGCCGATGTGGTGCTCGGCGGTGCCGACGCACAGGAACAGCAGCGATTTGGCGGCTGCGTGGAAGACGACGAGCAGCACGGCTGCCCAGATAGCCTCAGGCGTGGCAACGCCGGCGCAGGCAGTGATCAGGCCGAGGTTGGCAATGGTCGAGTAGGCGAGCACGCGTTTCGCGTTCGTCTGAGAGATGGCCATGAACGAGCAGAGCATGAACGTCAGGCCGCCGACCAGGATGACCATCTGTGCGGGAATCACGCACACCGCGAACAGCGGCGCGAGCTTGATGAGCAGGAATACGCCCGCCTTGACCATCGTCGAGGAGTGGAGCAACGCGCTCGTGGGCGTGGGTGCCACCATGGCGCCGAGGAGCCAGGTGTGGAACGGCATCTGCGCGGCCTTCGTGAGGCCCGCGAAAGCGAGCAGGCACACCGGGACGGCGACGAGCCAGGGGAAATTCAGGCCGAAGAGCACGAAGTCCTGGAACGAGAGCGTCTGCGCGTAGATGACGGAGAAGAACATGGCTGCCAAAAAGGCGATACCGCCGAGCATGTTCATGATGATCTGCCTGAAGGCGTTGTTGATGGCCTCGTCGGTCCTGGTGTAGGCGATGAGCAGGAACGAGCAGACCGTCGTGATCTCCCAGCCCGTGAACATCCACGTCATGTTGTTGCTGAGGACGATGACGAACATCGCCGAGAGGAACAGGAACATGAGGGCGAAGAACGTCGGGCGGCGGTCCTTGCGCTGCAGTTCCGTCATGCCCTCGCCGTGCTCGTCGAGGTGCTTCTGGAAATCAATCATGTAGCCAAGCGCGTAGACGCAGATGCCGCTGCCGATGATGCCGATTATGAGCGCCATGACAATGGACAGCGAGTCGACGTACAGGCCGACCTCCACATGAACGTTGTGCGCGAAGCCGAACTCGAAGATGAGGTCGCCCACAAGCTGGATGATCGCAAGCACGATTGCCAGAGAGTTCTTGTACTTGACACCGAATCCCAGCACGACACCCGAAATAGCCACGCCGATAGCGCATGCTATGTAATCGGCGGCTACGGATGAGAACTCGAAGCCTTTCCAGGGGGACCCCAGATATTGCACCGCAAACATGATGGAAGCGACTGCGATTGCCACAGCCGACACCCATACGACCACGTTGCGTATGCCGTCACCTCTGAGCAGAAGCAACAGTGCTGCAATGATCAGGGGAAACAGAATCAAGAAAGCTATTAGTAGCACTGAAATCTCTCCTTCTCCCTACAACAGATACGCCTTCATTATAGTTACCCAACTTATCAACAACTAAAAAATGACCAGGTGAGAACATTCTCGTTCGGTAATCGGTGTCATTTTACCGAGCAAGATGCTTCAGGCCTGCTCATTTTCAAGTTCGTCCATTAACGCAGAGAACCCTTTACCGTTCTTTTCTAAACTGTTAACCGCACAATCTCCAAAACCTGTAATAAAAGAGCAGGCCAGCAAAAATGCTGACCTGCTAATGTTATCTGGTCGGGTGGACAGGATTTGAACCTGCGACCCCTTGACCCCCAGTCAAGTGCGCTACCAAACTGCGCCACCACCCGAAGCGAGTGAACATATTACTTGTTGTTCGAGCGGATTGCAAGGATGCATTTTCGCAATCACAATCACTGCACCTTTAAAAGTCAAAAGCTCGCCTTGAAAACCAGCGGGCATCGACAAAGCACCGCAGGCTGCGAGGAAGGGGCCAATGTCTCTTTAGGCTGTGTCTAATGAGTTCGCTGCAACAAAATGGACGATTCTCGCAAGCATGAAACACAACTGCTTGCGTTATTACCATATAATGTTGTCATGTCTTAAGCTATCGAAGGGATGTGACCATGTACATCGATGGAAAGCTTCAAATCGCAAAGTCAACCGAGCCCGTATACCTCCTCCCGCGCTTAGCCAACCGCCACGGCCTCATCGCCGGCGCCACCGGTACCGGCAAGACGGTTACCTTGAAGACCATCGCCCAGTCCATGAGCGATGCGGGCATTCCCGTCTTCCTCGCCGACGTCAAGGGCGACGTTTCTGGCGTTGCCGTTGCCGGTGAGGCAACCGAGAAGCTCGTCGTGCGCCTTGCTGGCCTCGGCATCACCGATTACGATTTCCACGGCTGCCCCACGCGGTTCTGGGACGTCTTCGGCGAGCAGGGCCTTCCCATCCGCACGACGATCACCGAGATGGGCCCCATCCTGCTCGCCCGCCTGCTCGACCTTTCCGAAGTCCAGGCAGGCGTCCTCAACATCATCTTCCACATCGCCGACGACAACAACCTGCTTCTGCTCGACCTCAAGGACCTGCGCACAATGGTCAACTACGTCGGCGAGCACGCAAAGGAATACACCCTCTCTTACGGCCAAATCGCAACGCAGTCAATCGGTGCCATCCAGCGTGCGCTCCTGCAGCTGCAGGATGCGGGCGGCGACATCTTCTTCGGCGAGCCCGCGCTCGACATCCAGGATTGGATCGCCTGCGATGCCGACGGCAAGGGCTACATCAACGTCCTCGATTGCGTCCGCCTCGTCCAGTCGCCTCTTATGTACTCCACGTTCCTGCTCTGGATGCTCTCGGAGCTCTACGAGCAGCTTCCAGAGGTCGGCGATCTCGACAAGCCGAAGATCTGCTTCTTCTTCGACGAGGCGCATATGCTGTTCAACAACACGCCGCGCGCCTTGCTCGAGAAGATCGAGCAGATCGTCAAGCTCATCCGCTCGAAGGGCGTCGGCGTCTACTTCTGCACGCAGAACCCTGCCGATATCCCGGACACGGTGCTCGCGCAGCTTTCCAACAAGGTCCAGCATGCCCTGCGCGCCTACACCCCGGCCGAGCAAAAGGCCATCCGCGCTGCCGCGGAGAGTTACCGTGTGAACCCTGATTTCGACACTGCCACGGCTATGACCGAGCTCGCAACCGGCGAGGCCCTGATCAGCTTCCTGCAGGAAGACGGCACACCGGGCATCGTGCAGCGTGCCATGGTCATCGCGCCCGCCTGCTCGATGGACAAGGCGCCTGACGAGGCGAAGTCCTACATCATCCAAAACGACATGCTGCATTCCAAGTACGATGCCACGATCGACCGCGAGAGCGCCTACGAGATCCTCAACGCCACGGCTATCGCCGCCGCCGAGGCTGCCGAAGAGGCGCGTCGTCTCGAAGAGGAGGCAAGGCAGCGCCTCGAGGAAGAGAAGGAGGCCGAGAAGCTGCGTCTTGCCGAGGAGAAGGAAGCGGAGCGCATAGCGCGTGAAGAGGAGCGTCAGCGCATAGCAGAAGAGAAGGAAGCCGAGCGCCAGCGCATCGCTGCGGAGAGGGAGGCTGAACGTCAACGCATTGCCGCCGAGAAGGAAGCAGAGCGCCAGCGCATCGCGGCCGAGAGGGAGGCGGAGCGCCAGCGCATTGCCGCCGAAAAGCAGGCCGAGAAGGAGCGCGTCGAGGCCGAGAGGAGGGCCGAGCGCGAGGAAAGGGAGAGGCGCAAGTTCATCGACGCCGCCCTCACCTCGGCAAGCCGCGCCGTCGGCAGCGGTGCCGCCCGTGGCATCCTCGGCTTGCTGAAGAAGCTGTAAGAAGGCTTGGGAAGTATCCCGAAGCTTTGGTTAGAGTTAAAGACGCCGTCGTGAGGACGGCGGAACGGAGCAGAACATGCAAAACCTTGCAGATATCCTCAAGAGCAATCCCTATCCGGGACGTGGCATCGCGGTTGGCAACGGAATGGTCTACTACTTCATCATGGGCCGCAGCTTCAACAGCCGTAACCGCATCTTCTCCCTCACCGATGACGGAATTCAGACGGAAGCCCACGATCCTGCGCTCGTCGAGGACCCGAGTTTGATCATCTACCACCCCGTTCGCGCCATGGGGGATTCACTCGTCGTGACTAACGGCGATCAGACCGATACCATCGTTGAGGCCAAGGATTTCCGCGCCGGATGCATGACGCGCGAATACGAGCCCGATGCGCCGAACTACACGCCGCGCATCAGCGCAATCGTCAATGCCGACGGCACGTTCGAAATCTCTATCCTCAAGCACGTCGACGGCCGCTGCGTGCGCGAGTTCTTCGCATACGAGGGCTGCGACGATGGTTGCGGGTACTTCATCAGCACCTATCAGGGCGACGGCAATCCGCTGCCATCTTTCGTCGGCGAGCCGATTCCCGTCGAACTTCCCGACCCCGACACCCTCTGGAAGGCGCTCAACGAGGACAACAAGGTATCTCTGTATGCGAATATAGGCGGTGAGGTGCGCCTCTTCAACAAGAACCTGGGAGATTAGAGCTTCGCCGTTCAGCCGAACGTCGAAGCTTCGCCAGCTGAGCGCTCACTTGGCAGCACGCCCAGCTACAATTCAAAACAAGACAGCTGCCCAAGAAAGGACCAAGTATGAACGAGCTTGAACTCAAGTACGGATGCAACCCCAACCAGAAGCCCTCGAAGATCTTCATGAGGGACGGGGGCGACCTTCCCCTGCGGGTTCTCAACGGAAAGCCGGGGTACATCAACTTCATGGACGCCCTCAACTCATGGCAATTGGTCCGCGAGCTCAAGGAGGCGACGGGTCTTCCTGCCGCCGCGTCGTTCAAGCACGTGAGCCCTGCCGGCGCCGCTGTGGGCCTGCCCCTTTCGGAGACGGACCGCAAAATCTACTTCGTTGAGGATGAAGGCGAGCTCTCCCCCATCGCCTGCGCCTACATCCGCGCACGCGGTGCTGATCGCCTTTGCTCCTATGGCGACTGGGCCGCTCTTTCTGATGTGTGCGATGCCGACGTCGCGAACTACCTGAAGCTCGAGGTCTCCGATGGCATCATCGCCCCAGGTTACACTGATGAGGCTCTCGAGATCCTCAAGACGAAGAAGAAGGGCAACTACAACGTCGTCCAAATCGATCCTAACTATGTCTGCGCCGAGCAGGAATACAAGGACGTCTTCGGCATCACGTTCGAGCAGGGCCACAACTTCTTCCGCATCGACGAGGATTTGCTTGCAAACGTCGTGACCGAGAACAAGAACATCCCCGAATCGGCCAAGATCGACCTCATCGTCTCCCTCATCACACTCAAGTACACTCAGTCGAATTCCGTTTGCTACGTCAAGGACGGCCAGGCTATCGGCGTCGGCGCTGGCCAACAGAGCCGCATCCACTGCACGCGGCTGGCCGGCGGTAAGGCTGACACGTGGTACCTCAGGCAACACCCGAAGGTCCTGGGGCTCCCATTCATCGAAGGAATCGGACGTCCGAGCCGCGATAACGCAATCGACGTCTACATCTCCGACGAATGCGATGACGTACTGCGCGATGGCGCATGGCAGCAGCTGTTCACCGAGCAGCCTGCTCCCCTCACGCCCGAGGAGAAGAAGGCCTGGATTGCCACGCAATCAGGAGTATCAGTCGGTTCCGATGCCTTCTTCCCCTTCGGAGACAACGTCGAGCGCGCGCGCAAATCTGGCGTTGCCTATATCGCCGAGCCCGGCGGCTCGATCCGCGACGACAACGTCATCGAGACGGCGAACAAGTACGGCATCGCCATGGCCTTCACCGGCATGCGTCTGTTCCATCACTAGAATAAGCCGATGTCCGTCTGGCAAATGCTTGTGCCAGGATCACGTCAGGTCTCTGAAACAGAAGCGGCCCGCAATAAAGCGGGCCGCTTCCTAACATGACAGGCTCCTGTCCCCTGTCATGTAAAGACCCTACTTGAAGTCGGAGTCGTCAACTGTCAACTTAACAACGGATCCAAATTTCGCTTGACCGTTAGCAGGATTTTGAGCTGAAATGGTCCCATGATTCGGAATGTCGGGATCGGGTTTCAAGCCGGCGTCCTCGAGTGCTTGCCGTGCAGATTCTACCGATTGGCCGACAACGTTAGGAACTTTGACCTTTCCGTTCTTGTCAACTTTCACTGTGACGGAAGAACCCTCGTCTACAGATTGCCCGGAATTGGGGTTCTGGCTTACTACGACTCCGTCTTTATCTCCTGTTCGATCAACGTTCAAGTCAGCGTTTTCAATTGCTTCTTTAGCGTCGTCCCATAAAAGCCCTTCGACCTTCGGCACCTTCGTTTGCGGCTTCGGAGAGGAGAGCGTCACTGTTACAGTTGTTCCCTTGTCGACCTCTTCTCCCGCTGCTATATCCTGGCTTTCGACGTTTCCGTCGGAATCGCCGTTCTTCGCAGCCTTCAGCTCCGCGTTTTCCAGTGCCGACTTGGCATCTGGCCACGTCATATCCGTCAAGTCGGGAACTTCTACCTGTTTTTTGGGTTCTGGGCCAAGCGAGACGACGGCATTGACGGTAGTACCAGGTGCAACTTCCGTTTCGGACTTCGGGTCTTGCGAAATAACGCAACCCTTCTCTACATCGTCGCTGTAGTCTTCGGTGGATGCGTACACAAGGCCCGCTTCCTCAACAAGGGATTTCGCTTCTTCGCTCTTTTTATCTTCTATGTAGGGTACGGCGATCTTAGAAGGAGGTGCCGCGATGTAGAACGAGACTTCCGTTCCTTTGTCGACCATGGTGCCAGGGTCGATGGACTGGCGCACTACGCAACCCGGATCAACGGTGCTCGACTGGACTTCACCTGAGCAAACACCCTTGAGCTCGGCTTTACCCAGATTGCTCTCGGCGTCTTGTTGCGTTTCGCCCCTAACATCAGGAACTGCGACTTGCTCCGGTTTCGGGGCGGAGAGGGTGACCGTCACGGTCGTACCCGGGTCTACCTGGGTGCCTGCAGCAACGTCCTGGCTCGTGACCGTTCCGTCGGGATCGCCCGTTTCAGCCGCTGTAAGCTGCGCGGACTCGAGGGCAGCCTTGGCATCGGCCCAGTTCTTACCCGTCACGTCGGGGACCGTTACCTGCGTGGGTTTCGGGGCGGAGAGGGTCACCGTCACGGTCGTACCCGGGTCCACCTGGGTGCCTGCAGCAACGTCCTGGCTCGTGACCGTTCCGTCGGGATCGCCCGTTTCAGCCGCTGTAAGCTGCGCGGACTCGAGGGTAGCCTTGGCATCGGCCCAGTTCTTACCCGTCACGTCGGGGACCGTTACCTGCGTGGGTTTCGGGGATGCGAGGGTCACCGTCACGGTAGTTCCCTTATCGACTTTGGTACCTGCGGCAATGCTCTGGCTTTCCACCGCTCCTTCGGAATCACCCTTCTTCGCAGCCCCGAGCCCTGCGGACTCTAAAGCCGCCTTGGCATCGTTCCATGTCTTGCCAATCACGTTGGGTACTTTGACCTGGGCAGGTTTTGGCGATGAGAGTGTTACCGTGACCGTTGTGCCCTTGTCGACCAGCGTGCCCGCTGCGATATCCTGACTTACGACCTCGCCGGACGTATCGCCCTTCTTAGCAGCATTGAGATTAGCCGATTTCAAGGTGGATTTGGCCTCTGACCAAGACATGCCCGTGACGTCGGGAACAGATGCCTTCGACGGATGCTCTTTGCCAAGGGATACGACGAAAGAAACCCCTGTGCCCTTGTTAACAGCTGTTCCAGGGGCAGGATCTTGAGAGATAACGTGGCCCGTGGGGACATCAGAAGAATGCTTGCTGTCAATCCTGCTCACCATGAGACCAGAACCGGTAATCGCATACTTGGCCTGAGTTGTGGTTAGCGAAACCACGTTCGGAACGCTTATCATCTGCGGTGCGGCAGACGAGCTCGATGACGCCGCACTCGAAGAGCTAGACGCTGACGAGGAGCTTGCGACTTTCGAGGCGGCTTCCGAGATATCGGAAGCCGACATCGATTCATGCGAGTGTGTCTTTCCCGATTCTGCTGGCGCGCACGATACAAGTGCAATAGCAACTACGAATAGCGCTGCCGCAATTGCGCAGGTTATTACTTTTGCCACAGTTGAACGCTTTAGCATCTTTCCTCCTTTTCCCTGGCTTCGGTACTCGACCGATATACATGAATCTTTCCCAGACTTCCTTTTTGAGTTTGCATTTATTTATACGCTCTCTGTCGGAAATCGTCCCGCTTGCATCACTTCATCTCGCAAGCAATGCGGATACCTTGTCGAGAATCGCATCGGCGAGCTCGCGTTTCGAGGCAGGGCCGACTTGTTCGGCAGATTCGGAATCGACCAACAAGATCTCGTTTTCGTCCACGGCGAACGCACGACCTTCGCCGGCGAGGTTGCCGACGATGAAGTCGGCATGCTTCGATACGAGCTTCTTGCGGGAATTGGCCTCAAGGTCTTCGGTTTCCGCTGCGTATCCTACGACTACCTGACCGATTCTTTTCCGTGAGCCCATCGTTGCAAGGATATCGGGGTTTTCCACTAGCTCGATGTACTTCAGCGCATCGTCGGCGTTTCCCTTCTTGAGCTTTGATGCGGCAGGAGCAACTGGGCGAAAATCGCTGACTGCTGCTGTGAAGATGGCTATATCCGAATCATCGAAGCGCTCATCAACCGACTCGAACATTTGAAGCGCTGTCTTCACCCGCACCATTTTTATGCCCGGAGGATCCGGGAGCGAGACAGGTCCGGTCACTATAGTAACGATGGCACCGCGTTCCTGCGCAGCTTCCGCCAGGGCAAACCCCGTTTTACCTGATGAGGGATTCGTAATGTATCGGACAGGGTCGATGGGCTCGACGGTTGGCCCCGCCGTGACGAGCATTCGCTTCCCTTCCAGATCGCGCTTGATTGAAAGCAGTTCCAACACCTTCGATACGATGACTTCGGGCTCTGCCAATCTCCCTTTACCAACATCGCCGCAGGCCAGATAACCACTTTCTGAGTCGATGAACGCAATGCCTCGTTCTCGCAACACCTGCATGTTCTGCTTGTTGGCGGCGCTCTCGTACATGTTGACGTTCATTGCAGGCGCGATGACCAGGGGAGCAGTCGTCGCCATGGCGGTTGTTGTCAAGAGGTCATCGGCAATGCCGTTTGCGATTTTCCCAATTACATTTGCCGTACACGGAGCGATAAGGAACAGATCAGCCTCTTTGGCAAGGGATATGTGATGGATAGGGTCACCTGGCGCATCATCGAACAAGCCCACGGCAACCGGTTCCCGCGTGAGGGCCCTGAAAAGGGCCGGCTGGATGAACTCGGTTGAATGGCGCGTCATGACGATCTTCACACGCACGCCCGCCCTCTGAAGACCGCGTACGATCTCGCAGGTCTTATAGATTGCAACGCAACCCGTCACGCCGATGAGAACCGTCTTCATGGGCACCTCCATCCGCCCAAAACTAACGTATACCATAGTAACCCATTACGTTATCGAACGCATGCGTCCTAATAGTTGCCTGTCATGAGGTTGTAATGATAGACGTGACGATGTTTAAGCATTTTGACACGCCTTGAATGCCAGGGCATGTCAAGATGCCCAGTATAAAAGCCCTCGTCAGGCCTTAACGCTGATCGAGATAGGGAATTCCCGCAATAGAGGGATGTGGTGCATCGGCGAGAAGCGCTGCCACTTCCCTGCCGGCCTCGGTGAGTCCTGTGCTTCTTTCAGACAACAGATTCAAGGTCTCAACAAGGTCGTCGGGCAAGTTGTCTGCGAATGTGAGCTTCTCGCCCGTGATGGGATGGTCAAGCGAGAGCATGAACGAATGGAGGAACTGACGGCGCAGGCCAAGGTTGGCAACTTCTTGCTTCGGTCGGTTCGCCACATAGAGCGGATCTCCCACCAGCGGATGCTTGACGTACTCCATGTGCACGCGAATCTGATGCGTGCGCCCTGTGAACAGCTTGCAGTCGACGAGCGTGTAGCCGTTGTCTTTATGACCCGCCTCGAAGCGCTCGAGGACCCTGAACGTCGTCACGGCGTCGCGCGCGGAATCGGTATCGCGAATGGACATACGCGTGCGGTCCTTGGGATGACGCGCTATCGGCGCGTCGATCATGCCGGTGTCGTGGGCAAGCACGCCGTTCACGAGCGCCAGGTATCGCCGGTCGACTGCACGTTCCTGAATCGCCTCCATAAGCGCAAATCCAGCTTCGTCGCTCTTGGCGGCGAGCATGAGTCCCGTGGTATCCATGTCAAGGCGATGAACGATGCCGAGGCGGTCGCGTTCGCCTTGAACATTGCAGAGGTTGCTTACCCCGCAATGGTAGATGAGCGCATTGACCAGCGTGCCGTCCAAGTGTTCATATGAGGGATGGCAGACAAGGCCCGCCTGTTTGGATATCACGATGAGGTCATCGTCTTCAAAGCGGATGTCAAGTGGAATCGCCTCGCCCGTGAGCGGGGTGTCGATTTCCTCTTCCTCAACCTCGTAAATAATCGCCAAGCCGGGTTTGATGATCTTCTTTTTGTTTCCGCGCTCGCCCGCGACGAGGACCTTTCCCGCATCTATGGCGGAGGCTGCTGCAGATCGGCTCGGGTACAGTCCACGTTGTCCCATGAGGGCATCGAGCCTGAGGCCCTTGTCGGACTCAGTAGTCACATAACAACGGGACGCCATTATTCGGCTTCCTCTTCGGAGTCGTTCTTGAACGAGAAGAACATCCCGATGAGGAGCAAGGCGAAACCGCAGGTAACTCCTATGTCGGCGACGTTGAAGACGGGAAAGTCGATAAAGCTGAACTCGATGAAGTCCGTGACGAAGCCCTGTGCGAAACGGTCGATGGCATTGCCAATGCCGCCGGCGACGATGAGCGCCAACGATACGGTCTGCATCCAGTTGCACTGCTTGATCGTCACGAAAAACGAGATGGCGATGACAAGGCACACGATCAGCGAGAATATGCCAAGCCCATACGTCGAATCCGAGAAGATGCCCCACGCTCCCCCGGTGTTGTGGACGAGGCGGATGTCGAAAAGGCCGGCGAAGGGACCGAAGAGGATGCCTCCTGGCTGTTGGCCTGCGAACAGGCTCTTCGTCAGCTGGTCGAGAATCACCCAGACAACGGCCACGGCGGCGAAAACGCCTGCCTTCTTCTTCGGATACGATATGCTCTGGGCTGCCACAGTTAGATTACCTTTCAAAAGAACCTGACAAGGGATCTGCCCCTTGCCAGGTTCTCAAATTAATAGAGGCTTTGCCCCTCTTACGCTTCTACGAAACCGATTTCGTCAAGAACGTCACCGCAACGCTTGCAGACATGCGGATGGCCCGCGTTTCCACCGAGATCGCGGTAGTTCCAGCAACGCGGACACTTCTCGCCCTGCGCTTGCATGATCTCGCAGGAAAGCTCGTCGCCTTCGGCGAACTCGACGCCGCTCACGATGAACAGCTCCTCGAAGACAGCATCGTCATAGCGCGACAAAGCCTCGAGGAGGCCCTTCGGTGCAACCACCTTGACGGCCGCCTCCTGGCTCTTGTTCACGAGCTTGTCGGCACGTGCCTGCTCAAGGGCCTTGGTCACCACTTCGCGGACGCCCATGGCACTGGCGAAAGACTCGATGCTCGCAGCGCCTTCGTCCTGCGGAAGCGCCGGTGCGAAGTCCTCGCGCGTCGGCCAGCCGCCGAGCTGGATGCTGAACGGACGGTTCTTGTTGTTGCGCATGGCCGGCGGGAAGTGCTCCCAGACCTCGTCGCATGTGAAGGAGATGATGGGTGCCAGCACGCGCACGAGCACCTCGAGGATGTTCATGAGCACGCTCTGTACGGCACGTCGACGCGCAGAGCCGGGCGCCTCGGAGTACAGGCGGTCCTTCGCGACGTCCATGTAGACGCTCGAGAGCTCGTTGACGAAGTCGTAGCATGCGCGGTAAACGCCCTGGAACTTGTACGTATCGTAGGCGGCCTCGCAATCGCGCAGCAGCGCATAGGTCTTCGCCATGAAGTACTGGTCGATGGGCTCGAGCTCGTCCCAGCTCGAAACGGCAGCAGCGTCATCGAAGTCGTTCAGGCTGCCCAAGAGGAACCTGAAGGAGTTGCGGAACTTGCGGTAGGCGTCGGAGACCTGCTTCAGGATGCCGTCGGAAATCGATACGTCGTGCGAGTAGTCGACCGAGGCTACCCACAGACGCAGCACGTCGGCGCCGAACTTGTCCATGACCTCGGCGGGGTCGATGCCGTTGCCCTTGGACTTGGACATCTTCTCGCCGTTCTCGTCGACGGTGAAGCCGCAGTGCATGACGGACTTGTACGGGGCAACGCCATAGGCGCCCACGCTGGTCAGCAGGGCGGATTGGAACCAACCACGATGCTGGTCGGAGCCCTCCAAGTACATCTCGGCCGGGAAGTGGAGGCCTTCGGACTCACGGTGGCGGCACACGCTCGTGTGCGAGACGCCGCTTTCCCACCACACGTCGAGGATGTCCTTTTCGGGAACGAGGTCCTCAACGCCCGCACCGCATTTAGCACAGCAGGTATCGGCAGGCAGGTAGTCTGCGGGACTCTTTGTGAACCATGCGTCGGCGCCCTGCTCGTAGAACAGCTCGATCACGGCGTCGAACGTCGCTTCAGTGGCGACGGTCTCGCCGCACTTGGAGCAGTTGAAAACGGGAATCGGAACGCCCCAGGAGCGCTGTCGAGAGATGCACCAATCGGGACGGTCCGCCACCATCGCGCCGATACGGTTAGATGCCCAGGCAGGGATCCATTCCACTTCGGACTCGATCGCCTTGGAAGCGGCATCGCGCAGGCCAGTTGCATCCATGCTCACGAACCACTGGCTCGTAGCGCGGAAGATGACAGGCTTGTGGCAGCGCCAGCAATGCGGGTAGCTGTGCGAGATGTCCTCGTGCATGATCAGCATGCCGCGATCGCGCAGCCAATCGATGATGACGGGATTGGCCTCGTTGACCTCCATGCCGCTGAACGGACCGCCAGTCCCCATGCCATCGCCGGCATAGAAGCGGCCCTCGTCGTCGACGGGCATGACGACGGGCACGTCGAACTTCATGCCGGCGAGGTAGTCATCGACGCCATGACCCGGAGCGGTGTGCACGATGCCCGTGCCGTCTTCCATCGTGACGTAGTCGGCGTAGATGAAGACACCCTCCTCGCCGTTGTCGCCGAAGATCGGCTGCTTGTACTTGTTGCCGAGAAGCTCGGTTCCAGTAGCGCTCCAACCTTCAACGACCTTCGCGTCATCCCAACCGAATTTCTCGACAAGTTTCTCGACGAGCGCCTCGGCCATAATGTAGGCGCGCCCATCGTGCTCGACGGCAACGTAGGCCTCGTCGGGATGCAGGATCACGGCATCGTCGGCAGGAAGCGTCCAAGGAGTCGTCGTCCAAATAGCGACGTCGAGCTTTCCTTCCCAAGCCTCGAGGCCGGCGGGGACCGTCGTCATCTCGAAGCGTACGAAGATGGCGGGCGAAACCTCGTCGCCGTACTCGATCTCGGCCTCTGCGAGGGCGGTCTTGCAGTGGCTGCACCAGTGGATGGGCTTACGGCCGCGATAGACAGCGCCGTCGAGGAACATCTTCTTGAACACCTCGACGTTTCCCGCCTCGTAGTTGGGGACGTACGTAAGGTACGGATGCTCCCAGTCGGCGTTCACGCCGAGGCGTTTGAATCCGTCGCGCTGAACGCCCACGTACTTTTCGGCCCAATCGCGGCATAGGCGCCTAATCTCGGGCTGAGGCGTCTCGCGGAACTTCTCGGTTCCAAGCGAGGTCTCGATCATGTGCTCGATGGGTTGGCCATGGCAGTCCCAACCGGGGATGTACGGCGTGTAGTATCCACGCTGCGCGTGCGACTTGATCACGAAGTCCTTCAGGATCTTGTTGAACGCGTGGCCGATGTGGATGGGGCCGTTCGCATACGGGGGGCCATCATGGAGCACGAACGGCTCGCCGTCAGCATTCTGCTCGAGAACACGCCAGTACAGGCGTTCTTCATCCCATTTCTCGAGTCTCTTGGGCTCGTTCTCGGGAAGGTTTCCCCGCATGGCGAAATCAGTTTCGGGGAGGTTCATCGTATCTTTGTAGGAGTTTGCCACAATATCCTCTTTCGGGTCGTTACTCAAACCCGATAAGTATACGCTAAAAGACCAGATTACGTGAATATTGTTAATACGTTCAAAATGATTGCACAGCGTTTTAGCCGAATTCTCGACTACGCGGCAGAAAGGCTTTTGTTGAACTCTCCCCAATCTTGTACAATGAGTTACGTGAGTTAGTGTTTGAAAGGATTTCCCCATGCAATTTGAGATCGTAACCGATTCCAGCTGCAATCTTAGCGATCAGATGATTCGCGAGTTCGGCCTGCATATTCTGCCGCTTACCTTCATGTCCGACGGCGAGCAATTCCAAAGCTTCACTGCCGGGGCCGATAGCGACCTCAAGAAGTTTTTCAAGATGATGAGGGATGGCAAGGTGTTCACCACTTCCCTGCCTAATCTTCAGAACACAGAGACTCTTCTGCGCGGTTTGCTCGATGACGGCAAAGATATCCTCTACATCGGCTTCTCGAGCGGCCTTTCAGGCACGTACCAAGCTACCGCCGCCCTGCTCGAGGAGTTTCGTAACTCCTACCCCGGCCAGAAGATTTACCATACCGACACCCTTGCCGCCGCCATGGGCGAAGGCCTGCTCGTCTACAAGGCCGTGAAAATGGCCCAGGACGGCGCCACAATCGAAGAGGTTTATAACTGGGTCGAGGATAACAAGCTCAACTTGGCCCATTGGTTCACCGTCGACGACCTGATGTTCCTGTTCCGCGGCGGGCGCGTTTCTCGCACGAGCGCATGGGCGGGCACGCTTCTCAACATCAAGCCAGTGCTCCATGTCGACGACGAAGGTCGTCTTATCCCGATGGATAAGGTCCGCGGACGCAAGAAGTCCATTCAGGCGCTCGTCGACCACATGGAGGAATCGGCCCTCAAACCCGTTGCCGACCAGGAAGTCTTCATCAGCCATGGCGATTGCGAGGATGACGCCAACTACCTCGTCGATCTCATCAAGAAGCGCTTCGGCTGCACGAAGTTCGAAGTGAACATCCTTGACCCCGTTATCGGCGCGCACTCAGGACCCGGCACCCTCGCCCTATTCTTCTTTGCCGACAAGCGGTAAGAATCATACGGTTTAGATTGCGAGGGGACTTGAAGCGTCCTGGGGAATTGATTACCGAATCGGAGGGGCAATCCCCTCCGAGTTTCTTTTTGTAAAAAGGATACGCCAGGCGAGTCAAACAGTCCGGTCCTTAAACCCGCCTCAATCTCTTCTAAAGACGGATGGGAACGGGTTCAGTCCACGATCCTAACTACGTGGTGAAACGATGCGGCGCAAGGCGGCGATGAGCTTCTCATTGTCCTGGCGGGTGCGCACGGCCACGCAGAAGTAGCCGTTTTCGGCAAGGCCGGGAGTACCGGCAAGTTTCCTGATGAGGAAGCCTTCGAGTTGAAGTCGTGCGCTCAAGTGGTTGACATCGGAAATGGCCAGCTTCAAGTCCCCGCCATTATGGTATGAGCACATGACGTAGTTCGCCTCGGCGGGAAAAATGTCGATGCCCGGCACGAGGCTGAGCATGCACTGCATCCAGGGAATCTCGCTGTACAAGAACCCGCGGACTCCGTCGAGTTTGGGGTGCTCCTGCGCAGCTGCATCGGCAAGCACCTCTGCGAACATCGAAACACCGGTGTTATCGTAGAACTTGCTGATTTCCTTGATGGTATCGGGGTGCGCGATGCAATAGCTCACATGCGCGCCTGGCATGGCGTACTGCTCCGAGAACGACTGTATGACGATGAGGTTGCGGTATTCCTCGGTGAGCTTGGCCATCGACTCCCCGCCTAAGGTCAGCTCGATTGAACGCTCGTCAACGACGACCCAGTCGCATACGGACAAATACGATAAGAGCGTGGACTTCGAGAGGAGCCTGCTCGTCGGATAGCTCGGATTGGCGAGCAGCGCAGCGTCGATGCTGACGTTTCGGTTCTCGAGCAAGTCGGCATCAGGGGTGACGAAGCTAGCCGGAGACGAGATGCTCTCCACCGTGTGGCCGGTGTTCCCCAATGCGAGCACGTATTCGATGGGGCAAGGAGTCGATACGCCCACTACGCAGGGCTCGAACGCCTGCGAAACGGCCGTGATCATACTTGAAACCGTAGACCCCACGAGGAAGGACTCAACGGGCATCGCGAAGATGCGGGCTAGGACGCTTCTAAGGGTATGTGCCTCACGATCGGGCAGATACGAAATGACGCCCTTCGAGAGAGCATCGCTCATGGCGTCGATAAAGGATTGGGGAGTTCCGAAGGGGTTTTCAGTGCCCGAGAAATCAATCCACGAAATCTCTCCGCGTACGTCGTAAGGCGGGCAGAGCATCTGCTCGGGAAGGGCAACAGACGCCATGCGCTTCGTGGAGAACGCGCTTTGCTCATCCATGCCCATGTGCTCAAACCTTTCGCTGATACGCATCATCTAGTTGGAACGATTGGGCTGGGTGGAAGATATTGTGCGTTAACGCCTTCGTTCTAATATTAATAACCGCAGGTGAATGCGGGTTTCATATCCTAACACAAAAACGTGCTTCCTGTAGTGATAGACTTTTTTCCATGTTGCATGGAAACGAAATACCCCCTTTCGATAAGACGTCCCTCGACGTGCTGGCATCTATACCCTGGACGGGCAGAGCTGTCCTTTTGGTAGACCTTGATGCGTTCTTCGCCTCAGTCGAGCAGCTCGACCATCCGGGATGGCGTGGCAAGCCCGTCATAGTTGGCGGTGGTGCCGATAGGCGCGGCGTGGTATCTACGGCGTCATACGAGGCACGCAAATACGGCGTACGCTCCGCGATGCCCTCCTCGACAGCGCAAAGGCTCTGTCCCGACGCCATCTGGACAGTGGGTCACTACAGCCGTTACAAGGAGATGTCGAATGCGGTGATGTCGATCTTGTTCGACGAAACGCCCCACGTTCAGCAGGTGAGCATCGACGAAGCCTTCATGGACGTGACGCCGACCGAAATCAACCGCGAACATCCGGTCCTTATCGCACGGCGCATCCAAGAGCGCGTCGAAAAGCTTGGCGTTTCATGCTCCATAGGATTGGGCACGACGAAGGCAATTGCGAAACTGGCCTCTGATATGGACAAACCGCGCGGTCTTACCGTCGTCTTACCCGGGAGTGAAGCTAACTTCATGGCTCCCCTCCCCGTAAGGGCCCTCAGCGGAATCGGTCCTGCTGCGGAACGCGTTTTGAAGAATCATGGGATCGAGACGCTCGGAGACCTTGCGAATGCCGATGAAGAATCGGTCATCTTATGGCTCGGCAAGCAAGGCCAAGTGATGCTCAACCGCGCAAGGGGATTGGAAGAGGACCCCATAGATCCCGACAATAGCGTCAAATCGGTCTCGAACGAGGTCTCGTTTGCGGAAGACCTCGTAAAACGCGAGGACATCACAGGTGCGATCTCATCGATGGCAGCGAAAGTGGGCAGACGCTTGCGACGCAAGGGCCTGAAAGGCAGCACCCTCGCTTTGAAGGTGCGCTATTCCGACCGAAGCGTACGCAGCGTCCAGCGCCCCATCGGGCAACCGAGTGACGACGAGTACCTGTTCATGGAAATGCTCGAGGAGATGCTCCCTGATGTTTGGAGCACTGGCATGGCGTTACGCCTCGTCGGGGTGGCCGTCACCGGTTTCGATACCGCGAAAGACGAGCCTGAGCAGCTCTCGCTTTTCGACGATACGACCGAAGCGGAAGTGGACGTTGCCGCTGAAAGCGAAACCGCGCGCCGGCGCGGGCTCATGAGCGCCACCGACAAGGTCAAGGAACGTTTCGGCGAATCGGCCGTCCGTTTCGGACGAGAACTGCGCCTCTCTGGTAACACGACCGGGTCAAGCTCCAAGAACCCTGCAGATTACAAGTAAGCGTGACGGAGGCGGATAACCCGCCCCGGCACTTCGCCACGCCCTGTGCTTCCTCGCCGTTTTACGCGACCTGTGCCTCGTATCCTTCGTCGACAATGGCGTCGATAATGACGTCGGCGGCAACGTCAGCGGACATCTTGGCAACGGCGATGCCGGAATCGAGATCGACGACGGCCTCCTCGACGCCGTCGACGCGCTCCATGGCCTTCTTGACGTGGGCTACGCACTTCATGCAGGTCATGCCATCAACTTTGAACGTTTTCTCCATCAGTTCCTCCGTTTCCAGTTCGATGACGGGCAGCTCTGCGAACAGCGCCCCCGCATCTTCTTCTTGCCCATGCGTGAATTTCGGCTTCCAGGCGCGCAGGCGCAAGGCATTGCTCACGACGCAGACCGAACTGAGGCTCATCGCCGCAGCTGCAATCATGGGGTTCAGGTTGATACCGAGCGGCGAGAGGACGCCTGCAGCAACCGGTATGCATACCGCATTGTAGAACAACGCCCAGAACAAGTTCTGCTTGATGTTCGTAAGCGTAGCGCGGGACAGCTGGATAGCCGCCGGAACATCAGCCAGATCGCTTCTCATGAGCACGATATCGGCGCTCTCGATGGCGACATCCGTACCAGCGCCGATGGCAATACCCACATCTGCCCTGACGAGCGCTGGGGCGTCGTTGATACCGTCCCCGACCATGGCAACTTTCCCATCGGCGGACAGTTGCTGGACCTTTTGGTCCTTATCGGCAGGAAGGACGTCGGATACGACTTCGTCAACACCTACTATCCTCTGAATTGCCTGGGCTGTACGGGCATTGTCGCCGGTGAGCATGACGGTCTTGACGCCCATATCGCCCAACTCGGCGATAGCGCGCTTGCTCGAGGGCTTTACGGCATCGGCAACGGCTATGAGGCCGAGCAGCCGCCCCTCTGCGGCGAAGAACAAGGGAGTTGCCCCCTGCTCGGCCAAGGAGTTGGCGCGCTCCGTAAGCTCAGATATATCAACGTCGTTTCCAGACATCAGCGAAGTGTTTCCTGCTACGAGCCTCTTGCTCGCGCTGTTCGCGATTAGACCTCCTCCGGCAACCTGCTCGAACGAATCGGTGGTGATCGCCTTTGCGCCGCATGCCTGTGCGTAGTCGCACACGGCACGGGCAAGCGGATGTTCCGAGGGGCTCTCGATGGTGTAGGCAGCGTTGAGCAGGTCGATGATGTCGGCGTCGTGCGCGAGCTCCACTGCGACGACCTGCGGTGAGCCGGTGGTAATGGTTCCGGTTTTGTCCAGAACGACCGTTTTCAGGTCGTGGGCGTTCTGTAGCGCTTCAGCTGACTTGATCAATATGCCGTTCGCGGCACCACGCCCCGTTCCGACCATGACGGCAGTCGGCGTCGCCAGCCCGAGTGCGCAGGGGCAAGAGATGACGAGGACCGTGATCGCGTGGGTGAGCGCGGTTTCCAACGTGGAACCGAGGAAGAACATCCACACCACGAAGGCAACGGCGGCGATGGCGATGACAATCGGGACGAAGACACCCGCCACCTTGTCGGCGAATTGCTCGATGGGGGCCTTGGTGCTCGTCGCCTCGTCTACGAGGCGGATTATGCCGGCAAGCGTGGTGTCGTCGCCGACGCGCTCGACGCGCATGACGAAGTAACCGGACCTGCTGATGGTTGCACCGGTAACGCGGTCGCCTGACAGCTTGTCGACCGGCACGGACTCGCCTGTGATGGCCGATTCGTCAAGCGATCCGGATCCTTCCACGATAACCCCGTCCACCGGAACGGACTCGCCTGCGCGCACGACCAGCAAATCGCCTACGCGTACCTGCTCGACGGGAACCATCTCCTCTGAGCCGTCGTCCCCGATGCGGGTTGCTGTCTTGGGGGCCAGGTCCATGAGGGAGGTTATCGCATCGGTCGTCCTACCCTTCGCCCGCGCCTCGAAATACTTTCCAAGCGTTATGAGCGTCAGTATCATCGCAGCAGATTCGAAATATAGGTCCATCCCGGCGGCGGATGCCTCATCGGGCATGCCCATACCCAGGAAATACGCGATGCGGTACAGCCCGTAGATTCCGTAAACCGTCGAAGCGCTGGCGCCGAGCGCGATGAGGGAGTCCATGTTCGGGGAAAGGTGCGCAAGCGTCTTGAATCCCACACGGAAGAACTTGAAGTTCACGAATATGACCGGTATCAGCAACAGGAACTGGGTCAACGCGAAAATCATGATGTTGTGCGACCCATGGAAAAACCCCGGTAGGGGCCATCCGAACATATGGCCCATAGAGATGTAGAACAGCGGGATGGTGAAGACGAGCGAGGCGATCAGGCGGTTGCGAACCTTACGCGCCTCCTCGGCAGCCTGGTTTTTGGGCTTATTTGCTATCGTGGTCGAAGGAGAACCCGCTCCTTCTGAAATGCGCGGGCTCGCACCGTAACCTGCCTTCTGTACGGCGGTGCTGATGGCTGAAAGGGTATCAGGTGAGCCATCGTATTCGACTTCCATGCTGTTTTTCAGCAAATTCACCGCAACGCCCTCGACGCCGGCAACGCCGATCGTCGCCTTCTCGACATGCGTGGCGCAAGCGGCGCATGTCATGCCCGTTACGTCGAACGTCTGCTTCATCAAAACCCGCTATCTCTAAACGACTCTAATTGAGAGCATAATCTGACAACTCAGACTGATTATCAAGTGCTATTGATCAGGTTAAGCGTGTTATAAAAAACCTTAATTGAACTTGAAAATCTTCTGCGCCAGATGATATCCGCCAAGTCCTAAGCGGCGACCCAACTCTGTGGGAATGTTTGTGCCGAGGTTGAGGACATTCCAACGAACCTGCTGGTACATACCAGGCCTGCGCGTTTTGAGGTAGTCCCAGATGTCGGCACGTTTCTGCTCTGCTTCCTCGGTGTTGATCATGCGCAGGAACACCGAGCAGATGCACATCATCATGGAGAGGTAGTTGCCCATGTAGCGACGCAGCTTCTTCTGCACGACATCCTTGTTCAAATCGACTGCGTCGATCATGAAGCGCGTGACGCGTAGTTGCTGGTCGATGCGAGATTTCATCGTTTCCTCGTTAACGGACTGGCCTTCCCTGCCGATGAAATAGCGGTACATGTCCGCGTCGAAGTACTTAATCGAGTAAACCGTGGGAAGCGGCACGTACACGAAGACGTTGTCGACGTAGAAGCAATGCTCGGGAAGCACGAGCTTCACATCGCGCAGCAGCTCGGTCCTGTAGATGACCGAATGCATGAGCAGGTACTGGCTCGGCTTGAAGTTTCCAACATCATCCCAGGTGAATTCCGTTTCAGTCGGGAATACGTTTTTGTAATCGATGACGGTGCGCGTACCCTCGTACACCTTCTCGTACACGTAGTTGCCGATGACGAGATCGCAGGCATCTCGCAGCTCGCTCTGGCTGCGCAGGTATGCCATGATAGGCTTCATCGCGTCGGCATCCAGCCAGTCATCGGAGTCCACTACCTTGTAGTAACGGCCCCGCGCGTTCGCCAAGCCGACATTCACGGCCGAACCGTGGCCGCCGTTCTCTTTATGGATCGCGTAAACCACATCGGGGTAACGCTCGTGCCATTCGTCAGCCTTCTCGGCTGTGTTGTCCTTGGTGGAACCGTCGTTGACTATAAGAACCTCTATATCGCCGGTGCCATCGTCAAGCGCAACGAGCGATTCGATGCATTTATCCATGTATTCGGCTGAATTGAAGCAAGGCACAGCGAAAGTGATGGTTTTCACGCGCTCCCCTTCTCGCTTTGAGCGGACTGCGTTCCTATCGCCCGTCAATTGTATCTACGGATGAATCTCCAGATAGGAGAATCATACAAATAAGACAATTATTACGACGCCTGAATCGCGAGAGCCCAATGTGAGGATCTCTACGATAACGTTGTGTCGCGTTCGGCGTCATCTTTCTCGCCGGAAAGCTCGCCCATCAGGACCGAGACTTTCTGCTCGGCTTCATTCAGGCGCTTTTGCAGCTCAGCAAGTAATGCGACGCCCCGCTCGTACCCCTTGAGGCAATCCTCGAGCTCCATCGTGTTGCTCTCGAGACGTGCAACGATGCCATCTAGTTCGGCCATGGCCTCGCGAAACGTCATCTCGTCCAATGATTTCGGTTCCATGTTCATAATCTATTCCTCCCCGTTTTCCGAGAACGGTGATATGCCGACAACGTCGCAGGTCAGATTTCCGTCAATGAGCGTAACGCTTACCTGGGAGCCAATTGGCGCCTGTGAAACGGATTTTAGGATGCCGCCCTGCCCATCGCGCGCAATCGAATAACCGCGGGCTATGGTGTTGACAGGCGAAAGGTCGTCCAGTCGCGCGGCCGAGGCGCGCATCTGGTAGTTGAAGCGTTCGGTAAGAGACCCGCCAAGGCGCTGCAAACGACCCGAGATCACCTCTATCTCTTTCCCTTGACGCTCGAGACGAGCAGGTACAGCGCGTGCAAGCCGTTCTGCAGTTGCGTCGATGTACTGAGCGTCAGCCGCGAACAGGAGCATCGGATCCTCGAAAATGGGCCTTTCGGACACGCGCTGGACCTGCGAGCGGGCCCTCTCGATTGAAAGCGAGACATTCGTGGAGAGAGAACGTGCACGCGCCGACATGAGGGCGTCAAGGTTTTCACGCGCTGGGCTGACCGCCTCGGCGGCGGCAGTTGGCGTTGAGGCCCTGAAGTCCGAAACCATGTCTGCGATGGCGGTATCGACCTCGTGGCCGATTCCTGTGACAACCGGCACGGGGCAGGCGGCTATGGCGCGTGCGAGCATCTCGTCGTTGAATGGCATCATGTCCTCGAAGGACCCGCCCCCCCGTACGACGAGCACGACCTGCGCACCAGACGACACAACGCATCGGAGCCCCTCGATGATGCCTGCAGGTGCGTTGACGCCTTCGACCGGGACACCTGCGAGCAAGACGGTCGCAACGGGGAAACGGCGCCTGAGCGTGCGCAGGACGTCGTGGACCGCGGCGCTGCGCGGCGATGTGACCAAACCGATGCGCTCGGGGAAAACCGGCAGCGCGCGTTTCCGGGCAGGGTCGGTGAGCCCTTCCGCCTTGAGCTTGCGGGCGATGTTGGCGACTTTTAAACGCAAGTCCCCTTCGCCGGCGAGCGCGACGGTGAACACGTCGAAGTTCATGCGCCCCTTCGCCGCATAGAGGGTGAATCTCCCGGTGAGCTCTACAAGCTGGCCGACAGCCAGCTGGATGCCGGAAGCACGATACCTGTTGTTCCACATCATGCACGGAAGGGATGCGGAGGAGTCCTTCACGGTGAAGTACGCAGCCTTGTACCCCGCCTTTATTGAGACCTCGGATACCTCGCCGACCATGCGGACAGTCAGCGACTCCAATGACTGCTTGGCCAAGGACATGGCCGCAGAGACGCTCAAGGCGCCGCTTTGCCCCTGCTGGGAAGTACCGTATTGCTGGTTCTGGAAGCCTTCTTCGGACGCCATGGCTAATCGCGACGCATGCCGAGCAGGTAGACCAACTGCAGCAACGACGCCAAGGCGGCGGCCACGTACGTGAGTGCGCAAGCCCTGAGCACCGAGAAGGACCCGGCAACCTCACCCTCGGGAAGGCCGATGGTCTTCATGTAGTCCATGGCGCGATGCGATGCGTTGAACTCGACAGGCAGCGTGACGATCTGGAAGAGAACGACGGCTGCGTACATGACGATTGCGATGTCGATGAGGGAGTTCATGACGAGGAAAATGCCGGCTATGAGCACAAAGAACCATATGTTGGAAGCGAAATTGGCTACAGGCCACAGGGCGGAGCGTATCTTGAGGGGCCCATATCCCTGGGCGAACTGGCAGGCATGCCCCACTTCGTGGCACGCAGTGGCGTAGGCGGTTACAGAGCAGTTGTCGTACACGCTGGGGCTGAGCGCAATCGAGTTGGTACGCGGATCGAAATGGTCTTGGCCTTCGTTCCCGCGTTGGATTACGACGCCCGTGACGCCGTTAGCACGCAACATGCGTTCTGCCGCCTGGGCGCCGGTGATGCCGCTCGAAGAGCGTACTTGCGAGTACTTCCTAAGCTGCGAATTGACGTAGCCAGAAGCACCCAGGCCAAGCGCGAGCGTGACAATGATTAAAAACCAATACGACATGGGACCCTCTCTTCCAACGTTGTTTGTTCTACGAGATTATAGCGCTCATTTGTTCGTGTTTTCACTATGTTACCGATATGTTTGAAACCGCGGGATCTAAACGACGGCGGCAAGGCACGTCAGAGCTCATCACTGGCTGCACGCCTTCGAAATCGAGACCTTCCCATTCTTTATGGACAGCGTCAGGCGACCTTCCATGAAATCGACGAGTTCCGCGCCGACGAGCTCACGCCTCCACCCCTTGAGCAAGTCGATACCCTTTCGATGCCCTCTCGCAACTTCCACGAGGTCCGAATGGCTCGCAAGCGTCGGGACGGCAACGCCATACTCCGTCGCGCGAATACGGACGATGCTCATGAGCAGGTCAACTTGCGCATCTACGTTCGGCTCGCTCTTGCTTGAGTTGGGAACCTCCGGCCAGGTGTCGGGCGCGGAATCGAGGGCTGCCACGGCGAGCTCTATGATATCGCGCGCGTCACGCGTCGTCAGCCTCTCGCGCATGCCGCGGACCATGAACAGCTCGTCGATCGTGCGCGGTTCGCGCTTGCAAGCCTCTACGATCTGCTCGTCGGTTATCACCCATTTTCTCGGGACGTTGCGCTTTCTCGCCTCAATCTCGCGCCAAGCTGCAATTTCGCGCGCTGCTGCCATCTGACGGCGCGACAGCTGCGTGAAATGCTTCAGCCGTCTGAAGCGCTCACGTTCGTCGGCTATGTACGTTGCCGGATCGGTCATCTCTTCAAACTCAGCGTCGAGCCAGCTCATGCGCCCTTTTTCGGTGAGCGTGTCCTTCATGGACTTGTACATCTTCGGAAGGTACACCACGTCGTCCTTCGCATAGTTGATCTGCGATTCTGAGAGGGGACGTGCCGACCAGTCCTTGAATGAATCGGTTTTCTTAAGCTTGACGCCGCAAAGCGAATGCACGAGCGAGGAGTAGCCTATTTGCTGGGCTTGTCCGAGCAGGGCAGCGGCAACTTGCGTGTCGAAGATTGGACGCGGTACGCATCCGATATCGTAGATGATGATCTCTATGTCCTGATGTCCGGCATGGAAAACCTTGACGATTTCCTCGTTCTCGAAAAGGGGTGCGAGAACTTTCAAGTCTTCCACCTCGAACGGATCGACTATGGCGATCTCGTCGTCGGTTGCAAGCTGCATCAGGCAAAGCTTGGGATAATACGTCTTTTCTCTGAGGAACTCGGTATCTACCGCCAGGACACTCGATGAGCCAGCGCGTTCCACGAATGCTTCGAGCTCCTGCTGGGAAGCAATGTACATGTGGTCAATCCCCACCTTGCGTAAACGTTGATATGCGTTACCATCATAACATCAAGTCACTGGTACAGATGATGTTGAGGTTTTCCATGAAGCTGCTCGTCGTAATCAACACATCGGCAGGCTTTGGCGAAAACGCCATATACGACTTCATGCGCCTGGCCTTTGCCGATGGCGATGAGGCCTGCGTGCGTTACACCGACGGCGCCACCGACCCGGCGTCGCTCGTATCGGATGCGGACTACTTCGACGCGGTTGTCGTCTCAGGCGGCGACGGCACGATTGCCTCCGTCTCATACGAGTTGGCTGGCACGGGCATCCCCGTTCTCCCCTTCCCTGCCGGCACGGCCAATTTGCTTGCAAGCAACCTGCTCATGCCCTACGAACCCCGTTCGATCGCGACGATGGCTCGCGATATGAACGTCCTCGACTTCGACATCGGGCAGATCGAGATAGGCTCCAAGAAGATCGGCTTCTCGATTATGGCGGGCGCAGGATACGATGCCGCGATCATGCACGATGCCCTTCCCTCAAAGAAACGCCTTGGTCCCGCTGCGTATTTCCAGGCAGCGATTACGAATCCCAAGCCTCAAAAATCTAAGCTCACGATCAACATCGATGGGCAAACGATTCAGACCGAGGGCCTCGGCGTCATGCTCGTGAACTTCTCGAAGATCCAGTTCGAAATTCCGATCACACATAAGACGTCTGCCCGCGATGGCCTCTTCGACATCGTCGTACTCCGAGCCGAGAACGCCATCGAGCTCATCCCAGCCTTCATCGCCGCGACGCTCGACAGAGATGGGAACATGCCCTCACGCGGGGATTCCATTGAAGTGCTGAGGGGGCGTGAAGTGGAGGTGATCGCGGATCCGCCGCTTCCCATTCAGTATGACGGTGAGCCTCTCAAGCTCACGACGCCCTTCAGGGCAACTGTCCTGGAAGGCGCAGCGCGCTTCATCGTCTCCGACGAAGCCTTGGACCAATACGGGCCTAAGGACGAGGACTAGCCGCTAGTCCTCGTCGCCTTCGTGCTCGTCACGCCATTTGTCGTAATTGCGCTTGTACCTTATCTGCAGCATTTCCATAATAACCGAGAAGAGCATGGCGAAATACACCATGAGCTTCTCCATGCTCATGTCAAGTACCTCGAAGCCTGATTCCAAGCCAAGCGAATCGAGTATCAGGAGGAATCCGATGAGCATTATGAACGTCAGGGCGAGGATTTTCATCTCGATGTTCCGGTTGATGAAGTCGGCAACCGCGTCGATGAATATCATCATCAGGGCTATCGCCAGAACTACGGCGAGGACCATGATGATCAGGTGCTGCGCGAGACCCACGGCTGTGATCACCGAATCGATGGAGAAGATGACATCCATGACCATGATTGTGCTTACAGCTTGGAACAGCCCGATACGCTTACCGCCGACCTCTCCTGTTTCCTCTTCGTGCTTCAGATCTTCAAGGCTAATGGTTCCCCTCAGCTCGGAGATTCCCTTGTAAACGAGGTAGAGGCCTCCTAGCAGCAAGACGAGATCGCGAATTGAGATTCCCCGCGACCAAAAGCCAAGTTCAACATTGAATAGAGGGGCGGTCATATGCACGAGGTACGAAGCGGCCGACAAGAAGAGGATACGCATGATCATTGCGCCAGCAAGCCCAAGCTTGCGGCCGATGTGCTGCTTATCCGGTGGGAGGCGGTTCGTTGTGAGCGAAATGAAGACTATGTTGTCAACGCCGAGGACGATTTCCAGGAACAGGAGCGTTATAAGGGAAATCCATGCTTCAGCTGTAGTAAATATGGATAAATCGATCATCCGACCACCTCGGCTGTGCATCCTATCACCGACGTTCGATGCTCCGATGCTCTAATGCCCAATACACACAAACCCACCAGGAGTAGTAATCATGGCAAAACAGTTCTCGCTCGGCGATTTCCTGCACTACACGAACCGCCGAACCTATTCCGACGTTCAAGGTGAAGTAGCCTATCTCGACGGTGCTCCTTTGCGTAGGCCGTTCAGCATGCCCGTTGGACAGCGTCTTGTCGTGCTCATCGTGGTTATAGCAGCCGCTGTCATCGGTTTCATCTTCCTTAACAGCACTGTTCTTGCCGCCCTACGCGAAACCGCCCAAGCTGAGCAGACAATTGCGACGAACCTTTCAAGGCAAGCGTCTATCGAAACCATTCCTAATATGACCGAGCTCATAAACATGAACGACAAAGGCGTTAAAGAGGCTTTCCAAGCGTCCGAATATACGATTTACGACGCTTCGAGCGAGAACGATTCAGAGGACATGATTCTCTACAAGCTTCCCGCCGACATGACGACGGATGAAGCTGCCGCATACTATGCCAAGGGTATTTCGAACCTCACAGCACCCCAAGCCACCAAGCTGCTCGTCGGTTCGTGGCAATTCGTTTCCGAGCATTCTGGCGTGAAGAGCATGGTCGTGCGCTACGCGGACTTCTCAACGGCGGATCCGCAGGTCGCTGTCCAGAACGCTTTGCAGAAGACCGGCTTCGATCCCGAGAGTATTTCCGATTCTGGTGTTGACGATTCGGGTAACACGTACAGCCTCGGCACGCTGAAAGCGGATGACACAACTTGTACTTGGAAGATCTCGGCTGTGCCGCTCGATGATATGTACTCTATTTCGAAGATGCCCGAAGAGGCCTGTTACGTCGGTATCCGCCTTACTGCTGCTCAATGATCGTTTTGATTTGGGATTGCCAAAGGGATGCGTTAAAGGGTCGGGGGGGTTTTGAA
>JAFRGA010000028.1 GCA_017434045.1 Eggerthellaceae bacterium
CCCTCCATGTTTTACCTCTATCTTTCACGGTGTTACAGATATGGGCTTTCCAGTTACACGCGGCACGCCGTTACCGCGTTTCGTCTTCCCCCTTCCCGCCCCTCGACGGACTCTTCCAGCAAAAACGTTACTTTCAAACCATGGAGCCCCATCCTTCGGAAAACCTGATTTGTGCCCACAATCTGCGCTTTTCGTATCTCATGCTAAAAGTATCAGGCGATTCACCTGGGCTTTTGTCCGCGCAAAAAACCGCGCCAAAGAGGACGATCCCCTTCGGCGCGGCTCTCGACAATATGAGGCAACGTTTACTTGTGCTGTTCCTCGCGAACCTTCTG
Source organism: Eggerthellaceae bacterium (assembly GCA_017434045.1). GTDB lineage: Bacteria > Actinomycetota > Coriobacteriia > Coriobacteriales > Eggerthellaceae > UBA9715. Next base: position 336 of record JAFRGA010000028.1, read on the forward strand.
ATACTCGGAATTCTTACCCGGGCGAATGAAGAGTGCGCAAACCAGCATGACGACAGACATCGGAACGATGGTCATCAAGCATGCATCCCAATACGGGGTGCCAGCGTCGATGAGGCTGCCGTAAATGGGACTGAAGCAGTTGCCGACGCACTGTGCGAACTGCAATACAGCCATGCCCATAGTTGCAGCCATGGCGCTCTGGTGCATGATGGCAGGCGCCAGCGGACGCAAACCACCGCCGCCGAGGCCGGCGCAGATGCCCATGAGGACGATGCCGACCCAGCACAGGGGCACGGACTCGGTCTGGAACATCAAGTAGAAGCAGAACAGGTAGATGACTGCCACCGAGACAGGGACGATGCGCTTCAGGTGGTGCGGCAACGCAGCACAGATGGCGCCGCCTGCAGGGTTGGACACGATGCCGATGGTGGTGACGACGGCTAGGCCGATGCCGGCGGTCGCTGCATCCCAACCGAATCCCGGAGGCGTAGCAGTCGGAGCAGTTTGCAGGAAGTTCGGCAGATAGGTGTTCACGATGCCCGTCTGACCAGCGATGAACACGAAGAACACGATACCGAGCAGCCAGATGTTCTTGTTCTTGAGCAGCGCGATGCACTCGGACACGCCACCCTCGACGCCGTAGTCAGCCTCGCGCGTGTCGGGCATCTTGCAGAAGGCCATGAACAGCACGAGCGCGACGACGGCGAAGATGACCACAAACGTGAAGACGCCCTGCCAGCCGTAAATCGGTGCAATCGCCGGACACACCAGCGAGTCGAGCGTAATCGAAAGCGGCACCCAGCAGCACCACAAACCGAGCATGACGCCGCGGGTCTTCTCGGGGAACCACAGCGTGATGATGGTCGGAGCTGCGACGCCGGTCAGGGCAATGCCGAGACCCTCGATAAATCGACCAACGTAGAGTGCCGGGATGTTTGTGCCAGCGACGAGCGGAATGATACCGCCGATGATGACGCCGAGCGTCGCGACGAGAATCGTGTTCTTCAGGCCGAGCTTGCGGCAGATGAATGCAGCCGGGAAGGCCAGCACGATACCGATGAGCGACACGACCGTCATGAGCATGCCGAAGCCTGCAGCGTCCATCATGAAGCCGCCTTCGGGGCTCACACCAGGAACGTAGATGAACCACAGCGGGATGGAAACGAGCTTGAACTGCCCGAGCGGGGCGGCGAAGCTCACGAGGAACGTGACGATCCAGACTATCCACGCATAGCGCGGAGTCTTCTGATTGGACTTGGTGATATACGACGATGCGGTCGGCGTAAGCGGACCGTTCACCGTCATGGGTTCTTGGGTTTTACCCTCCATTTTTTAGTACCTCTATCCTTTACACGGAGTTACAGATATTGGTTGCAGCGCTGATATACAGCGTTACTCGGAAGCTGGGATCTGGCGGATGCTCCACTTCATGGGGTCGCACGGAGGCGTGCCCTGGCCGCAGCCGCAACGCGCACGAGGACCGACGACCTTGTCCCAGTAGTTCTTGTCGGTTTGATAGACCCATTGGATCTCGTCGAGCGTGCCGGCGATCGTGTGCCACCACTCCATGCTGGGGCCATACCCCGAGAAGCGACCGTCGCTGGCAGACTGCCCGCAAACCGTGCAGTAAATCTCGACAGCGCCTTCGCCTTCCGGCTTGGGGCCAATCGAGTTGCGGGGCGCAACTGCCTCGTCGACGGGAATGGACTCGCCGACTTCGATGGGCTTGAAATCGTCTTTGTTAATCATTTCATTTCCTCAAATCGCGCATTTCGGTTGCGGATAACGCACTTTGGTTATCAGCCGGGCTTCCGGGCGGTTTGGGCAATGGCGCTCCGCATTCAGAACACCGCGCAACAGCGGGATAGTTCACGTGGCCGCAAATCGCGCACACACCGCTTTCAATAAGCGGCCGTTGATCGACCTTGCCGCACATGCCACACTGCACGCAAACTCGCGTATACCCTCCGCACATCAGCAGCTCCCAAGTACTTCAACGAAAACGGGTGGGCCGAGCTTTACCCAGCCCACTCGCATTCAGATTTCGGCGCTAAGCCACCGTGCCGGCCTTCGGGACGTAGAGCACGTTCTTGGTCGTGGCGGTCGCCATCTTGGCGGCAAGCTCATCGATGGGGCCATACTCCATGCACAGCGACTGGCAATGCTTCACGCACGTAGGCTTCTTGCCCTTGGCAACGCGCCCAGCGCACAGGTCGCACATATCGGTCGGAATCGGCACGTAGTCGAGCTGCCAATTCTTCTTGTCGATCTGCCACGGACCGACCTCGACCATCTTGATGCCATACTGGCCCACCGGGATATCGTGCTCGACGGAGCAAGCCATCTCGCAGGACATGCAACCGGTGCAGTATTCGTAGTTGATCAGAAGACCATATGCTTTCTCAGCCATGTCTTACGCCTCCATC
>JAFRGA010000029.1 GCA_017434045.1 Eggerthellaceae bacterium
TCTATGTGTGGGGGTGCAATCCCATCGAGAACCAAATGCGCATCGCGAAGAACCTGGTCGCAGCGCGCGATGCAGGTGCCACGATCGTCGACATCGGTCTGGTGTTCGACGGCACGGCCGGTTTCGCCGACGAGTTCTACGGCGTGCATCCCGGTTCCGACGGCCATATGGCCATGGCGTTCGTCGACTACATCATGGAGAACGACGCGTGCGATTACGCCTACCTGCTGAAGAACACCGTGGCAGCCTATCTGGTCGATGAGGAGACTGGCCTTCTGGCCAGGGCGGGCGACGACTACCTGGTCTACGACAATACCGCTGGCGCCGTGGCACCCGTGAGCGCCCCGAAGGGCGACTATCCCTCTGAAGACATCGCGATGTTCGGCCGATACGAATATGAGGGCAAGACGCTTGCCACCGCGCTCACGCTGTTGAAGGAAGAAGCAGCTAAGTGGAGCGCCGAGGCAGTTGCCGAAAAGGTTGGCCTGCCAGCCGAGACCATCACGGCGCTCGCGAAGCGCTGGGTCGAGGCCGAGAACGCCTTCATCGCCACCGGCTACGGCCTGCGTTACTACAATGCGCTCGAGACGTTCCGAATCTTCAACTTGCTCGGCATGCTCACAGGCCGTCTGGGCAAGCAGTACAACGGCATCATCGAAGGCCTTCAGACGCAGTGCTGGCCGCTGGTTCTCAACGATGCGGCAGTCAGCATGCCGAATGGCCCCGGAGACCTGCGCGCGAAGACCATGCGTCAATGGAAGTGGTTCGCTGAAGCCGATTCCGACGACAGCCCCTACAAGGCGTTCATCAAGACCGAGGGCAACCCCGTCCACCAGCAACCCGACCGCAACCGTTGGCTGCGCATCTTCTCGCATATGGAGCTCGTCGTGGACATCGACGTGTGGCTGACCGATACGGGCGAACTGGCCGACTATGTGCTGCCCGATGCCATGGCATTCGAGCGTCAGGACATCGTTATGGCAGCGTGCTACAACCACGTGGTGTTGCAGGAACCGGCCATCGAGCCCGCCGCCGATGTTATGGATCCGGTGGAGCTGTGGAGCGCTCTGGGCAAGCGCATGGGCTACGGCGAGTACTTCGACAAGACGAACGACGAGTGGTGCGCCATCCGCCTGCAGTCGGAGTATCCGCTGATTGCGACCGTCGACCCGCCGATCACTATCGAGCGCCTGCATGAAGAGAAAGCCATCCGATTCAATGCGCCGGAGATGTATTACGACGGTTGGGTTGCCGACCAGGGTCAATGGGAAACGAGAACGGGTCGCCTCGAACTGTACGCCGAGGACCTGGCAAGTCTGGGCCTGGCCATCACGCATCCGCGCGAGACCATTGCCGTGGGCAAGTCCGAAGAGTATCCGTTCCAGTTCTTCAGCGGACGCCAGCGCTTCTTCATGCAATCGAGCTTCACCGACGATCCGATCAATGTCGAGCTCTCCGGTGGCTCACCGGCCACGCGCCTCAATCCGATCGACGCGCGTGCTCTCGGCTTCGAGGACGGCGACATGGTCGAGGTATACAACGAGATGGGCCACGTGGTTACGCGCCTCGAAATCGACGAGTGCGTGCCTGCGGGCACGGTGCACACGTGGTTCGGCTGGCGTGCCCGCCAGTTCGAGGAAGGCACGTACGCCGAGTGCGTCACCACCTATGCATCCGAGAAGACCAACCAAGCGGTCGAGGAGAAATGGGCGGAAGACTGGATAGCGGCTGGACACGCGTTTGACGCGTTCTTAGACCCGATTTCCGGGGAAATCGGTTCGAGCGACTGCTATTGGGATTCGTGGTGCAACATCCGCAAGTACGAGGCGGGGAAGGAGGCCTAAGATGACGAAGAAAATGCTTGTTGACCTTGGACGTTGCATTGGCTGCTGGACCTGCGCCATGTCGTGCAAAATGGGCAATCATCTCGCTGACGATGAATACCGCGTGACCGTGCGCACGAACGGCTCCGGTGTGGGCATCGACCGCCCGGCGGGCGTATATCCCGACCTGCACATGAACTGGATGCCGATTTACAAGAAGTCGTGCACGTTTTGCGCTACGCGTCTCGCCGAGGGTGAGGAGCCGCTGTGTGCTAACAGCTGCCCGACGTTCGCGCTGGCGTTCGGCGATGACGCCGACCCAGAGTCCCCGTACAGCCAGGCGCTCGCCCGCGTGAAGGGGAAGCATTATCACGTGTTCGAGCTACCCCCATACGAGGATTCGCGTGCCAATGTGGAATATGCTACGAAGGCATAATCTCTGAGGCCTCCGAGGGGATAGCGTACAAAGGGGAGCCCGATTGATGAGTCGGGCTCCTTCTATAGTAGTTGCGAAAATAAGAAGAGCGCAATATATGCAAGTTTGCCGCAAGCCGTCCGCTCGCTGCCATGGTGGAAGAGCCAATGATGCATCGCGGCGATCTGATCGTGCTCGAATAAGAATACGAAATGAACGTTGCCCGCTATCCAATCAAAAGCCGCTTTCGTTTGCATTGCCCTCGACTGCGCATACGGCATCGTAAGGACACATGCTGGTGCACATCCAGCATTTCGTGCAAAGATGTTGCTCGATGTAAAACGGTTTACCGAAAGTGCCTCGCATTGCGTTGGTTGGGCATGTTGCGAGGCAGCAACGGCAGCCTGGGCATTTCGCGGCGATGATGTCAAAATGCATAAGGTTTTTACACACATGAGCCTTGCATCGGCCATCTATGTGATCTTCAAATTCGTTATGAAAGAAGCGAAGTGCGCTGGCCAGTGCATTGGCTGCGGCTTTGCCGAGCCCGCAAGCAGAGCCTGATGGGATGATCGTTGCCAAAGAGTGCAACCGCTTGAGGTCTTCCTTGAGGCCTTTTCCATCGACGATCCGGGTAAGGATATCAAGGGTTTCTTTCAGGCCTTTCTTGCATGAAGGGCATCTGCCGCAAGATTCCCTATGAAGGAATTCGGCGAAGTATCGGACTGTTTCGATAACGCATACCTTTTCGGACAGGAATACGATTCCACCCGATCCCATAATGGCACCGTGTGCTTCCAGACCCTCAAAGCTGAGGTATACGGACAGGCAAACTGGAAGAATGACCCCTGAGGGGCCGCCAATCTGCGCGGCTTTGTATTGGGATGCTTTGCCTTGGGAAAAAGTATCCAGCACTGCCCTCAGAGGCGATCCGAAGGGCAGCTCAATGAGCCCTGTTCGCTCATGGCATCCTGTGACGCAAAACATTTTCGTTCCCGGGTTTTCTGCTGTCCCCTGTTCGCGAAATCGTTCTGCTCCCTCCCTGATAATAAAGGGGATATTCGCCAACGTTTCGACGTTGTTCAGACAGGTTGGGTGCCCCCATAGGCCCATTTCGCTGAGATGGGTTTCTTTAGCCTGCGGAGCGCCTACTCTGTTCTCCAGGGCGTTAACCAAGGCGGAAGACTCACCGCATACGTATGTACCCCCGCTTCGTACGACGGTCACGCAAAACGACCATCCGCTCCCAAGGATGTTGCTACCTAAAAGACCGGCCTCTTGAGCCTGATCGATTGCTTCCTGAAGGGAGGAGACGGCATGCGCATATTCCGATCGAATGAAAACGAACCCTTCCTTTGCGCCAAGACAAAAGCCCTCGATGGCAAGACCTTCGATTACGGAATGGGGGTCCGCCTCTAAGAGGCTGCGATCCATGTATGCGCCTGGGTCGCCCTCGTCGGCGTTGCAGATGACGTATTTGACAGAATCGTCTACCGCGAACGCCGAGGCGAGCTTCTTGCCAGCAGGAAAGCCGGCGCCGCCCAATCCGCGCAGGCCGGATTGCGATATTTCGTCGATGCACCCTTGGGCGTCCAGGTCCCCTGATAAGAGTCGATATAAAGCGCGATAACCTCCGGTTGCAGCATACTCGGCAAGCGAAGCTTGCCGTATCCAACCGCAACGATGGGATATGCGTCGAACTTCCATGCTCGGACGACATGACGAGATCGTTCTGCAGGCTAGTTGATTAGAACCAGGAGGACATTCCACCTGGCAAAGCTCTAAGAGCGCGCGCTCGTAGCGCGTTCCGGCAAGCTCGGATTTCAGAATCATCTTCGCGCGTGAGGGCGTTACGTTGCCGTATACCGCTCGAGTGCCGTCGGAGCGAACAACTGCAACCAAAGGCTCTGCCCAACAGAGTCCCGCACAGCCTGTGGGGATAATTTGGAATGGAATGCATTCCTTTAAAAGCTCCTGCTCAAAAGCTTTTGCAACCTCTTTTGCCCCTGCGACAAGGCCGCAGGTGCCAGAGCCGACCTCGATTCGAAGGCCGAGTTTCTCTTGAGGTATGAGGGCCTCTCTGCCCTTGTTTGCAAGATCCTCCAGAATCATCGGCTCTCAACCTCTTTGAGCTGTTCGATCATCTTAGGAATATCGTTGTTGCGAGCATGGCCGCGCATTGTCTCATCAACAATAAGCACGGGCGCACTCGCGCATGCACCGACGCAACTTGCCGACTTAAGCGTAAACGAGCCATCGGAGGTCGTCTCTCCGAGCTTGATGCCCAGTGCAAACTCAAGAGCCTGGATAATCTCTATGCTACCGCGGCAATGGCAAACGGATCCGTCGCACACGACGATAAGATGTCTTCCCACTTCGTCGGTTGTGTAGCGTACGGAACGGCTGCAGACAAGCCTCACTGTCGCAGGGGATACGCCAGCGGTTTCGGCAATGTGTTCAATCGCTTCCTCGGGAATATAGCGAAGGCGATCCGTTACATCCGAAAGAATGCTTAATAGCATGCCAGTGCGCCCGCCGTTATAGCGGGCGCATATGTCGCGTACGATATCCATTCTTTCATCAGGTGTCATAAAGACATCACCAACGTTGTTGTTTGCTGTTTTTGAGCGGTCGTTCTATTGCTCAAAATACACCACCGGCTTGATGCAATCGCGGTTTCCGCCGTCCATCATCATTAGTGCGGTTTCTACGTTTTCCAAGCCGTTCAGCTTGTGTGTCACAAGCTTTTCGGGGGCAAGACGGCCGCATTGCACCAAAACCATCAATCGTTCCAAAACGTCCCTGTTCACATCAACGAGCACGCTCTTGAAGGTCTTGTCCATAAGAAAGCCATAGTAGTTCAGAGGCTTTGCGGCTTCGCCCATAAAGCTTGCCAGACTGATAATGGTGCCGTTTTGCTTGGTCATAAACAGGGCCTGGTCCACGGTGCCCGTATCGCGTCCGCCACACACGATGGCGCTATCCACCGGGCCGCCGTTTGCGGCAACTATCTGGGCTACTATATCGCCCTCTTTGTACGAAATAAAGTCCGTTGCGCCGTATTCTTTTGCCAGATTGAAAGTCATTTGCCTGGAACCTACGGCAAAAATCCGGCCGGCACCCTGCAGCGCAGAAGCAGCTATCGCCATCAGGCCAACGGCGCCGATGCCGATGACGGCCACGGAGTCTCCGAAACGAATATTCGCATTGCGTACCCCCTCGAAAGAGGTGGCGGCCATATCCGTTAGCATTACAGCTTGCTCCCATGAGATTTCGTCAGGAATTCTCGCCAGATTCATATCAGCATCATATATGAAGTACTTTTCGGCAAAAGCGCCCTGTTGCCACTCGTAGGCTTGACCATAGACGGTCATATTGTGCGCGCGGGAGTATCCCGCCTGAGCCTCTTTGGTGCGGAAGTTGTTCATGGCGGCTCCGACAGCAACGCGGTCGCCAACTTTGAAATCCTTCACCTCAGAGCCAACTTCGATAACGTGGCCGCAAATCTCGTGGCCGATGGCTTTACCAAGGCAGCCAGGCACCATTTCGGGGGTATGCATGATATGGATATCCGAAGTGCAAGGCGCTACGACATAGGGCTTGATTATTGCATCAAAGGGGCCGCATTTGGGCTCTGGAAGGTCGCAGCGCATTTCGAGCTTGTCTCGCTCGACCAAAACCAAACCTTTCATAAACACTCTCCTATTTCTAATCTCTCTTTCCCACCCATGAAAAAGCAATGGTAGACACGCAGCTCGTTGAACAAATCCCCTGTGTTTACATGCTAAACCGCAATTTCCTCTATTCCTGACCTTGCGCTTCGACCGCCTTGATACGCGCTATCGCGCGCTTCGATGTTGCAGTGACGAAAAGCACCAATACAACTGCACATATCACCGCACTCAGCATCATGAACAGCGAGATGTTTCCGGAAACCTGGATAATAAAGCTTGCAACCAACGGGCCGATCATCGAACCTATGCCCATAACCACATTGCATAGCGCGATTAGGGTGGCGATGGCCCTCGTGCCAAACAGATGCCCTAA
>JAFRGA010000007.1 GCA_017434045.1 Eggerthellaceae bacterium
GCGAACGTGTGGCGCAGGTCGTGGAAGGTCATCTCGAAGCCGTTCATCTTGCAGAACGCGTGGAAGTCGCGCGTGAGCTGCGTGGGGTGGTAGGGGCGGCTTTGCGGGTCGGGCGTGCCCAGCACGTAGGGGTCGCCGAACGGGACCCCGAGTTCGTCGCGCGCTCTCTCCGCCTTCTTCCTCGTCCTCGCCTCCACGGTGTGGTAGGTCGAGACCAGCTCCCCGGAGAGCGGGTCCCTGTGGCTCAGGGTCACGTCCCACTTGTCCATTCCGCGGCTCCGCCGCAGGCCCCTGCTCGTGTAGCGCATGCAAAGCTCCTTCCAACTCGTTTTCCACATCGATGCGAGTCGATTTGGTGCTGCTCCTGACTTCCGAGTTCGAATTCCTTTTCTGGTGCTAATGTCTAAAGACGGGTATCATGGCACGCAAAGTTCGCTTTGACCAAGGAGGCATCAGATGGAGAACAGGCTTGTCAATCTCAAGCTCGAGGACCTCGATATGATCAGCGGCGGTAATTGGGACAACCGGACGCTCGATGTCAACGAGCGCACACGGCTTATGGGATATGCGGACTACGCGCTCATTTACTACAACGCAGATAACGAAGAGCTGTTTTAGGAGTATTACGACAAATATCACGCCTACCGCGCGGAGCTCGAGGAGAAGTACGGCCCTAGCGGGTGGGATTTCGAGAGCTTCAACACCAAGTACAAAAGGTAGGGGCCAAAGCTCTGCATCTTGGGGTTTTGTCAGCTTAGCGAACCGATCCTCCGGATCGTGTCCCGTATCGTCGCCCCAGGAGGAGCGTTCAACCCAGAATCTGCGCTAAGAGCGAGCAGCGATGGCGAACAGGTTGAAATAGCGCACGATGTTGTCGGCATCTTCCTCGAACGTGTCGTCGAAGAACAGCCGAAGAAACTCCTCCCGGGCCCGCAGCACCTCCTTCACGCGCGGCGACTTCTGAGCCACGAGCACCTCCACGGTTGCGTCGAGTAGGTCGACGGCGCGGTCTATCGCGCCTTGCGCTCGCTTGTCCTTCCCCGCGCGGGTGGCGTTCACAGCTCTGCCCACTTCGGCGCCGATGTTGCCCATCTGCTCGAAAATTGAAAGCTGCGCCCACCGCTCGCGGTCGATTTCGTAGTTAGCCATGTACTATCTCCCTCACGATTTCGACTATCAGAGCCTTGGTAGACGCATCTTCAACCGAACGCGATCTATTATTCTGCGCCGGGCGGATGTTGATCATCGAATCGAACTCGACGAAGTCTTCGTCGCCGAATGAGTCGGGGTATAGGTTTATGCCCCAAAGGTCACTTTGTCTCGAGCCCGTCTCGAGCAGCCACTGCTCCTCGTCGACATGCAACCCGGCGTCGACGACCATTGTGCGTTTCTCGACGTCGACAACAGCCTTCACAAGCTCGCCGTACATGTTTTCGGCCATTTCCTCGAGCTCGTCTATGCTGATATCATCTACCTGCTTCATCGGCTTTCCTTCCTTAGGGAACCAAAAACCATTATAGACCGCCCTGCTTCGAGCCTCACTGGCAAGTAAAGCACTCACGTCAGCGTACCAGGCGACCTGCTCAACTCCTCCATTAGCTGACGCTCGCTTGTGAAAGCCCATGCGCGCGCAAGCCGCCCTGCACCTTCGGCAACGAGAACGCCATGATCGCGTCGGGCAGAGGGCTCTACGCCACGGGACGGAAACGTCGGATCGGAGCCCATCGCATGGGGCCAGCCCTGCCCGCACTGGCGCTGTTCCAGAGGCGCGTTTTCGAAGCTCGCTGCCTTATCAGTCAGGATTCCTTGTGCGCGTGCCAGTCCTCGAGCACCCAGCCGCGGTCGCGGATCCAGCCCGCCACGTCGGGATTCACCTCGGCGAGCGCCGAGAAGTCGACCTCGGGCCACCGCTGGGCGCGGCCGATCATCTTGGTGCCGAACGCCGCGGCGTAGATGAACCGCGGGTCGTAGGGGTCCGAGAAGCCGAAGCGGTCGAGCTCGGCCTGCGTCGCCTCGCTCCAGGCGTGCTCCGCGTTAGTCGAGCCCGTCGCCACGGATCTCGCCGGTCATGAACGCAGCCGGCACGCCGGACTCGTCGATGTTGTCGCGCACGTCCCCGTTGTAGTTTCTGCAATAGTAGGAGTTGCATCCTACGATGATGGTCGTGTAGTCGGGGTGCCACCAGCCTCAATCTGTCCCGAATTGAAGGGAGGCGCAACACCTGCGTCCGCTTTTTGTTGGACTAACCGCAACCGTTGCGGTTACCCCCAGTGTTCGACTTACGATTGCAATCGAGCGAAAAATGAAAAAGCATGCGGGATGGTCGGAATTGCCTGTAGAATGGTTTGTATAAGGGAACAGGGGTGCAAGGTGCGCTCTCCCAGGTTGGTCCAGGGCGGATCGGAGGCGAGGTCCATGGCAGGCAGGGACGGCAGGATCGCGGGCAGGTTGGCAGCACTAGTCGTGAGCATCGCGCTAGCGATCGGTTTAGCGCCTGGCGTTGCTCAAGCGGATAGTGGTCTCCAAGCGGGCGGCGCTGCCCAAGCGAACAGTGAAACATACGAAATCACCGGCAACCAAACCAATCCCATCTACGTCCCCTACTCCGATAAAACAGGTGGGCTATACAACAACGTGAAGGTCGTGGGGGACATTGCCGTGTCCGGTGACGACACAATGTATGCCCTTCATGCAAACGCCGTAGATTACTCTGATAACAGCGTGAAGGTCGAGGTTACGGGCTCTGTTAGCCGGGATAGCAAGGGTCAGGGTTTTTGGTATGCGGTGGGCGCTGATTCAACACACGACAATGAAGCCGAAGTGCTTATCAGGGGTGGCGTGACGGCAACGAGCAGATCTAATGAGGCAAAGGTTGAAGGCGTTCACGTTCAGTCGGGATCGGATGACAATCCTGGCAAGGCGAACGTCACCGTGAACGGGAAGGTTGACGTATCGGCCGTAAACGACTCCGCGGCTAGCGAGGCTTCTGCATGTGGCGTGAATGTGGACAACCCGTGCGGGCAGGCAAACGTCGCCGTGGGCAATGTGGCGGTGAATAACGAAACCGATGGCGAGGCCATCGGCGTTAGAGCCAATACTAATACCGATAAGAATACTACGGTTCTCGTCGACGGGACCGTGAGCGTGAAGACCGCGTCACCTGGCAAATCGGCGGGCATCATGCAAAATGGCAATGGAAACCTGGACGTCACGGTTTGGAAAGTCGTCGTGGGGCAGGGTGGATGCATCGCGACGACGTCGCAAAGCGGATCCGACTTAGTGGAGGACAAGGACCTCGAATCGAGGATCAACTACATCGTCAAGCTCGAGCAACCTTCGCAGGGCAACATCCTGTCGCTTTCTGGCACAACGAAGAAGAGCATAGAGGTAGGCGATAAGACCTACAGTTACGACGTCGCAAAGTGGGGGAACGGGACCGACAACAAAGTCTACCTGCAGACTGCGAAGGGCTGGGCTATAACAGGCGGCTTCAGCGATGAGGAGAAGACGGTCCCTCTTAAACATGATGATGGCGGCTGGTATGCCGTTGTTCCCAACGGCGGCGGCATGTGCCTGTCGGCCCAGGTGGTAAAGCAGCAGTTCGACGTGGTGTTCAAGAACGGCGACGAGGTGTTGCAGAGCAGCAAGGTCGCCTATGGCGAGATGCCGACCTATACAGGCGCGACGCCGACGAAGGCCGCCGACGTGCAGTACACGTACGAGTTCGCCGGCTGGGAGCCCGAGTTAACCAAGGTGACCGGGGACGTAACCTATAAGGCAACTTACAAATCCACACCGGTTCTGGCGAGGAGGGGCACGCTCACCTTCGACCTGGCGGGCGGCACGCTCGACGGCAAGACCGGCACGATCACCATGGAAGCCAACGTGGGGGACACCGTCAAGCTGCCCAAGGCGCCGACGAAGAAGGGCTACGCCTTCAAGTGCTGGAAGGGATCGGAGTACGAGGCGGGTGCCGAGTACAAGGTGGAGGGCGACCACGCCTTCACCGCCGAGTGGATTGCCGTCCACACGGTGACCTTCGACGCGAACGGCCACGGCAAGGCGCCCGACGCGCAGACCGTCGAGCATGGCGAGAAGGCGAAGAAACCCGCCAACCCCACGGCCTCCGGCTACACTTTCGGCGGCTGGTACACCGACAAGGCGTGCAAGGAGGCCTACGACTTCTCGGCGCCCGTGACCAAGGACGTCACGCTCTACGCCAAGTGGACGAAGAAGTCCTCCTCGGGTTCGGGCACCTCGCCCAAGACGGGCGACCCGCTGGCAGGCGCATTCGCGGTCGCGCTCGCGCTGGTGGCTGTTTCTGCTCTGGCTCTCGCGGCGTCGAGGCGCAGGAGGCGCGGGTAGCGTGGCCAAGGGCTGCAGCTACGAGAGCGAGGTCGTAACCGTAAAGGACACCGCTGCTGCCATAATGGCGAAGTGGGGGAGAGTGCGGCTACCCTCCCTGTGGTTACAGCTCTGCGCTTGTGGCCTTTTTGTTGGCCAAATGTGGGTCACGTGCGGCTGATCCACAAATCTGGGTTGGCGGAAATAATGTGTGTCCGATTAGCCCATGACGCCGCAGGTCAAGCGGGTAAAAGACGCCCATTAAATTGGATGGCACCATCTGCGAAGGTCAGGGATGCGGCGCAAGTGATCTGACGGTCTTGCGCTTTTGCGCCCCTAAGCTTACCAATGCGAAAGAATAGGGTTCGCCAGCTTCAAAGCCGTGTTCACGCCAGGCGGTTGGAGACGGTGCGCCACATCGGCCATGCGCTCGGGCACGTTGATGTGTTGCGGGCACTTCTTCACGCATGCGCCGCAATTGACACAGCTCGTAGCCAGGCGCGGCGCGCCGCTTGTCACGCCCACGCTCATCATGTAATGGAAAAAACCGGTGCGCCAACCCAACGAGAAACTCTCGTTGTACGCCGCGAAGAGCGACGGGATGCTTATGCCTTTCGAACACGGCATGCAGTAGTTGCAACCCGTGCACGGCACCTTGAAGCTCTCCTCGAAAGCCGCCTTGGCCTCGCGGATGGCCACGCGTTCGCTTTCGGTCATCGAGCCAGGCGCCGTGGATGCAGCGGTGTCGATGTTCTCGTGCAGCATCTCGGTAGAGTTCATACCCGAGAGCACGACCGTCACCTGCGGCTGGTCGAACAGCCACCGCAAGCCCCACGAGGCTGGGCTTCGTCCGGGTACGGCGCTCTCGAACGCATGCACGGTACCCTCGGGAAGTCCCGCAGCCAACCGCCCGCCCAGAAGCGGCTCCATCACGACAACGGGGATACCGCGGCTCGCGGCGAGTTCGCTCCCTTCGCGACCTGCCTGGTAGTGTTCGTTCACGTAGTTGTACTGGATCTGCACGAGATCCCAATCGTAGGCGTCGAGCAGCTCTCGGAACTCCGCCATACCACCGTGGAACGAAAATCCGATGCGACGGATCGCACCGCTTTCCTTCTTCTGCGCAATCCACTCATCTATTCCCAAGTCCACCAAGCGCTGCCACTGACTCGCCATCACGATGTTGTGTATGAGGTAATAGTCAAGGTAATCGGTACGCAGTCTTTCGAGAGAGGTGGTGAAGAGCCGTTCGACGTCGTCGATCGTGCGGCACTTGCCGTGCGGCAGCTTCGAGGCGATATAGACGTGCTGGCGCAGGTTGTTGCGCTCCACGATCTCGCCGAGCGCCTCCTCGCTTCCGCCGTACGAGTAGGCTGTGTCGAAATAGTTCACACCCCGCTCAAATGCCTCGAGCAGGATGAGCTCGGTGAGTTGCATATCGATACCGGTTCCCTTGCGGGGAAGGCGCATGCACCCCATCCCCAGCACAGAAAGCTCGTTGCCGGATCGCTTGTCCAACCGATACTCCATATACGCCCCCATCGCATGCTCAAACGGTTTTATGTTCCTCTTGGTCATAATAAAGAAAGCCCGCACGTATCCGCGAAAAAACTGGATGAGAATGGGATTTCCATCTAACTCGGCGAAGTGACCGTAGAAACATGCCTCAGGTGCATGCGCGAATGCGTATGCGCAGGAGGCTGTAGGGGAAGTTTCGAGGCGTGTTCTTTGATGATGCATTCTGCCTTATTTGGTTCGTGCGCCGTATGGATGTCCCGCTTGGCATCGCTGCCATGCTTGCTAAACTTGTTTGCAACAGCGATGCGAACGCAAAACGACGATGGGAGCGGGCATGAGGGACCAATACGACGTTATCGTTATCGGCGCAGGTGTCATTGGGGCTGCGACGGCACGCGAGCTTGCGCGTTTCGATTTGCGTGTGCTGGTGCTGGAGGCAGGTTTGGACCTGGCGTGCGGTGCGACGCGCGCCAATTCGGGCATTGTGCATGCGGGCTTCGACCCGCTTCCGGGCACGCTCAAGGCCAAGTACAATGTGGCGGGCTCGGCGCTCTTCGACCAGTGGCAACGCGAGCTTGGCTTTGCATTCTTCCGTAACGGCGCGCTCGTGCTTGCGTTCGACGAGAGTGACCGCGAAGTGCTCGAAGCGCTCCTGAAACGGGCGGAGGAAAACGGCGTTGCAGGCGCGTCGATCATCGAGGTCGACGAGCTTCGGGCCATGGAGCCCAACGTCTCGCCCGATGCGGTCGCTGCGCTCAGCGCGCCTTCGAGCGGCATCTGCGATCCGTATGGGCTGACCTATGGCGCGGCGGAGAACGCCGCTGCCAACGGCGTCGAGTTCATGTTCGATGCGCGCGTGGTCGGCATATCCCGCGAGGACGGCATCTTTTCCGTGGAGGTCCAGAGTGGGCGCAGCTTCGCTGCCCGTTCAATCGTCAATTGCGCGGGAATCCACTCCGACGAGATAAACAACCTGGTGAGCGAACGTAAGATTGAGATTGAGCCGGTGAAGGGCGAGTATCTGCTCTACCACAACGCGCTTGCCGGGACGTTCCGGCGCACCATGTTCCAAACGCCTGCTGCCAGGGGAAAGGGCGTTCTCGTGGCGCCGGTTGCGTTCGGCAACATCTTCATCGGACCCGATGCGGTGCAGGCAGACGGCAAGGATGACCTTGCTACCACTGAGGAGGGCCTTTCCGAGGTGCTGGAGCATGCGCGGCGCACCTGGCCAGCGGCCTCGACCGACCAGGTAATCGCCACCTACGCGGGCCTGCGGGCGCGCGATGCGAGCGGGGTGGGGGATTTCATCGTAGGCGAGGCGCCCGATGTGCAGGGGTTCTTCAATGCGGCATGCATCGATTCGCCGGGACTTGCGAGTGCGCCGGCCATTGCAGTTGATTTGGCGCGCATGGTGGCCGAGCGCCTCGGCGCGGGCGAGAACGCGGATTTCGATCCGGTGCGCGTGCCCGCCCCGCTGCTCGTGATGATGGATGAAGAAAGCAGAGAGCGGCTTATAGCGGAAAACCCCCTGTATGGTGAGCCTGTTTGCAAATGCTGTCATGTAAGCGAAGGCGAGCTTGTAGATGCGCTGCATCGCGCCCTTCCTGTCAAGTCGCTCGATGCCCTGAAATGGCGCACAGGCGCAACCATGGGTCCCTGCCATGGCGGGCGCTGCACAGCCCGCATCATGCAGATCGTGCTGCGGGAGCTCGGAATTGAGGCGGACGGCATCCAGAAACGCCGGCAGGGTTCGAACCTGGTTGTTGAGGAGTGTGCAGGGGCTCTCGCGCCGATCGGGCAACTTGCGGTCGGGGAGGGCGCCTCTGGCGAAGTGGCGGAGCGCTACGCCGATCTCGCCCGCAAGCTGCGCTCTGATCTTGACGCGCATGACCTTCACGAAATCGGCTCGGGGGCGCTCGGTATCGCGGGCACAAGGCCAGCAGGGGTGTTTTCCGCCCTTCAGGCTCTGGAGCTGCTCTGCGTCACTGGGCGTTTGCCAGGACGGAAAGCCGTCGTCTGGGGGACGCATGATCTTGCCCTGCGCTCTGCGTTGGCCCTTGCCGACGCCGGCGTCGTCATCGAGCGCGTTCTCGAAACCGGCGAAGCGCCCGAGGGCGCGCCTGAGCTCGTAGATGAGCTTGCCATCCGTGACATCCCCGTGCAGTGCAACGCGCGTGTAGCGCGTGTTTCAGGGGCGGATCGGCTCGAATCGGCGACGATAGCACAGGGCGATGCTCGTGAAACTTTGGAGTGCGACCTGCTCATCGTGTCTCCATGCGTCGTTTCCGAAAGAGTTGGCATTAGCCCAATGATAAAACTCCTCAATTGAATTTGGAGACGCAACATCGTTGCGTTTAGTCTCGCAGGAGGAAGGGGCGCAAGCCCTTTCGCTTTGGAGGTGCGGGCCTCGGCCCGCCCGATCAAAGCGAACGTCAAATCCAATCGACGCGATGCGGCTTCGCCCTTCCCGTGTGCCGCGCCTCCGGCGCTCCCGACGACGCGGCATCCGCCACCCATCCCGACGTTCATGACGGCGGTCGGCGCCGACCGCTACCCTTGCAATCCAGCATGTGCCCCCTCCGGGCGGGAAGGAGGCGATCATGCCGGAGAACAAGGGGGAACACCTGACGATCGAGGATAGGCAGGTCATCGAGGACGGCATCAGGGACGGCCTGGGCGTGCTCGCAGATGGCGCGGACGGTAGCCATGTTCTCCTTCAGCAGCGGTTCCCCTCCGTACAGGTCGCAGCTGTCAATCTGGTAGCCCTTCTTCCGCAGCTTCATCAGCCCGCAGAAGGCGGCCTCCACCATTTAGGGGGACATCCCGCAGCTTCTTCAGCCCGCAGAAGGCAGCCACCACCATTTCGGGGGACATCCCGCAGCTCAGCCATTCCCTTCTCCGTGACAGCCGATGTGCCTCGAAGCAATAGGGGCAGCGGAAGTTGCAGTCATACGTGGGCATGAACGATGGTGAGATACCGGAGCGGCCGAAGGCCTGGCCGTAGACGTGGCAGAGGCGCAGGCGCCCGTCGTCGGACGAGGGAGCGGCCTCATCCGACGGCGTGGATTCCCGTCTCGGCGATGAACCCTGGAGCAGCTCGTTGCGTAAGGCCCGCCGCGGACGGCGGTTACTGCTGGATGATCCAGCAGACGTTCGACTCGCCTTGCAGTATGTTGCTGTAGTAATAGACCTTCGTGACGTCGTCTTCGAAATAGACGTTCCCAGTTATCGTCCCGCCCGGCTTCAGCTTGCCGCTGTCGAGGCTGTTGTCATCGCCTATCGGGAACTCGATTGACCGCTCGACCCCATCTGCGTTCTCGGACTTCCAGTCCCAGAGGTTGTAGCTCACGCTGCTATCCCCGTTGTTCAGGTACGAGACGGTGACGCGCATCTGCTTGTCGTTCGTATACTCCTGCGTCACGACCTGGGCGTCCATTACGGTCACGGTCAGGCCGTTCTCGAGTGTGACCGAGTCACCGACGGCCATCTTCGAGAAGTCTTTGGCCGCTCCCGACGCTTTCGAGCTCTCAGTTGATTTCGGGGATTCGGCCTGCACGGATGCCTCGACCGGCTTCGCACCGTCGGTTAGCGAGTTTATGGCGCCCACGTACATCGACTGCGTCAGCAGGATGATGCCGATGGCCGCAAAGCTAAGCACGAGCCCGACCACCGTGAACGCCGTCCCGCGCCGTTTCTTGCCGGTGGTGAAGATCCCCACGAGCGCCAGGACCGTCCCGGCGAGGGCGATGAAGAACGAGAAGTTGTTGATGATCGGCAGGAACGAGGTGGCTATAGACACGACGCCCAGCACGAACGCGGTGATCGCGATGGCGGAATATGGGCGGTTCTGCTGTTGCTGTACGTAAGCCTCGGCGTAGCTGCTCGCCTTGTAGGCGGGCACTTCCTGCTGCTGGTCATAAGCCTCGATGTAGTTGCTCGCCTTGTAGGCGGGCACTTCTCGAGGCTGCTGTGGGGCGAGCCCTGCGCCGCAGTTGTTGCAAAACGCGGATCCGTCGGGCACTTCGCTGTGGCAGTTGTTGCAAATCATTTTTCCTCCTAAGCTTTCGACTGTGTGTATCTGTCGCGCATAACCTTGATAGCTAGGACCTTGGCGCCCAAGATGCGGTCGGAGGCGTTGTCCGCCGCCGATTGGCTGGAGCGCGAGGCTCCTTGCGATGCTTTGGTTTGCCTATCCAGGTTGCCGACGCGACCTCTCTGCGGGCCTTTTGCCATACAGGTATCTTTTGAGATTGATCATGGTTGCCGCCCTTCTCCCTTCCCGCTCTATTACCTGGCGGGACGATGACATTGTCCTTTATGCGGCTGCTCGCATGAGTACCGCTCATGGGACATGGGGGGAGTGTTTCTGATTGACGGGGTTGCTCTGGGCGCACGCCAGATTACGGGGAAAGGCCTTCCGAGTCCCGTTTTATGGACATGGCGCAGTCCCGTTTTCTCTAGCATTGGACGTGCAAGAAAGGGAACTGGAGGCAGGAGGAGATCATGTACGAGCCCTCAAGGCACATCAGCACATTTTACATTGCGGGATTCCAGTACTACGACGGCGCTCTCGTCCTCGGCAAGCTCAAGCCGGGAAAGAGGCTCAAGATGGTGTCCGAGCCGGAGAACCCATACGACCCCAATGCTATAGAGCTGCGCTACCAGAAGGCCAAGCTCGGCTACGTGCCGCGTGACGAGAACGGGATGCTTGCGGTCATGGCGCACTATGGTCATGCGGGCGTCTTCGAGGCGCGTGTGCTCCAGGTCGATTCCGAGGCAGAGCCCTGGCGCCAGGTGCGCGTGGGGATCTACGTGACCGACGCGCGATAGACTCTGCGCGCCCGAACAGGCGCATATTGGGAACCGGTGAGCATTGCAAGAGGGAGCAGTGAAATGGGCTACGGAATGCGAGGACGGACTAAGCTATCAGTAGGGCAGGAATGGTGGACGAAGCCCGACGATGCGGCTGGTCCGCTCGGTCAGAGGGACGCTTGCCGGGGTAGCCGCGCGGGTATGGAGGCGGTTTCGGCGGCACGCCAGCCTGTCGTCGAGCGCGAAGACGGTATGAGAATTCCAGCGTATGACGAGGAGTTTTACGAGATCTTCTCGGAGATCCGGTTGTCTTGAGGAGGATAAGATGGTCGATGGAACCCAATGCATGGAGGTGGACCACGCGATCACGTTAGCAATATCGGTCGAGATGGCGCTGGGCCACGACTTGCGGGGCGTCGCCGGGCTGCGTGCTCGGGTCGAAGACTCTCGTTTGCACGCTTATCGCCGTGTCCACCGCCGCCGTCAGCCTTACATTGTGATGTCGGAGAAGTCGGTCACGGTATGCTGGAAGCCTCCGGCAACGTAATCGAGCTGCTCATCGCTCAGCTCCATGCCGGCTTCTTCAGCTACGCGCACCATGTCTTCCGGACTGTCGGAAGCCATGGCTTTTTCGTGCTTGTCGCTGTCCACCTTCAGGAAAAAGTCCTTAACGCTCATGGCTCTTCCCACTCGTGCCATTTTATGCACTTCGGTCCGAACGCGAAACCGTAGCTATCATGCACTTTCCTTGCGCCTAACACTCTATACACGTTTTCGTGCTCGACCGTCCCAGGTTTTCGGGATACCATCGTGGTCTTCACTGCAACAATGTGTGCCCTGGTGAGGCAGAATACGACAAGAAAAGCTGAGCCCGTACCTGGCCCAGCTAATGATTCTTGCTTGAATTGTCGTCGTCGGTGTTACTAGCTCATGTCAGGCAAACCCAAGAGTTCGCGGTAAATAACCTCATCCTTCTCGCCGAACACGTTGAATACCACGGTCATGTCTGCACCGTTGCGGTCGAGCCATTCCCGCACGGTACGCACGGCGACCTCGGCCGCTTCTTGCTGTGGGAAGCCGAAGACGCCGGTGCTGATGCAGCAGAACGCAATCGAGCTCAGGCCCTCCGACGCCGCAAGGTCGAGGCAGCTTGTATAGCATGACGCCAGCTGCACCCGATGAAGGTCGGTCGGGCGCCCGTTCGCGATGGGGCCGACCGTGTGGATGACGCGTCTTGAGGGCAGGTTGTAGGCCCCGGTGATCTTCGCCCGCCCAGTCGGCTCCTCGTGCCCTTGCTCTTCCATGATGCGGGCGCATTCGATGCGCAGCTGCACGCCGGCGTACGTGTGGATGGCATTGTCGATGCAGTGGTGCCCGGGAACCCAGCACCCGAGCATCTGCGAGTTGGCGGCGTTGACGATGGCGTCGGCGGAAAGCGTCGTGATGTCGCCGCGCCAAAGGCGCAGGCGCCCGTCGGCGGGCGAGGAGGTGGCCTCGTCGATGCCGTGGATTCCCGTCTCGGCGATGAGCCCCTGGAGCAGCTCGTCCTGGGCCGCGAGGAAACCATCTCCGGCAGGCCAGGGCGGGCGCGTGTTCACGAGCGCGCGGAACGCCGTCCACAACTCTTCGACGTCCTGCGTCTGCGGCGGCTCCACATCGCGTTCCGCGCACAGCGTCCCTACGAGGGATTCCAGTAATTGCAGCTTGCGCGCCTTATCCATGCCGCCTACCTTCCCGAGCCTTCAAGCAGCTCGTCGAGGACTCGGTCGATGTCCACGTCAAGCAGTATTGAGCGGTCGCGGATTGACTCGTGCGCGTACGCCTCGCCGTAGTTCACGCACGCGTAGGTCGCCTGCGGGTTCGCAGGGGTGTAGCGCCAGAACGGGTACTTGATGATGACTGGCGTGTTCATGCCCACGCCGAGCTCCAGGTAGAGCACCTTGCCCTCCTGGTGCGCTTCGAGGAACTCGCGGTAGCGCTCGGCTGCCGCGTGCCAGCCGGCGTCCTCCACGAAGGTGTCGTCGGCGCGCAGGTTCATGGACATGGGTTTTCCGCACACGGGGCAGTGGGGAACAAGCTCGCTTGGCACGCGCATGTCTCGCTGTTCCTCGACCATGCGCTTCACAGTCTCGTAGTTGTCGTAGGTCTCGTCGTGGCATGGCTCGCTGCACTGCCACAGGCCGTAGTCGCCCTGCGTGTAGAACAGCCGCTCCTTGGGGAATCCCGCCGCCTGGAACTGGTGGTCGACGTTCGTCGTGATGACGAAGAAGTCCTTGCCATCCAGGAGCCTCAGGAGCTTGCCGTAGGTGTCCTTGGGTGCGGGCTCGTAGCGGTTGCACCAGATGTGGCGGCTCCACCACGCCCATCGCTCCTCGGGGGTGGGGAAGGGGAAGAACCCGCCCGAGTACATGTCGCGGATGCCGTACTTGGCGATGAAGTCGGGAAACAGTCGCTCGAACCGCTCGCCCGAATACGTGAGCCCTGCGGCTGTCGAGAGCCCCGCCCCCGCGCCGACGACGATGGCGTCCGCGCTTTCAATCGCCTCGCGCAAGCGGGCGATTTCGTTGTCGAATTTCGTGCTGGTCATGGCTATAGTCACTTTCCGCCGTTTCGTTTTACAGTAACGGCAATTGGCCCTTCGATATGTCTGTCCAGCGGTGTACCTTGTGGTCGCCCTTCTGGACGCCGCGCGCGTAGGGTATTTCTGGGTAGCCGAAGCCCACGACGAGCTTCATGTAGTGGCTTTCGGGGATCCCGAGCATTTCGCGTGCCTCGGGCGCGAGCTCGCGTAGCACGTCGGAGGAGTAGCTCATGATGACGGTGCCCAGTCCATGCGCGTTGGCTAGAAGCTCGAAGTAGGCGGTCGCCAGGTTGCAGTTGATGGCGAAGTCGGCTGCCCACTTGCCAGTTGCCTTCGCGTGCGCCACGAACAGGTGCGGCGCGCCGCAGAAGAGCAGGTCGCCCTTGCGCACGGTCGCCTCCGACTGCTTCATCTTCGAGTAGTAGAACTCGTTGAAGTCTGACGTGTACACGCCGCGGGCTGCCGCCTCCTCCATCTTGGCGTACGCGACGGCGCGGATCTGGCGCATCCGGTCCTTGTCGTCGACACCGGTGAACTCGGTGTTGTTCGCGTTGCCGCCGGCGGGCGCGCACTGCATGGCGCGCAGGATGCGGTCGATGATGGCGGGGTCGACGTTCTCGTCGCGGTAGCGCCGGCACGAGCGGCGGTTGGCTATGACGCGTTCCAGGTGCTCGTCGGCCTCGGGCGGCGCGGGCGGAAGCGAGCCCTCCGGCACCTTCCCGAATATCGAGATCGCGCCTGCCGGGCAGACGGCTAGGCAGTGCTCGCAGCCCCAGCAGCCGCGCCAGCCGAACCGCTCGAACTCGTCCATGCGCGGGACGCCTTCCTCGTCGAGGTGCAGCACCATGCCCGTGCACACGTTCACGCATCGGCCGCAGTGGATGCACTTCGACTCGTCGACTGTGAAGGCCGCCTTCTCCTTGGGCGTCATGGTGTTCCCTCCTCGCTATCCGAACACGGCTAGCCCAACACTACAGGGTGCGTGCTTTGCTCGCAAGAGCGCACTAATCTATTATGTACTTACCAAAAGTAAGTGACCTGCTCAGGGAGGCACCATGCTCACGAAGGACGAACTGCCCGACTGCCCGGTGGCCACCACGCTGCGCCTCATCGGCAACAAGTGGAAGATACTGATCATCCAGCGCCTGTCCGACCGACGGTACCGCTTCAACGAGCTGTGCCGCTCTATCGACGGGCTCTCCGAGAAGGTGCTCACCGACAACCTCAAGCAACTCGAGCGCGACGGGATAATCACGCGCACGGTCTACCCGGAGGTCCCCGTGCGTGTCGAGTACGCGCTCTCCGAGGTGGGAGAGTCCATGCGCCCCATCATCGCGAGCATGCAGGAGTGGGGCCTGGGGTATCAGGAGAAGGTCCGCGAGGAATAGGCCGCCGCCGCAGCAAGCGGACAGAGGGGAGTATCCCCTCTGTCCCTTTGCCCCTCTGTCCCTTTGCCCCTAGGATGCGGGACGCTTACCCTGGGGGACAAAAGGGAGTATCCCCTCTGTCCCTAACGATCAGCCAATCTAGGCGCACGGAAGCGCAGGGGAGGAAAACACGCCAGACGGGCGTTTCCGCTCATCGCAGATGCAGCGCTAGAAGCATGAAGGGACGTCTCAAATGCCTGCAGGGCGTGTCGATTGATGGCATCGGCTGGGCTCTCATCATCTAAACTATTGGGAGAAACTGTCTAATCGGAGCATGTTGAACAGCCGCCAACTCAAGGGGCAGCTATCGTCGTGGAGGTTTCGGAGGGGGAGTCCATGAGCAAGGCAATCACATACCAATGCCCCAATTGCCATGGGGTCCTGGCGTTCAACGCGGACAGCGGCCTGCTGGAGTGCGCTTCATGCGGCAGCGCTTTCGGCCACGGCGAGGCGGGGAAGGCCATACCGATAAGCGCCGAGACGCAGGCGCGCAAAACCCAACACGTCAAGACCGTGGACCAGTTCCTAGACAATGCACCCTGGGAAATCGAGCATGAGGGAACGGCTGCGGCGAAGACGGCGATTCGCTATTCGTGCCCCTCTTGCGGTGCCGGCGTCATCGCCGACCAGAGCACGGTATCCACCTCGTGCCCGTACTGCGGCAACAACATGCTCACGTCCGGTATTGCAGCCGCCGACAGCATCCCCGACCGGATTCTTCCTTTCTCGATCACTCGCGAGCAGGCCGAAGCCCAGATGCGGAGCCATTTCAAGCACAGGTGGTACCTCTCGCGGAAGTTCAACGCATCGATTGAGCACATGCAGGCGGTGTATGTGCCCTACCATTTGTACGACGTCAACGTGGACGGCTGGGCGCACTATGTAGCCTACGACCAAAAGGGCTCGGGGGAAGGCTGCGTCAAGCAGTTCTACGGTTTCAAGCGTGCGGGCCATGCGGCATTCGAGAGGATTCCGATAGACGGATCGTCGAAGATGCCCGATGCGCATATGGACGCCATAGCGCCGTTCGACTTGTCGGCGATGCGCGCTTTCTCGACCGCTTACGTGGCAGGCTACCTCATGGAAGTTGCGGACGAGAGCGCCGAGGCCTGCCGTCCCCGCGCGGAGAAGCTTGCCAAGGCCTCGTTCGAGCAGGATATGGAAAACGACGTGACCGATCAGCCGGCCATCGACGGCATCGCGGACGTGGTCGCGCGCGAAACGCATGTGGAAACGGTCCGCATGCAATCGTGCGTCTTGCCCGTCTGGCTCATGCATTGCACATGGGGTGCCGAGCGCATGCTGTTTGCAGTGAATGGCGAAACCGGGAAATGCGTGGGGGACCTGCCCATCAGCAAAGCCCGGCGCCGTGCGACCGTGCTCGTGCTCGCGGCCCTCTTGGCCGTGGTTGTGTTCTGGGTGCTCGGTGCCATGACCGACGGATGGCGCGATGCCGATGGCCTGGGCTTTCTCGTAGGCCTGGGAATTGCCGTCGTGGCGCTCGTCCCCATGGCCGTGGACTCCCACTTCAAGAATCAGATGAAAACCGCCGTCGAGGCTACCGATGCGGGTATGAGCTACGATAACCAAGGCCTGGTGTTCACCGAGCGATGGCAGACCGAAGGGCACTACGAGCTCGAGTCTCAGGTGTGGGAGAAGCTGAAGGAGCGCTGAGCTGCGGGAGGGGCGGCGCGTGCAATGCGGAGGCGTTCCCCGTAAACCGATAATCTCGGATTATAATTGCTTGGCAAGAAATGGTAAGGCGGCGAGTTTCTATAGAAGGGGGCCTCCTGTGAAGGAAGCACCGTCTGGCACCGACAATACCGCGAAACTGCAGCCGTATCTATCGCCCTTGGCGGTCTGGGCGCTGTCCGTAGGGTCTGCCATTGGCTGGGGATCCCTTGTCGTTACCGGCAAGACGTACCTCTCCCAGGCAGGACCGCTTGGGTCGATCTTGGGCCTGTTAATCGGGTTTGCCATGATGCTGATGGTGGCCAACCACTATCACTTCCTGGCCAACCGTTATCCTGGCACGGGCGGTTTGTACAACTACGTGAAAACCATCTTCGGTTACGACCGCGCCTTCTTGGCAGCTTGGTTCATGTTCTTGGTTTACATCGCCATCTTCTGGGCAAACGCCACGAGCATTCCGCTGTTCGCACGGTATTTCCTGCAAGGGCTATTCAAGTTCGGTTACCTCTACACAGTATTCGGCTACGAGGTTTATCTGGGAGAAGCCCTGGTGACACTGCTCGTCATCGGCCTCGTCGCGCTTTTGTGCATAAAGAGCAAGAAGGCCACGGCCCGCAGCATGGAGGTGCTGGCGCTGCTCTTCACCGTTGGGATAACGCTTTGCTTCGTCGTCGCCATGTTGGGCCATGGTAGCACCGGTATGACGATGGAGCCGGCCTTCGTTCCCGACAAGGACGCGTTCCAACAGGTCGTCCGCATCGCGTTCCTCTCTCCCTGGGCTTTCATCGGCTTCGAGAGCGTGTCCCATTCTGCCGCAGAATACCGGTTCAAGCACTCCAACATGTTCCGCGTTCTCGCCGTCTCCCTCATCGTTACCACGGCTCTTTACATCTTCGTTCTCTTGCTGAGCGTCTCTGCTTACCCGGAGGGTTGTTCTAGCTGGCTGGACTACATCAGCCGACTGGACGAGTTCGACGGAATCGCGGGGCTGCCCGCCTTCTACGCTGCCCACTACTATCTTGGGGACGCCGGCGTCTATATCCTCATGGCCTCCCTCTTGTCGCTTGTGCTCACCAGCCTCATCGGCATGCTGCGCACCGTCAGCCGCCTGTGCTATTCCGTGGCGCAAGACGGCATCCTCCCCAAGCGCTTCTCCCATCTCAGCAACAAGCAAATCCCGGTCAACGCCATCCTCTTGGCGGTTGTCGTCTCCCTGCCCATCCCGTTTTTGGGAAGGACGACCATCGGTTGGATAGTGGACACCACCACGATCGGCGCCGTCATCCTGTACGGCTTCGCTTCCATTGCCGTCTTCAGGGTTTCGGGGCAAGAAGGCTGCAAGAAGGACCGTATCCTCAGCGGCATCTGCATACTCATCATGTTCGTTTTCATGGGGTTCCTGTTGTTCCCCGGTGTGTTTTCCGACAACACCATCGAAACGGAAACCTACGCCCTCATGATTATCTGGTTGATTCTCGGCCTGGTTTTCTTCAACAGGGTTATCCAGAAAGACCATGCCAGGACATTTGGCAAGGCGATCATCGTATGGATCGCCCTACTCGCCTTCATCATCGTCATGTCGATGACCTTGGCAGAGCGAACAAACGAAGCTGGGGAAAACGCCGTCATAGAAGAAATACACCACTACTTCGATGGCACGGCAGATAGCGAAACGCTCGCGATGGGAGAGGACGAGTTCCTCGAGATACAGAGCAAGCGGCTCCACGATGCCGACAGTACCAGCATGCTGGTCATCATGGGGCTTTTCGGGGTATCTCTCGCCGTCATGCTCGTGAATTACCGCTCGATGCAGAAGTGGGAGAAGAAGGCCCTTGAGGAACGTGACGAAGCTCACACCATCGCCCTCACCGACCCCCTGACCGGCGTCAAGAGCAGACATGCTTTCCTCCTGAAACAGACGGAAGCCGACGCGGCCATCGAAAAGGGGATAGCAGGGGAGTTCGCCGTTGTCGTCTGCGACGTGAACGGCCTAAAGGCGATCAACGACACCCTTGGCCACAAAGCTGGTGATGAGTACATTTTGAAAGCAAGCAGGATGGTCTGCGAAATCTTCCAGCACAGCCCTGTGTACAGGGTTGGGGGCGACGAGTTCGTGGCTGTCCTCAAGGGGCATGACTACCTCGTCCGCAAGGAGCTCGTGCAGCAACTTCATGATCGCTCTGTAGAGAACATCGGCGCTAAGAGCGTCGTCGTCGCGGGTGGCCTCTCCGATTACAAACGCGGGGAGGATGCCAACTTCCACGATGTATTGGAACGCGCCGATGCCCTCATGTACGAAGAAAAACAACTGCTGAAGAGCATGGGGGCAATCACGAGATAAGACGCCTCGGCAAACCGTGTGACACAACCTTACTTATTCCAAAGCTACGAGGACAAGCTGAAACACGTTATCAACTGGGGTTTTGCGAGACATGCAGATCTCTGTGAACTGTAAGGAAAAAAGCCTTCGGAGTACCAAGACATGGACATGGGATATCGAACATCCGTCTATAGTGATGCCTATGAAACGAGGCGTCGACGGCTGGAAGGCCGGGGGAGAAGATGAAGGCTATGGGTTGCAGCAATGGTCTGAGCGGTGCGCATATGGCGTGCGGCAATGCAGACCGCGCCGACGGCGCTCCCAGCCTTTCTGCCCCGAGCGCCGGCCCGGTCTACCTCGAGGGGAGGCTCGTGCTCTCGCTGTCGTTCAAAGGGGAGCCCGATGGCGTGGAGTTGCCGGGGGAAACGGGCGGCTTCTTGGAACGCTATCGGCTGTGGGACGACCTCGCAGGGGAGTGGCATAACGACGATTTGGAGGTGCTGCGGTTCGAGCGGGTGGACATCGTCGTGCGCAAAGGCCTCGAGCCCTCCGTCCTGTGGGGGGGCGCAGTGGACACGAAGGCGCGCGTCATCCCCGTTCCCGACCTGGACGGGGAGGGAATGGATGCCAATCGGGGGTGTGACCTGCGATGGAGGCGCGTCTAGGGAGGCGGCGGATCTGGAGGCGCTCTAGGCCTGCTCTGCCAGGCCCTGAAGCCAGGAGCGGTACTCCTCCTTGAGCGCCTTGGGTCCGGCAATCGTTACCGACCCGTCCATGCCTGCGACCCACCCGAAGAAAAGCGCGCTCTTGCGCACGGTGACGGAGACCTCGGCGCCGCCGTCCTCGAGGGGCTTGACCGGCACGGAGGTGCCGAAGCGGTCGGCTATGATGTCCATGGCGTCGGGGGCGACGCGCAGCCTCGCGTGGGTCGGCTCGCCGTCATACATGCCGAAGGCTTGGTGGGCGAAGTCCTCGAAGCCGTAGTTCGCGATCCGCTCGTTGCGGGTGGCCTTCTCGTCGGCCACCTGCAGAAGCCTCATGCGGTCGATGCGGAAGCGCACGAAGTCGTCGCGGTTGTCGGACCAGGCGACGAGGTAGTAGTAGCCGTTGGCGAACACGACGTGGACCGGCGTCTCCAGGTAGAGCTTGCCGTCGTGCTGCGCCTTTGGCCTCATGCTCGCGTCGTACTTGTAGTAGAGGAACGCGACTTTGCGCTTCCTGCGCATGGCCTCGTGGATCGCGTCGACGTTGTGGAAGACCGAGTCCGACTGGCTCTTCACGCGCCCGTCCACGTGGACGCGGCCCTTGAGCGCCTCGCGCTCGTGGACGCTCGCGAGCGCCGAGAGCTTCTTCACCAGGCGCGCGGCCGTCCTCTGGGTGAGGAAGCGGCACGAGCGCACCGCGTCGACGAGCAGGGTGAGCTCGGCGAGGTCGAGGCCGGCCTTCTCCATCGTGTACTCGACGGGCGCGCGCTGGATGGTGGCTATGGAGCACCCGAACTCGCGCAGGGTGTCGAGGTCGCGGTAGATGCTCTTGCGCTCGGCCGATATGCCGAGCCCCTCGAGCCTCTGCAGGATCTGGGCCATGGACAGGCCGTGCTCGGCGTCGGTTTCCTCGTCGAGCATTCTGTACAGGTAGAGGAGCTTGAGCTTCTGTTTCCCGTTGGTCGCCATGGTAATCTCCCGTCCCGCGCCCTTGGCGGCGCGAATCGCGTTGGAACGCGGCTGGGAGGGGATCCCGCTTTCGGCCGCGTCATGCACCATCTACTGTAGCACAAAGAGATCTGCTTGTCCCGTTTTATGGACATGGTGCACTACGGACATGCGGGCACCTTCGAGCAAGCTGCCTTCTGCGCATGAAAAAACGGCTCCGGCATGGACCGGGGCCGATAGGCAGGATGAATGGCTTCCCCTTGAATAGTTTTCAAGCAAGTACTTGTACTACGCGTAGATGCTGCCTGACTCCCGAGCAGAGGGAGAAGGTGGAGGCCTGCAACACGGCCGAGGAGCTCGTGGGACTTGCCATGAAGGCAGGCTATAAGCTTTCCGACGAGGAGCTTGACTCTATCGCAGGTGGCGGTTGGAACAACAACAACGGCCGACTCTGTCCCTATTGCGGCAAACACGTCGATTACGTGAGCGGCCAGCGTATGCCGAAGTACTGCCCGCATTGCGGAGGCCAGATAGTATTCTCGCGGGACGATGCCTAAACATACTGGGCTGATCAAACACTCGAAGCTCATTCGGTAATCCCCAGTCGTCAGGGCGCTCTACGCGGGGTCGTCGATTTGCACACGGTCGTCCATGCGGGCCTCAGCTTCGCGCTCCTTGGCGCGGAGCGCCTCCTGGTAGCCCTTCAGCGGGTCGAAGGGGATGAAGATTTTCGCGCGCTGCGAAAGCGGCATGCGCGGACGGGGTAGCACAGGCGGTTCGGCGTCGCGCATCGTGAATCTGTCCTCCATTTCACTCACCGCTTTTGTGTCCTCCCAGCTGGCGGTTGCGGTCGCGCTGCGTTGCCTGCGGCATGAGGTCGATGCCTTTCAGCAGCGCGTTCTTACCGAACTTGCGCTTCACGTCGAGGATGACCTCCTGGCGGCTGCGCTCTTCGGCCGCCTCCTCGGGCTCGTCGAAGAGCGTGAGCTGGGCGTTTCCCTCGTCGGAGAGCCCGTTGAAGTTGAGCATTATGTTGTGCACGGTGCGCCTGCGATCGACGAGCTCCTCGAACAGGCTGACGACCGCTTTCACGATGGCGTCGCGCGAGTTTGTCGGTGAGGGGAAGCGCGCCGTGCCGTTCGCGTCCGGCGTGTAGTTGCGGCGGTCGGCGGGGTCGTACTGTCCGGAGCGCGTCGTCTCCCTGCCGTAGCGCACCAGCAGCGTTACCGAGTCGGCCGTGCAGCGCTTGGCCACGAGGTCGAGCGCGGAGGCGTCGGCCATCTCCTTGGCCACGAGCAGCGCGTCGTCGTACACGTAGTCGCAA
Source organism: Eggerthellaceae bacterium (assembly GCA_017434045.1). Lineage (GTDB taxonomy): Bacteria > Actinomycetota > Coriobacteriia > Coriobacteriales > Eggerthellaceae > UBA9715. The sequence continues at coordinate 21,671 of JAFRGA010000007.1, forward strand.
CCGAGCACCTGGGCGTTCGTGATGGAGCGGCTCTTCGGCTCGTAGGCCTTGATATCGGCGATGGTCACCGGTTCGTAGCCCCATGCGTGGTCGATCAGGATTTCCGCATCGATGCCAAACTCGTCGTAGAGCCGCTCGGGGCGTGGGTAGAGCGCGAGTTCGCCCATCGTGCGGATGCCGAGTTCGTGAAGCCGCCGCGCGGTGCCGCGCCCGATGCGCCAGAAGTCGGTGAGCGGCTCGTGGTTCCAGAGCTGCTCGCGGAACGAGTCGGCATCGAGCTCCCCGAAGAAGTCCGGCGAGTGTTTGGCCGTGATGTCGAGTGCGAGCTTGGCCAGGTACAGGTTCGGCCCGATTCCGCAAGTTGCGGGGATGCCCACCTCGTCGAGGACGTCCTGCCGTATGCGCTCGCCAAGCTCCCGCGCCGTGCAGCCGTAGAGCGGGAGGTATCCGGTTACGTCCATGAACGCCTCGTCGATCGAGTACACGTGGATGTCGTCCTTGCTGAAGTAGCGCAGGTAGATGGCATAGACGTTCGCCGAGTACTCGACGTACTTGGCCATGCGCGGCGGTGCCATGATGTAGTCGAAGGACTCGGGTATTTCGAAAACGCGGGCGCGCCCCGATACGCCGCGCGCCTTCAGCGACGGCGAAACGGCTAGGCAAATCGTCTTGCTCGTGCGTTCAGGATCGGCTACGACGAGGTTCGTCGTCATGGGGTCGAGCCTGCGCTCGACGCATTCCACCGATGCGTAGAACGACTTCAGGTCTATGCACAAGTACTGTCGGCCCATCTGCGTGCGCGATCCTTCCTTCCCATGTGGAATCCTAACATGCAAGGGCCACGCACAGCCCGCAAACTGCCGGGGAAGAAACCCGCTGCATTCGCGAAGGAACGCCGCCAGGCGGGAATCCTGCGTCTGGTCGCGTCGGAATGTGGAAAAGGGTCAGACCCTTTTCCACATCGTGCGATTAAGGGGGCACAAGGGAGTATCCCCTTTGCCCCGCCGCACGAGGCTCTATACGAGCGCTGGCGCACGTATTGCAGTAGGGAGAGGCTATGCTGCGGGTATGGCTTAAAACAGCTCTCTTAGCTTTGAGAAGAAGCCGCCGGTTTCCTGCTCGCCGGTCGCTCGCTTGACCCTGTTCGCGTCGCCCTCTAAGTCGCACGAGGCGCCGTCGAGCAACACGACCCTAATTGTGTTCGCATCTCCGAGCACGTCGAGATTGCCGACGTGCTGTGCTTCGGCCGAGTTCTCCAAGGTCCAGATCTTGTTAGCGTCACCCTTGACCGTCAGCTTTCCGTGTACCGCGAAAACCTGGGTGGACTGGGCATCTCCCTTCAACAGGGCGTCTTTGAGTTCGCCTGTTCCCGGGTCGTAATCGATGAGGAAGCTCGCCTGGCAATAGGGGCATTGGAACCTGCCCAGCGCAATCTCGTCAAGCTGGTTCGAGCCGCAGCTGCTACATGTCAATTTCTCGATGTGCATAGTTTCCTCCCGCCTTCCAACATGGCGCTTGCACGACAAATCAAGGATATTGCTCTCAATTGAGGATTGCCGCTTCAACGCAGGCCCGAGAGCATCTTACCAAAGGATCGGTTCATTTTGCAGTACGCCTAAGCAGGGAAAGAAAACAAGGGCGGTCACATTTACTCTTCCACCCCGCGGGGTAGGGCGCCTTTGCGGGCTCCGCGACCATACGTCGCCGCCGCGTTCATGAAGGCGATCATGTTGTCCAACGACGTATTCACCGGCGTCGTGCAGCCTGGGCAGAGCGTGAAGCCCTTCGGGTTGTCCGCCGCCTGCAGGATGCAATCGCGCACCGAGGCGGCAATCTCATCGTGCGTGCCGTTGCGTAGAACGTCGACAGGGGGGACGTTGCCGGAAATGGCGATGCGGTCGCCGAAACGCTCCTTCAGGTCCCTCAGGCTCTCGCGGTCGTCCACCCAGAATCCGCTGATGCCGGAATCGACGACCTCTTGCCACCTATCGCTTGTGTGGCCGCAGATATGCAAGGGGACACCGCCTTGGAACGCAGACATGCGCTCGACGCATTCGCGTAGGTACGGGACGAAGAATTCGTTGAACTGCTTTTTCGACAGCAGATCTTTGGAAGCGATGGGCTCGGATAGCGAGAACCCGAACCCGAACAGGTCGTGGAAATCCTTACAGCAGGCGATGACGCATTCGGTCGTATAGCGCAGCAGGCGATGCGCTCCCTCGGGATCCTTCCGCGTGGCTTTCAGGAAGCGTTCGGTGCCGTACAGGTTCGTCGCCGTCGTAAGCGGGCCGGCGAGCCCGCTGCCGAGGTTGCGTACCTCGCCGTACTTGTCGGCTAGACGCTTGAACGCCTCCACGACGATGGGGAAGCGCCCGTCCTTGTGGATGTCGACGATGTCGAGCGAGTCGACGTCGTCCAGCGAATCCAGCCCCGGCACGTCGACATACGACACGCTTTCGCGCGGGTATACCATCACGGAGCCCAGCGCCTCAGGAAGCGTGCGCAAACCCAGGCCCATACCCAGGTTGTCGGCACCCGTGTTGTCGGCTAGAAACGACTCGATTTCCACCATCACATCGGCCGAGAAATAGTAATCGCAGATGGGGATGTTCAGCATCTCCAAGCAACCGGTCTCGCCGGCACTCAGCGTCGTGGGTATGCGGTCGACCTCCTCGCCCCGGGCGTAGGCCGTCAGGCGTTCTTTGGGGGTCATCTCGAGTTTTGCAAGTTCAAGCACGGCAAGGCCTTTCAATTCACCCCGTCAATCGAAACGTGCTCCCAGCGCGCAACGCAGGGAGCACGTCTTAACATGGTCAGAAAACGAATTCTGAGAGCGCCTCAGCGCTACTTCCACATGGGCAGCATCGTGCCCTGTTTCTCCTCTTCGAAGTACTTGGCGAGGTCGTCGCACTGCACGCCCTTAGCGATATCCTTGATCCATTGGGCATCCTTGTCCTCGGGACGAACGACGAAGCCGACTGCGTACTTCTCCTCGTCGTCGGATTTCGCGATGTAGGACTTGGCGTCCATGCCTGCGTTGGCCATATGGGCGGCGGCCAGGCAAATGGCATCGAGGTCGTTGATGGATTGCGGGAGAACCTGCATCTCGCCCTCGATGAATTCGAACTTGTGCGGGTTCAGGTCTTCTGTGATCTCCACGATGCTCACAGCGGCTGTATCGGCGGACGCGGGCAACTGGATGAGGCCCTCCTTCGCCAACAGGCGAAGGCCGCGGTCCTGGTTTGTCGCATCGTTGCACATACCGAACTTGGCGCCATCGGGGATGTCGGCCACGGCCTTGTGCTTGGTGGAATACATGCCGAACAGCGGGGCAGCTGTCTTGGGCTGCACCATGACGAGGTCGGTGCCGTTCTGCTCGTTGTAAGCCTGCATATAGGGCTCGTGCTGATACCAGTTGCAGTCGATGCTACCCTCTGCAAGAGCCACGTCGGGCTGTACGGAGTCGTCGAACACCTGCGCCTCGACATCGTAGCCAAGAGCCTTGAGCTCGTCCTCGACGACGTTGAACTGGTCGATGCCGTCAGAGCGAACGCCGATGACGACCTTGGTCTTTTCCGCTGCAGCGCTGGCCGCCGCGCTCGCGGCAGACGAGCTTGCTGCAGCTGCGCTCGAAGCAGACGCGCTCGCGGCAGACGAGCTCGCTGCAGATGCGCTTGCGGACCCGCTTGACGCGCTCGAAGCCGCAGAGCTGGATGCCGAACCGCCACAAGCGGTCAGGGCAGCGCCTGCAACCGCTGCGCCCGCAGCGGTGACCGAAAGCTTGAGAAAGCTTCTGCGTGTGATATCCATGTTTGTTTCCTTTCTTTTGATGCCCCCGCTTGCGCGGGTAAACCTTTCGCCCCCTCGGGACTTCTACCGGGAACTGTTCGTTCCCGAAATAGCCGGACTTTTACTTCAGCTTGCGGTAGATCCATTCGCCGAAGTATTGGATGAAAGCCACCATGATGACCAGGATCACACAGATGCTGTACATGACCTCCTGGTTGAAGTTCTGGTAGCCGTACGTCAGCGCTACGGCACCCAGGCCACCTGCGCCAATAGCGCCAGCCATGGCCGTTGCTCCCAGCAGGTTGATGATTGCTAGGATCAAGCCGGAGACGATGGCCGGGACGGACTCCTTGAACATGATGCGCCAGATGATCTGCGGACGCGATGCGCCGAACGATTTCGCCGCCTCAACCAGGGAGGGGTCGACTTCCTTGAGCGCGTTTTGGATGATGCGCCCGATGAAAGGCGATACCGCAATGGTAAGAGGAACGATAGCCGCCGCCTCGCCGATGGACGTGCCGACGATTAACCGCGTGAGCGGGATGATGGATACCATGAGGATGATGAACGGGAACGAGCGGATGATGTTCACGATGATGTCGAGGACGCGGTTGACGATCCGGTTCTCGTACAAGCCGCCCTTCTCGGTCACGACGAGTACGATGCCGATGATGAACCCGAAGAACGTCGCTAAGACGCCTGCGATGAACACCATGCGGACGGTTGCGATGAACGCAGGAACGACCAGCTTGAAGAAGATATCGGCAAATGTAAAGTTCGCAAGTGACATCGTCTACGCCTCCTCTGAATCCGAGAACATATGAACTGCGGACGTGTCGTGCTCGCAGCACAGTTCACGCCATTCGAGGCTACGGTCATCAAGGAAACGCTTGACTGCGTCGAGATGCTCGGAATCGACGTTGATGGTGAACATGCCCAGATTGCGGCCACGATATTCGAGTATTTGCCCATCGATGATGGGGAAAGCGTAGTTCAGCTCAAGCGCCATTTCATTGAGCAACAAACCATCTTTCGCGCATTCGAGCGGATGCCCGATTTGGATATTGTGCCCGCTTGGCGGAAGCTCTCGTCTTTCCTCACCGAGAAGCCGCAACAGGGAATCGGGCTTGTCGAAGAATATTTCCTCGACAGGACCCTCTGCTGTGATGACACCTTGTTCCAAGATGCACGCACGCTCGCAGGCTTTCCGCACAACCTCCATCTGATGCGTGACGATGATGATGGTGATGCCTGATTTCTTGTTGATCTCCAAGAGCAGGTCAAGGATGGAGCTGGTGGTCTTAGGGTCAAGCGCAGAGGTTGCCTCGTCACAGAGCAGGTACTTCGCGTCCATCGTGAGCGCGCGGGCAATGGCGACGCGCTGCTTCTGCCCACCCGAGAGGTTGCGCGGTTTCGCGTCCTTCTTGTCGGCCAAGCCCACGAGGTCGAGAAGCTCCATGACGCGCTTTTCCTGTTCCTCTTTGGAATATTTCCAGCATTTCATGGGCAAGGCGACGTTCTGGTAAACGGTTTGACGTTCGAGCAACGAGAAGTGCTGGAAGATCATGCCCGCATGACGACGAAGCTCGCGCAGCTCGCGCTCGTTCATGTCTTTGACCTCTCGGCCATCGACCTTGATGCTACCCTCCTGATATGACGTCAAGCCGTTGATGCATCGCAAGAGCGTCGACTTACCGGCGCCGCTTCGACCTACGAGAGCATATACATCACCATCGCCGATGGTGATGTTGATGTCTTCGAGAGTTACGGTTCCGTCTTCCCAAACCTTCTTCAGGTTCGAAATCTCTATCACATGACCACACTCCGTAGTTTGGTGCGCCTTTTACAAAGGCGCGGCAAGACCGCATGGTGACGCAATGCCGCCACTATGCGTTTGTGCAGAATCAAAGGGTAAGCAGAATTTAAGCGCAGGGTGCAGAACCAAAAATGCGCAGTATAATTTGCCGTTTCATGACGTGCAGAATGTCAAAACACGACGAATCAATAATAATGAAAACAGCTATTGTGTCAATGATGACCAGATAAGCATATATTTGGCGCTTAAGAGGCCTAAAGGACCGAAAAGAAGCTACAGTTCACTGCGTCAACGGAACTCTGGAGCAGAATCCTTGTTGAGGTAGATGAATCAGCGATTCCGAAGACGCAACCTCAATTAGCCCAAAGCTGCGAAGATAAGCCTATACGCATTTTAACTGGGGTTTTACGCGACATGCAGTCCTCTGTGAACAGTAACAGAACTAGGCTTACATGTCCCGTTATATGGGCATGGAATAGTCGCTAGATCTTCTCGGAGATTCGGTTGCCTTGAGAAAGGGGCAGGGGAAGGTCGGAGGGCTTCATGGCGGCAAGCTGCTTCATTTCGTCTATCTTACTCATAGATTACCTTTTAAGCGTGACAATCTTCCTCGTCACTTCATCACGGCCTCCTCTGTCATTCTGAACATCGCCCCTCCGTCATCCTGAGGGCGAAGCCCGAAGGATCCCCGCGAAGCGGGCACCCGGGTATACCGCTTCGCGGGGATTCCTCACTTCGCTCGGAATGACAGGGAGGTTTCAGGCGTGACAACCCGCCCGGGCGCTCCATCTCCTCAAGCGAGGGCCGAATATGCTCGTTGGTTGAACGGCCTTTCCCCTGCGCTAAACTACATCTAAGAAAACGAAGAGAAGGCAAAGGGTGCGCATGTCAGACAACGGGGAAGAACAAGTGATGGAACCGCAGGCGGTCCAAGTGCAGGGCAAAGGCCAAAAGCCAGCGCCCGGGCGCAAGGGCAAGGGCGATCCGGACCGCCTGGGTAGGGAGAGCGTCGGCAAACTGCTCGTCGAGTTCTCGCTGCCGGCCATCGTGATGATGGTCTTCAACTCGCTGTACAACATCATCGACACCGTATTCTTGCAGATTGCAGTGCCGGGCATTGGCGCCGCTGTCACACAGCTCGCCTTCCCGGTCATGTGCATCCTCATGGGCTGCTCTATGGTGGCCGGCATCGGCGGAAACGCGTTGGCTGCAATCGAACTGGGTCGCGGCGACAAGGATCGTGTCGAGAAGATCATGGGCAATACGGCGACCCTGCTCGTCATCATGGGCGTGCTAGCTGCCGTCGTGGGGACGTTTCTCATCGACCCGCTCCTCGCGCTTTTAGGCGCAGCAGGCGAGCTGTGGGAGCCGACGAAGGTGTTTCTGCAGATCGTGCTCGTGGGCTTCGTGTTCCAGTCGCTGGGCATGGGCATGAACAACTTTCTGCGCACGGCAGGCCGTCCCAACCTCTCGCTGGCCACGAGCGTGTTGGGCACGGTGGCCTGCCTGGTGCTTAACGCCGTGTTGGTGCTGGGCATGCGGCTGGGCATCGCCGGCAGCGCCCTTGCCACGGTTATCGGCCAGGGCGTGGGCATGGTGCCCGTCATCTTGTTCTTCGCAGCTTTCAAGGGTGCGCCGTTCCGCTTGCGCGCGGCTGCGCTCGTGCCCGAGGCTCGCCTTTCGCTGAGGATCTTGTCGCTTGGCCTGGCCTCCTTCGTCATGCAGGTCGGAAACGCCGTGGTCACGCTGGTGCTCAACCACGTCATAAACACCTATGCCGCCACCGACCCCATTGGCGTCACGAATGCCTTCGCCGTCATCTCGATCGTATGGAAGGTGCTCGGACTCGCCTATACCGTGGTCATCGGTGTGACCTCGGGTGCGCAGCCCATCTTGGGGTACAACATCGGCGCCCGCAAGTGGGGCCGCGTGCTTGCCACGCTCAAGTGGTCGTGCATCGGCGCGGCTGCGCTGGCGACGTTGTGGTGGTTGCTCTTCGAGCTGGCCCCCTCGGCAGTGCTCGTTCCCTTTAGCGTGGGCGAAGATCTCATGGACTTCGCCTGCATGGCGATGCGCATCATGACGCTGTGGTTGCCGCTGGTGGGTTATCAGATGATGGGTTCGAGCTACTTCCAGTCCAGTGGTCAGCCCCTCAAGGCGACCATCCTGGAGCTCACGCGCCAGATCCTGTTCCTGATCCCGCTCTACCTGCTGTTCCCACCATTCGCCATGAGCGCTTTTGGCGTCAGCGGGTTGACCGGTGTTCTCCTGTGCGTGCCTATCTCGGATGCCCTCGCGTTCATCACGACGACGTATTTCGTTGCAGTGGAGGTCATTCACTTGCGCAAGAAGCGCGACGCCGAGCAGGCCTAACGTTAAGGCGTGACGGGATCGGCTGCTTTGCAACGTGGCGTGCGCGATTGAGAACATGACGCTTTGCGCCACGAGCCTGGGCCTGGGGAGCGTGTACCTGTGGGGTTTTCTTAAGAAGCTGCGCAAGCACCCCGAGGTGGTGGCAGAGCTGGGCCTTCCGGAGGGCTACACGGTCCTGTCGGCGCTGGCCGTGGGCCCCGCCCCCAAGCCCGTCGCCCCGCACAAACCCAAGGGCCGCATCGAGGTGGACTACCTGCTGTAGCCGGGTGGGGATAGGGCATTCGCTCATCATGTAGAGGGATGTCCCAACACCGTAATAGAGCGATGTTTGCTCTAACGTCAAGGAGGGTCGGAGCCGTGCTTTCTTTACCCTAATTGCAGCTTAGCGCAATTGCTGCACGGAGCGCGTGGGGGTTTAGAATGCAAATAGCAGCGAACCGACGGGTGGCGAAATGGACGTACGCGACGAGCGGATAGACGGCGGCAAGCCTTTCGACTGGGGAAGGGTGTCGGACGATTACTCCAAGTATCGAGACATCTACCCCGAGGAGTTCTATCGCAGGGTCGTCGAGCGCGGGCTCTGCACAAACGGGCAGCACATCCTCGACGTCGGGACGGGGACCGGGGTCCTGCCTAGGAACATGCATGCTTACGGTGGCATCTGGACGGGCACGGACATCTCGGAGGAGCAAATCGCCCAGGCAAGGCGGTTATCGCAGGATATGGGCATCGAGTACCGCGTTGCATCAGCGGAAGAGCTCGTTTTTCCGGACGAATCTTTCGATGTCATCACGGCGTGCCAGTGCTTCTGGTACTTCGACCACATGCGCACGGCGTCGCTTTTCCGCCGATTGCTCAAACCTGGCGGGAAGCTGCTGGTTCTGTACATGGCATGGCTGCCCTTCGAGGACGAGATTGCCGGCGCAAGCGAGCGGCTCGTGCTCAAATACAGCCCGCAGTGGAGCGGTGCCGGCGAGACCGTGCATCCCATTGACATTCCGGATTGCTACTTCGAGCACTTCGAGCTGGTCCATCGCGAGGAATGGCAACTGAGCGTCCCGTTTACCAGGGACTCGTGGCACGGGCGGATGAAGGCCTGTCGGGGCGTGGGTGCATCGCTTCCCTCCGACGCCCTGCAATCCTGGGAGAATGAGCACAGGGAACTACTTCGAAGAATAGCGCCCGAACGGTTCGATGTCATGCACTACGCCGCGATGGCGGAACTTGGCCTTATGACTCGGTAAATGAGCGTGGGGTTTTTCTCCTGGATACTTGTCCTAGTTGTAAAACCACGCCAAAGTCGGCCTGGCGTGCAAAACCAGACCGCAAGATGCACGCGAATCGGGGTTTGGCGTGGTTCTCGCTGTATCTGGAGGGATGATCGGGCTCGAAGCCAAGCTGGAACTCTGCTGGAAGCAGAGTGTCGCACAGCAGCAACTCGGCAAAAAGGGGAGTATTCCCTTTGTCCCTAGTTCATCTTGTGCCAACGCTTGGCCTTACCGTTCCTGAGGTTGATGGTTATGCCCTCATCTTTCCAATAAAATCCCAGCTCATAGCAGCTGTCGCCAAAAGTGTTTATGCGGAAGTGATACGTCACGGTGCGCAGGTCGTTCGGGTCGATCCCGCGGCTTTTGCACACCTGCTCGAGCCGCATGACGAGCAACGGATAGGCGTTGCCGACCGTCATGCCCCTGTTTCGCTCCCGTTGGGGGTCGAAACGGCGCACGAATTCGGCCTCGGAGATGACGAAGTCGCTGCAGTAGACGTTCCAGCCTCGAAATCCTGTATAGCCGCCATCCACGGGGCCCTCGAACTATTCCTCGAAGCGCGACTCTGGGTCTTCGAAAGACTGAAGGAAACCCTCGAAGCTGCCAGGGCCGTTGCTGTCGGGCTCGAAGCCTTTAGGCTCCTTGCTTTCAGGGTCGTCGCCGGACTCGTCGTCGCCGAATCCTTCTGGTGCATCGCCAGCAGGCCCGTTATTGACGAATCCGTCTGGTGCATCGCCAGCAGGCCCGTTATTGTCGAATCCAGCCCAGATGCCCCACCGGCCTTCGTGATCCTCGTATTCGTCCTGCCAGAAGGGTTCGCCGACGGGGTCACCGTTTAGATTGTTGCACCAGATGAGAAAGTCAGTTTTAGTGTCCATGAGCCTGTCGACTTCGCCGCCATGCTCGCGGATGTAATCTTCAAGGTAGTCGCGGTCGCAATAGATGCGCGGCGTGCCAGCAATGGCGAAGCGCCATCCTCCGCAGATGTTGTCGACGCGTTTTCCATACTGGGATGTGTCGTCGGTCAGCATAACGACGCCACGGCCCCTCAACTCGGCAAGGTAGTACTCGTAATTGAAGTCAGACAAATCGAGATCGTCTCCGGGGACGCCTTCTTCCGCCGCCTCTGCCAGGCGCTCCCTCAGCCAGTGCTTGTGGAAATACTCTTCGGATTCTCTGGTGCGCCACCAATCGTACGAGTATCCGTAGCCGTAGAAGGTGATGCTGCCCAAAAGCAACCTGCTGAGATTGCGGAGGCTTCCGAGGTCGGGAGGAAAGGAAGAGGGGTCCGACCTCTGGAATACGTAGGGAACGTAATAGCCGAGCGAAGCTGAGCGCGCGGGGTTTATATCGCAACCGTCCCTGGTGTCCTTATAGTAGGGGCCGCCGTAGGTGCTGACCTTCATCTCTAGGGAGCGCTTCTTGCGGTCTTCGAGCGTGATGGTCACGCTGTAATTAGCACTACTGGAATTTGTCACGAACCCGGTGCGGTACTTCATCGTCGGAGCACCTCCATCTGTTTGCTGCGATGACAAGTATATACTGCCAAGCCGCATCGGGGGAATCAGCGAAAGGGGCAAAGGGGAGCATCCCCTTTGTTCCGCTAGGGCTTGTCGGTTTTGGCCTTACGATTGCAGAGCACGATCTCGGGTTTAAGGGGGCAGCCGCCCAGGCACAGGTCTTTGCGCGCGCAATCGGGGCAGGCTGTGCGCAGCGTGTTCCTGAAGTGCTCGAACGTCTCGCTGTCCCATCCGTCGGCTATGGTCATGATGTCGCCCAGTTGGATGGCGAAGCGCCCGTCGGCTATGGTCATGCTGTCGCCTAGCTGGATGGCGAAGTGCCCGTCGGCGTCGAAGGAGCAGGGCGTCATCTTCAAATCGGGCCCGATATAGCAGCTGAAACGAGCCGCCTCGCAGGTGTCCAGAGACGCGAGGTCAATCTGGGTGCAGCAGTTCAAGGCGCCGGGCAAACTGCATGCATCGAGTCCTACGCCGAAGGGGTGGGGGCGCTCCACCTGCGCGAAGAAGGCCGCAACCCGCGGATCGCTCGCCTCGAGCACATCCGTTTGCGAACCTTGCCCCACGGGCTTGTGCAGCAGAAACACGACGGCGGCGATGCCGTCGGGAAAGTCGTTGCCCTCAAGCCGCGCAATCGCCTCGTCGATGCTGTGCTTGCCCAGTACGTAATGTATGTTCGTGGTCACGCCTGCAGCCAAGAGCAGGTTGATGGCCCGCTCGGTGTAACTGCTTCGATACCAGCTCACCGCCACGGCCCCGCAATAGCGCGCGCAAATCTTTGCGAGCTCGGGCGTCAAGCCGTATCCAGAGGTGGTGAAGTTCGGGACAATCTGGTTGTCCCTGCTTATGCGCAGCAGGTCCTCGAAGTGTTCATGCTGGTCGGGGTCGCCTCGGCCACCTAAAGCGAACTGTGTGCAGCGGCCTTCGCATTGCCGGGCGATCCAAGCGAAATCCTCGACGTCCATGTTGGGCTGGCTCATAAGAAGGCCGCTCTGGTAGCAACCGATGCCTGCTTGCGTGCAAAGGCCGCTTTTCCCGTGGTCGCAATGGCCTTTGACGCCCACATCTATGAGGTGCGGAAACGATGCCATGAAGGGGTCGATGCCGGTGTCGCGGCCCTGCTCGTCGAGGATGCCCGTTCGCATGTAGCCGCCCGTCTCTGTGTCAAACGCCGTGAGAAACCGGTAGCGCAAATCCTCGATCACATATTGCATGAGCGTTCCGCCTGTTTCCGCTTGTCAGATTCGAGCAAGAGATGAGGGTCTGGAGACGCTTCTCCAGGGGAATCGTCTCACGCCCTATTCGCCAATGTTGAACAACACCGCGAAGCCGGACATGTCCAGCACATTCATGACGTCGGGCTGGACGTTCTCAACCCTCATCGTCCCTTCGCGTTTTGCCATAAGCTTGAAGCTGGCGAGCAAGATGCGCATGCCAGCGCTCGAGATGTAGTTGAGCTCGCTCAAATCGAAGACGATCTTCGTGACACCATCGAGCACCTTGCTCATTCCATCGGAAAGCGCGGGAGCGGTTCGGGCGTCGAGGTGCCCGCAAATGCGTACGGTGAGGCACTCGCCCCCTCGAATCGTCTCGAATGTCATGTCGGGCTCCTTCGCATTCTTCATTCTTGGAACAGCCCACTGCCGGGCTCGGTCCATTGGTGGTTGAATTTCACTACTGGGATATCGGGAATCTTCACGGCGATCTGATAATCGTCCTCGTAGACGATTTCGCCTGGCGAGTTTGTGTAAACCACATAAAACGGATGGTTGTACCGCTCCAGGAGCCACATGGCGGGCGTGATCATCCGCATCATGAGTTCGGTGTTCTCGGTTTTGAAGAAGCAGACCACGCGTTCGTGGTTCATGCAGGGCTCTGGGAATGGCAGTTCTTCGGCGAACCACGAGTCTATCTCCTTGAAAAGCTCGACGTCCTCGTCCTCCATGACGTCTTGCTGTATGAGCTTCCAACATATGCTGAAGATGCCGGCAGCATACCCGGTAGTCTCAGAAACCTCTCTGCCTTGGATGCGCACATACTTGAAATCCATTGCCGCCTACTTTCTCGAACGACACTGGCTGCTTCAATCGCTGTAATTGTACTATGGCTTCGCTGTCTGCCAAAACGCTTTCGCATGCTTTCTAGCTGACAGCACATATAATTAAGAGCGAGGAACGTAGTATGACGTGCACTTCAGCTCTAACGACATCACCCGCTCAGGTTGCGGCAAGCGCTCCGTCTTCGACTTCCGCCCCAGGTTCTAGCGGATTCTCGTGCAGCGATGTCGGGGAAATGTACGTCTTTCGGCCCGCGCGGCACGCGGTTTTCCGCCCATTTCCCCCGTATCGCTGCAGCCCGTCGTACATTTCCCCCATATCCTTGCATGAAATTCTCCAGGTGCAGCGATATAAGGGAAATGAACGTTTTCCCGCAGGTGCCGCTCTCCAGCCCATCATTGGCGGGATAAAAGGGATTGTTCCTTTTATGCTGCAAAACGTTGTGAGCAATACCCTATAATTCCAGGCAGCAGCACGCCTGGCCCCGTAAATAACGATTGGAGCTACCCATGCAAAGCAAGCTTGTCGAAATGCTTCACCTCGACCTCGAGCCGGTGGGCATCTACTTCGGGAACACGGAAGCCGAGTGCGACGTGGTTGCGGAGCCGGGAAAGCGCAACTGCGTCGTGCCGTTTTTGCTCTCGGCCGCGCGCGGCAAGGTCGCGGGCATCGCGGAAGAGGGTTGCACCTGTCCTGGCGGCACCGTCGGTTTGTGCTTCGGCGACGGTTTCACGCGCAAGAACCCCAACATCCACAAGATGCTCTCGCAGGGCATGGGCGATGCGGCGCCCTCGCAGGCGCCTCCCATGATGAAGGAGGGCGAGCGGTTCTTCTGCGACGAGGAAACCGCCCTCAAGTGGCGCAACGCCATGCCTTTTTCGGACAGGGGCTTTCCGCGCGTCGTCTTCGCCCCGGAAAGCCGCTGGGAAGAGGTCGGCGAGCCCGACCTCGTGCTTGTCTTCGCAGATGCCGATCGTATCTCGGCGCTCGTCACGATGCTGGGCTTCCACAACGGGCGCATCGTGAACACCGTCGTGCCCTACGGCGCCGCGTGCCACTCGATCGTCTTCGCCGCAGAGCAGCTCGGCTCCGACGACCCGATGGCCGTGATGGGCCTGTTCGACATCTCGCAGAGGAGCAAGGCGATCGCGAACTATTTGTCGCTCACGATGCCGCGTGTGCTTTGGGAGGGCCTGCAGGAAGGCCTGGACAGAAGCTGCCTCACCACCCACTCGTGGAGGGAGATCGAGAAGAGGCTCTAGGGGAGGCCTGCAGCCACAGGGCATTTACCGTGACGTTGCGAATACCCTTCAGGTCTCCGTAGATCGGGCTGATATCTTTCTCTCCTGGGCGTCCGTTGCAGCTGGGAGATCTTGTGCGCATGTGCGCAGGTGAATCAATATCGCCATTCGGCAGTCATCCCGCTGGCCGCCTCCAGGAACTGCTCTCGCGGGATGAAGAACCCCTTCTGAATGTTCGGCGCGGAGACGTACAGGATGCCGCCGTTCCTCTGGATCGACCAGGGATACGCGCCCGGTTCAGACGCCCAGCTGAAGTGCCCTTCTTCTCCGCTTTCGATTCCCTCGGCGAACCGCTTGAAATCTGCGAGGCTGCTCCCGATATAGCTGATGCGGAATCTAGTTGATTCGTCGTCGACGTCAATGTTGACCGACGCCCATCCGACACCGTCTATTTCGCCCGATACCCGGAATGAATGCGTGAGCTCGCGCACCCTCTCCTCCCGGCTCAGCCTTTCGAAATACCGCCAGATGTTGGGCTTCAGGTCAAAGAGTTCGCCGTCTCCCGTACCAATCAGCAGATCGTCCGCCGCCGCTTCTGCAAAACGCGTGTCAAGGCTGGCTTCGGGGACTGGCTCATCTGCCGCAGGCCTCCATTCTGGCCACATTCTGCAGGCGTCCTCTTTGGTGAAGTAATCCGTATCCTCGAAGGCGTCTTCCGCAATGCTCACGCCTTCGGGCATGCGGACGAACAGCCTCTCGTTATGCCTGTTGATACCCATGCGGGCGAATGCCTTGCTGCCGATGGTCTTCACGGAATCGGGGATATAGAATGCATCGGCGTTGTCGTTTTCGCAAAATGCCGCCGCGCCGATGCCGGTAACGGGCTTGCCGTCGATTTCCTCGGGGATCACAACGCTGGCGTAAGGCGCATCGCCGACGCGCCCTGCATCTCCCGTGCGTCCCAAGATTACGATCCCGCCGTTTTCGTCGGGTTCGGTGATCCACTCCCCGTCGCGCTCGGGCATCTCGAAGGTGAACTGCTTTCCCTCCCGGTCTGTGGACTTCAGGTCGAGCATAAAGGGTATCTCCGCGGCCTGCGCATTCCTGTCCGTCACGATTTCTTTCAGCGAGGCGAACCGCGCCAATGCCTTCCAGTAGTAGACTTTCAGGCTGCGGGGAAGGTCCAGCACTTCGGGGCCCCTCAGGTCCTGAACTGTGCCTCCGTCGATTTCGGTCGTTCCCTCGGGGAAGATCACCCTTTTCAATCCGGGGGTGGTGCAGCATATGCGGCCATCGATGAAAATGAGTCCGAATGTCACTCCCGGACCGACAAGTTTTACCTTGTCTGCGCCCTCGAATGCACTGCGGTTGAACTGTTTCATCCCCTTCGGAACGCGCACTTTTTTGAGCTGCTTGCAGTTCCTGAAAGCAGCGTTGCCGACCGCCTCCATGCCGTCAGGCAGGAAGATCTCCTGCAGCGAGCTGCAGCCCTCGAAAGCCTGGATCCACACGGCTACAAGCGATGCGGGCAACGTGATCTGTTTGAGGTTAGTGCAGTTCAGAAAGGCTTTCCACTGGATGTACTTCAATCCTTCGGGTAGTTCGATCTCTTCCAAGGAAACACATCCGGCGAACATGCCCGGATTCACGCTTTTTAACCCTTCCGGCAGCCTGACGCTTTTCAGGCGCTTTGCGCCAGAGAAGGCTAGCTCTTCTAGCTTTATCGCCTGATCCGGGATGTAGATGCTCTCGAGGGGCGTATCTGAAAACGCGCACTCCTGGATTCTGGTCAGGGAATTCGGCAGGGTGATGGTCCTGATTCCGCTCTTGAAGAAAGCGCGCTTTGCGATGGCCTGCACGCCTTCCGGGAGTATCACGCTCGTCACATGGTTGCAGAAAGCGAACGCTTCCTCCAGTATGTATTTGATGCCATCGGGGACTTTCACCTCTCCGCCGTCTCCGTCATACGAAAGCAGCCCGCCATTTCTGTTCGTGTGGAATACGTGCCTGCCTTCGCCGGTTCGGGTGCTGCTGGCAGCGTTCAGATTCTCGTTTCCGCTCATTATGTGCTCCCCGGTTTGGCCTGATGGTTTTCTTGAAGCTTTGCGGGACAAAAGGGAGTATCCCCTTTGTCTCATCCTGAGGCACTTCTTCAGGGGAGATGTCTCATGTGGAAAAGGGGGTATCCCCTTTGTCCCGCGGAAACCCCTGCCCTGAAAAAGCTCGTTCCGCCATTCTCAAGTCAGGCTAGGCTGAGCACGCGCACCTGTCAAGCATGCGATTTCCAGACTGAAGCAGGTGTTATGGTTTCGCCGTTTCCAGATTGTTCAGCACATCCAAGCTGCCGCGGAAAGAACGCATGTCTTTCTCTCAATCGCGCTGTCAAAACACAACCCCGTCCTTGGGTGAGGGTAGTGAAATAGGCAGCAGGTATCCGTTCCAGTTTAAGGTTTGCTTCAGGGTGCGCAGGTACAATCGCGCCATCGAGTATATGAGTGAAAGGTTCGATATGTTTAACGATGCATCAGTTTCGAGGCGTGGGTTCCTGGGATCGCTGGGAGCTGTGGGAGCGTTGGCGGCGGCCGCTGGATTGTTCGGCTGTAGCATTCAATCAGGGCAGGCGAGCGTTTCGGCTGATGCCGCGGGCAGCGCGACGAGCATTGGGACGGGCGCCAGATCGGGAAGCATCGCGATTGACCCTGCTGCTTGGGGGTACGATTCCGACAACGACGTGTACTACCAGATCGGAGTGCAGTACTGCGAAAGCCCGCAGGCACCGACCTACGAGAGCATGGGCATCTACGTGCCGGGTGCGTACTTCGACGCGACCGGAAACGGCGACGGCACTTTCACGTGTGCGCCCAGCGCCACGGGCAAGGTGGCTGGTTACACCGCTGCCACGGCGCCTATTGTCATGCCCATCAACACGGCGGGCTACTCCGCTCAGGCGGCGCCCACCGAGTACAGCTCGAAGGGCATTGCCGACTATCTGGAAGCCGGGTTCGTGTATGTGTACGCCGGCTGCCGTGGCCGCAAGATGGATGATGCCGCCTGCGGTGCTGCGCCTTGGGGCGTCGCCGACCTGAAGGCGGCTGTGCGCACGCTGCGCTACAACGCCGACGTGCTGCCCGGCGACAAGGACCGCATCTTCAGCTTCGGTCATTCTGGCGGCGGTGCGCAGAGCGCTGTGCTGGGCGTGACGGGAGATGCCGATGGTTTCGGCGACTACCTAGCCGCCATCGGCGCGCCCATGGAAGACGCTGACGGCAACGCGCTGTCCGATGCCATCAACGGGGCGATGTGCTGGTGCCCGATCACGTGCCTCATCGGTGCGGACATGGCCTACGAGTGGAACATGGGGCAGTTCGCGAACAGCGGAACGCGCGCCGAGGGGACCTTCACCCGCCAGCTCTCGCAGGACCTGGCGGCTGAGTATCGCGATTACGTGAACGTGCTAGGCCTCGTGAACGCCGATGGATCCGCGCTGACGCTGCAGGATGGCGGCGAGGGCATCGCGTGCTCCGGTAGCTATTACGATTACGTGAAGGCACAGGTGGAAACATCGCTGAACAACTTCTTGGCAGACACGGAGTTCCCCTACACGCCCTCGAACAGCTTCAATGCCGATATGGGCGCAGGTGGTGGATCCCATGGCGGGTCATCGGTCGGCAATTCGGGCGGTGGACCCTCCGGTGGGACGCCCTCTGACGGCGACCGTTCAGGCGAGGGGCATTCGGGCATTGGCCCGTCTGCCAGCGGCGGCCACTCTGCCGGCTTCGCACCTTCCGGCTCTTCCAGCTCCGTGGAGTCGACATCGTACGAGACCGTCGCAGACTACATCGCTGCGCTGAACGGCGATAACGCCTGGATCACCTATGACGAGTCGACGAACACCGCTACCATCACGGGATTGGCGGGCTTTGTCGCTGCGTGCAAGTCTCCCTCGAAGGACGTGGGCGCGTTCGACGCGCTCGACCGCAGCCAAGCGGAGAACCAGGTTTTCGGCAACGAGAACACGGAGGGTCTGCACTTCGACGCCGCCATGGCCACGCTGCTCGCAAGCAACGCCGACGCGTATGCGAAGCTTTCCGATTGGAATGCCAATTACCCTTCCGCTTTCGAGGACGACCGCGCTTACGTGGACGCCCAAGGCAAGTCGAGCGATTTCCGCCAGGAACTCTACGATCCCATCTGCTACCTGTCGGGTGCCTACGAGGCTGCTGGCACGTCTACGCCGGCCGCGCACTGGCGTATCCGTACCGGCATCACCCAGGGCGACACCGCCTTGACGACCGAGATTAATTTGGCGCTCGCGTTGGCCGCCGACAAGCGCGTGGCCGACGTCGACTTCGCGACCGTCTGGGGTCAGGGCCACACCATGGCCGAACGCACCGGCTCGAGCGCCGACAACTTCATCGAATGGGTCAACAGCTGCTGTATCTAGCCGAGCGCGAAACTCCCGTTACACGTCCGAACTCGGTCAGCGTAACGGGAGTTTTGTTCGCGGACTATCGAGGCCATGAGCTCGCAGGCTTCCTGGAGGAGATACTTCTCCAAGGGGGATGTCTCAATCCGAGACGCTTCTCCAAAGGGCTGTCTCATGTGGAAAAGGGGGCATCCCCTTTGTCCCGCTAATGACGGATCGGCCAGCTATCTGCGCGTACCTCACCGTTGCCGGTCCGTAGCCTGAAATTCTGCTTCCAGCCACACTTCTTGCAGACGGCAACGGGCATGCGGGCCGGATGCTCTTGCTTTCCACCTTGCAGGGCCTCTACTCGCTGCCGACGATGATGGCCTTCTCGCGCGCCCTCTGCCTGGGCAGGGATGTGACCTGCGGGCAGTTCGCCCTGTTGCGCGCGGGGGAGGGGAGCCTTGCTGGTTTTTGCTCCGCCACGCTCGCCCAACTGGGAGAAGCGCAACTCGAGGCGATGAAGGCGGTCGAGGCGCTGCCGAAACGAAAGTGAACCGTTTGAGACACTTCTCCAGGGTACTGTCTCGCTGGGGAACTGCCTCACTTGCGGATGAGGCACTTCTCCAGGGGAACTGTCTCATTCACTAGGCCGTGGCGGCCTTGCCGAGCGAACCGCCGTGGATCATCTCGCGCATCATGCGCGCGTAGCGCTCGTCTATCTTGGGGATGCGGTCGTCCAAAAGCGCGAGCATCTTTTCCTTGTCGGCCGGAAGCCCTCCCTCGAAGCGGATGACGTCGGAATCGTGCGAGCAGTTCACCGTGGTCTTGCAGTCGAGGTGCTCGACGAACGCGCGTATCTCCTGGGCCATCTCGACCTCCGTCGGGGCCACCCAGCGGCCGGATTCGATGTCCTTGGCGAGCGGCCAGGTCTTAACCGGCGCGAGGCACACGACCAGGATGGTAGTGGGGGACGCCTTGCTGAAGGCCTCGGCGGAGGCGATGGCGTTCTCGATCCCGCGGCCGGCGCCGGCGAGACCGGCAAGGTAGAAGTACGTGAAGTCCATGCCCGCGTCGTGCAGGCGCAGCCCCTGCTCGATGACGTCTTGCGCCGTGTGGCCCTTCTCGACGAACTCGAGCACGCTGTCCAATCCGCTCTCCGCGCCGATATCAAGGTCGTTCACGCCGCGCTCGGCGAGCAGCCTCAGCTCGGAGTCGCTCTTGCCCTTCACGTCCAGAATGCGGCAGAAGCCGCCGTAGCTGTTCACCTGCGGGATGCGCTCCTCGACCGCGTCGAACACCTCTACCAGGTGCTTCGTCGGGAGCCCGTAGGGGTTGCCGCCGGCGAGGTAGATGCGCCGCGTCAGGAGCGTCGCCTTGCGCGCGATTTCGTCGATGTTGTCGATCACCTGGTCCATCGGGTAGAGCTTGAACGGGTAGTTGCGGTAAATCCCGCAGAACTTGCACCTGTTGTACGTGCACCCTTCGGCTATCTCCAGCATCGGGCATGTCATGTCGCGGGGGGCCCGGACGAGCGGCTGAGTTCTGCGCATTGCCAGTCCTCTCTAAAAGGGGGCGCGTTTCGCTCATGTTATCACGTGGGGGTTACCCGCGAGCGGCGTACTTCGTCAATTCGTCGGTAACTGCTTTTGCATGCCATCTCAGCTGCAATAGAAAAGACGTGACTTCTAACCCTTTTCCGTGCATTTCCCCCATATCGTTGCATCTGAGAAATCTCGTGCAGCGATGTTGGGGAAATGAGCGCTTTTCAGCTCGTGCGGCATGCGGTTTTCCGCCCATTTCCCCCGTTTCGCTGCAGGCCGGCGTACATTTCCCCCATATCCTTGCATGAGATTTTTCGGGTGCAGTGATATGCGGGAAATGAACCTTTTCCCGCACGTGCCGATCTCCGGGGTGCAGTGATATGCAGGATATGAACGTTTTCCCGCATGTGCCGTTTCCCGGCGACGTAGGGATTGGCGGGGATGAGCGTTCTCCAGGCACACGGCCATGCTTTAACTCGCGCACGAACAGCACGTCGAGCTTCTTGTCGGGTAACGAAGGTATCGCGCTTGGGAACGTTTGGATTTGTCTCGCGCGAAAACGGCGGTGGCGACGTACACTGGTTACAGAGGGCAAACCATGTGAGAAAGGGTGCCTGGCATGGTCGTTACCGAATCGTCGTGGCAAAGCCGCGTATCGTATGTCGGGGACTTCTTCGACAACGTGCAATGGCTCGAAGAACCGCGCGTCCTGTATCAGTCAATAGCGGACGAGCTCCGAAAGGTCGTAGGATGCGACACGGTGAGCCTGCGCATGCTCTCGGTGGCAGGCGACGAGATGATTGGGTACGCAACCTCAGGTTCGGCGAAAACCCTGGTGCAGGATAGCTTCACCTCGCTTCCCCTCAATGTGGGTCGCATGCCCCTGCTCGTCGAAACGCATCAGCCAATCGTCTACGACCTTTTAAACCCAAACGAATCGGACGTTAAGTCCGAGACCGGCGTCGAGCTGGGCTATCGGTACTGCGTGACGGCTCCGATGCTGTTCAATGGCGAGCTCATCGGCGTCATCGACTTCATCTATCGCGATGGCGAGTTCAGCGAAGAGGACGTTCCGTGGCTCTTGGAGCTGTGCCGGGTCGTCGGGTCGGCTATGGGTATGGTGGGCGTTTCGGAGCGCATGACCGAGTTGCGCATCGCCGACGAGGTCAGGCGCATCGGCATTGAGCTGCACGATAGCCTGGCCCAACCCGTGAGCGTGGTGGCGCTCGAGGCCGACAAGGCGCTCATGGCGCTCGACGAGGGTGACGTCGAAACGCTGCGCCACGGTTTGCTGCGACTCCGCGAGGCGAGCGTGCAGGCCTGCAATTCCATTCGCCATGAAGTACTCGTGCTGGGGGAAGGCGTTGACGAGCGCGAGGACCTATCCGACGTGGTCGAGCGCTTCGCCACGAGATTCTCCTCGCAATGGGGGCTGAAGGTGCTATTCGAACGCCCAAACAACGCAATCATGGTCACGAAGAATGTGGGGGATCAGGTCCTGCGCATCCTCAACGAGGCGTTGGGCAACGTGGTGCGCCATGCGAGGGCGGGCGAGGTCGTAGTTGGGCTCTCATCGGGCAGCGGCATGCTCAGCCTTCGCGTCGAGGACGATGGTTGCGGTTTCGACATGCGTACGCTCCCAGCCGAGAAGATGGGACTGCGCATTATGAAAGAGCGCGCGAGCAAGGTCGGGGGAAAGCTCGTCGTTGCCTCGGTGCCAGGCGAGGGGACGTCGCTTGTCGCGGACATTCCGCTTTCTGCATAATACTGGACAACCCGTTTGTGGCTTGGGGGAAGTCGTGGGCGCGAAGACAACCATATTGCTCGCTGACGATCACGCCTTGTACCGCGAGGGCGTGCGCGAGCTCATTGCCAAGTGGGACGATTTCGAGGTGGTGGGCGAGGTTCAAAATGGGCTCGAGGCTGTCGAGTTCTGCCGCGCGAATCCGCCCGGCATCGCGCTGCTCGACGTAAAGATGCCGCTCATGGACGGCGTAACCGCCTGCGGTGCCATCCATCGCGAGAACCCCGGCATCGCAATCGTCATGCTGTCACTGTACTGTGACAGCGACCGTGTGCTGTCCGCCATCGCGAACGGCGCGCGCGGCTACCTTCTCAAGAGCATCTACGCCCGTGAGCTCCGAGACAGGCTGCAATCCGTCCTTGCCGACGGAGCAGTCCTGTCGGACGAGGCGGCTGCGGTGTGCTTCGAAGCCATCAGGAAGCAGCGGTTCGCACCCGTGATGCAGGATGCCGACATGCAGCGCAAGCTCGACATGCTCACCGACCACGAGAAGGAACTGCTGCACCTCGTTGCGCTCGGGGCATCCAACAAGGAGATCGCAGAGCGCCTGTACATCGGCGAGAGCACCGTCAAGAAGCAGCTCAATGTCGTGACGACGAAGCTCGAACTCAAGAACCGCGTGCAAGCCGCGACGTTCGCGCTGCGCTCGGGGCTTGCCGAATAGATGAGTCGGAGACACGCTCTCTAACTCATTCGGTTGCAGCCGAGCATCAGCACGCCCGAATGACCGAAGGTTACTCGACTATACCCGAACGTTCCCCTTTTTTGGATACAAAAGCCTCGGCAGGCATGTCCGTTCGTAGGTTTTGATAAAAACGCAGGTCAAATAGCATGATGCTATACCAAGCGAGGGGCTTGGCGATTCAGACCCCCACAAGGGGCTTCCCGAAAGGAGAGCATCATGGCACTGTCGTTCGATTCGAAGCTGAAAGTGTTGGTGAAAGATCCCGAGGCTAGGGCAATTATCCAGAAGTACTGGCCAGATGTCGATCTCGACTCCCCCACGATCAAGATTGCGTATGGCATGACGCTACGCAAATGCTGCTCGTTCCCCCAGATTGACATCGGAGACGAGGCCATCGCTCAGCTCGAGCAAGAAATCAACGCACTTGGCCACTAATCCGCTGGCTGAACTGAGGTCGGGCGCCGATTCGCGGCGCCCGTTTCACGAGAGGGGTATTATATGAGCGACAAGACAATCGTTCGAGGCATCTCCTGCGGCGGCACCGGCGGTTCGCTTGCCCACATCGATTCCGATAACGGCAAGATAGTCCGCATCCGTCCGATGCGTTGGAACGAAAAATACACCGACGAGGAGTTGAAGACGCGCCTGTGGGAATTCGAGTCCCATGGGCTTACGCTGCGTCCGACCATGAAGACGACGCCGCCGTACTACGCATTCGGTTACAAGAAGCGCGTGTACTCCAAGAACCGCGTCATGTACCCGCTGAAGCGCGTCGACTGGGAGCCGGGTGGCGACCCCGAAAAGGTCAATGCGCAGAACCGCGGCAAATCAAAGTTTGAGCGTATCAGCTGGGACGAAGCCGCTAAGATTATCGCTAGCGAGATGCGTCGCGTTTCCGAGAAGTACGGTCCGACGTCTATTTTCTGCATCGGTGAGGATGGCCATAAGGAGTCCAAGGACATCCATTCCGGCGGCGGTTGGCATGCAAACCTCATGGACATGACCGTGGGCGACTTCACGCGCGAGGTGCGCACGCCCGACTCCGTCGAGGGCTGGTACTGGGGTTCTAAGCACATCTGGGGCCCAGGTCTGTACATGGGCCTCGGTATGATGGCGCCGTCGCAGAACATCATCAAAGACGTCTCCGACAACACCGAGATGATCGTGCTGCAGTCCGGTGACTGGGAGACCACCCAGAACTATGCGAGCCAGTACTGGTCGACCATCATGCGTTTTTGGCTCGCCCAGGGCAAGGAATTCATCGTCATCGACCCGTTCTGCAACTACACGAGCGTATGCCATGACGAGATGAAGTGGATTCCCATCCTGCCGAACACCGACGCGGCGCTTGACTTCGCCATCATGTACGTGTGGCTGCAGGAGGGCACCTACGACAAAGACTACGTCGAGACGCACGTCGTCGGCTACGAAGAGGTTTTCGACTACATCTTGGGACGCGGCCACGACGGCGTGGCGAAGACCCCTGCGTGGGCATCCGAGAAGACCGGTATTCCCGAGTGGACGATCAAGGCGCTGGCGCGCAAATGGGCGAAGAAGATTACGTCCATCGGCCATTACTGCGGCTGCCATATCCGCGGCCCCTACAGCCACGAACCCGCCCGCACCGAGGTCTACAAGTTGTGCATGCAGGGCATCGGCAAGCCGGGTATCCATCAGATCCACCTGCAGAGCTGGCAGACCGCCTGGCCGAAGTTCCTCGGCGGCGCAGTCGACCCTCAGCCTGCCATCCTGGGACAGCGCGCCCAGCAGTTCGTGCCCAAAGACCAGGAGATCCCGCGCACGATGGCGCACCATGCCATCCTGAACGGGAAGGCCGAATGGTGGGGCACCCCGCAGATCATCTACGCGCTGGCCGATGAGCAGTTCGAGAAGCACGAGTACCCCTCTACCGAGGAGGGCTGCGGCGCTCAGGTGCACATGGTGTGGTCCGAGAAGCCGTGCAACCAGGGTTGCTGGAACGGCGGCTTCCTGTTCCAGGACGCCATGCGCGACCCGTCCATCGAGTGCTTCATCACAAACCACCAGTGGATCGAGAACGACTCGCTGTTCGCCGACCTCATCCTGCCCGTGTCCACGTGCCTCGAGGAAATGGACGATGTGGGCTGCAGCCAGGGCGACTCCGTGACCAGCTGTGCTATCCAAGATGCCGCATCTGACAAGGTTGGCGAGTCTCTGAGCGACTACGAAATCGCCCAACGCGTCGGCGCCGAGTTCGGCGAGGATACGGTCACCATGCTTACGGCCGGCATGACCGTCGAGGAGTGGCTGCCCTACGTGTTCAACCAATCGGCAGTATCGAAGGAAATCTCGTTCGAAGAGTTCAAGGAGAAGGGCTACTACATTCCCGAGTTCCGCGAGGACTGGGATCAGCTGCCCAGCGGCCAAGCCGACTTCTACAACGATCCTGAGAACAATCCGCTCGACACCGAGACGGGCAAGATGGACTGGTGGTCGCAGCCGCTGGCCGATAACTTCCCCGACGATAAGGAACGCCCGCCCATGGCCGAATGGATCGAGGGCGGCTCTGCGGAGGACGGATGGACGCATGACGAGTCGCCTTGGGGAGAGCGCGCGAAGAAGTACCCGCTCGTCTTCAACACCTGCCCGGGCCGCTGGCGCGTGCATGTGCAGGGCGACGACATCACCTGGCTGCGCGAGATTGAGACCTGCAAGGTCCGCGGTGCCGACGGTTACCTGTACGAGCCGCTGTGGTTGGCGCCCGAGGACGCCGAAGCGCGCGGAATCAAGAACGGCGATATCGTGAAGGTCATGAACGACCGCGGCACGATTCTGGGCGGTGCCCGCATCTCCGAGCGCGTCATTCCCGGTTCGGCTTACATGAACAAGGGCTCGCGCTCCGATCCAATCGGACCGCATCTGGATCGCGGCGGTAGCACGAACCTGCTCTCGCCCGAGGGTCCCATCTCCAAGCATTGCTGGGGCTTCGTCGTCACCGGTTAT
This sequence comes from Eggerthellaceae bacterium, assembly GCA_017434045.1. Classification (GTDB taxonomy): domain Bacteria; phylum Actinomycetota; class Coriobacteriia; order Coriobacteriales; family Eggerthellaceae; genus UBA9715. Next base: position 47,155 of record JAFRGA010000007.1, read on the forward strand.
TTGGTCGACGTCCAGAAGGTCGAAGAATCTGAGTGGGAAGCTTGGAAGAGCGAGTATCCCGAGGCGTTCGAGCGCGCATACGACCCGGCGGTCGGCCGCACGTACGATTCGTGGGTTGTCGAGGGGGAATAGAAGATGAAGACGTTTTGCATCGATTTGAACGTGTGCACCGGCTGCCATGGCTGCCAGCTCGGGTGCAAGGACGAGCACTGCGGTAACTGCTGGCTGCCCTATGCGGCAGAACAGCCCGACACCGGCCAGTTCTGGATGAACGTGAAGCAGTACGAGCGCGGCCATCGCCCGCATGTGAAGGTGACCTACATCCCGACGCCGTGTCAGCGCTGCGAGGACGCGCCGTGCATGAAGGTCGCGAAAGATGGCGCGATGTACCGCCGCGACGACGGCATGCCCATCATCGATCCCGTAAAGTCGAAGGGCCAGCGCCAGATTGTCGACGCCTGCCCGTATGGTGCCATCTTCTGGAACGAGGAGCTCGAAATCCCGCAGAAGTGCACCGGTTGCGCGCATCTGCTCGACGGCAAGGACCCGCTGATCAACGTGCCCCGTTGCTTCGACAACTGCCCGACGGGCGCCATCCAGTACGGCGAGGAAAGCGAGCTCGACCTCGAGGGAGCCGAGCTGCTGCATCCCGAATACGGCACGAAGTCTCATGTGTGGTACAAGGGCCTGCCGAAGAAGTTCGTTGCCGGCATCGTGTACGACCCGATCGAGAAGGAAATCGTCGAGGGTGCGAAGTGCACGCTCGTCGGTCCAAGCGGTACGTTCACGGCTACGACCGACGACATGGGTGACTTCTGGCTGCGCGACCTGCCCGAGGACGACTGGACGCTGACCATCGAGGGCATTGGCCGTACGAAGGTCATCGAAGTCTCCACGAAGACCGAGGATGTCGGTCTGGGTGACATCGCCTTGGCATAACGATTCCATCCGCCCCTGGGCATCATGAACCCGGGGGCGGGCTGTTCATACGGTTAGGGAGGAGCGGAGTATGGTGAACGCAGGGCACAAGGTGCGGGTGCGCATGACCGCAGAGCTTGACGATGGCGAAAAGATCAACTTGGGCCTTGACGACAATGACGAGGCCGAATTCACGATGGGCCTCGGCGAGTTCCCGTCATACGCCGAGTCGCTCGTCGCGCGCATGGCTGTTGGGGAGACCACGGCTTGGAACACGCCTGCCGTGCGCGTGCTCGGGCCGAAGGCGCTCGGTCGCGACATCAAGTACGAGCTGACGCTTTTGGCCGATTGCGGGCGTGCGGTATCGTCCGTTGCCCAGGAGCATGTTCACCACGAGCACGGCTGTTCGTGCGGCTGCGACAGGCTCCGCCGGTCGCTTGCGCAGGCGTAACGCCGTATCCGCAAAAGTTTCCGCAAAACCCGGAAAGGATAATCACATGGCAAAGGACATTCTGGACCTCACCGGCAAGGTGGCGTTCATCACGGGCGCGAGCAGCCGCGGCATCGGAAGCGGCTCCGCGAAGGTGCTCGCAGAGCACGGAGCGAAGGTGTTCCTGACGGCCCGTCGCGAGGAGCAGCTGCAAGAGCAGGTTGCGGCGATTAAGGAAGCTGGTGGAGATGCGGGCTACGCCGTGTGCGACGTAGCGGACCCCGAGCAGGTCGAGGCTGCGGTCGAAAAATGCATCGACGCTTTTGGGAGGCTCGACATCATGTTGCTCACGGCGGGCATCTCGGGCGACTATACGGATGACATCGACTTCGACCTCGAGGACTGGCGCGCCGTTCAAAGCATCAACCTCGACGGCGTATACCATGCCATGATGTACGGCTATCCCCACATGCTCGAGGCGGGCGGCGGCGTCATCATCCCCGTCTTGTCCATGGCTGCGCTCAAAGTTGCCGGCGGGCTGCCGTACACGGCTACGAAGGGCGCGCTTTTGCGCATGGTGCCGTGGTGTGCCAAGAACATGGGTCCGAAGAACATTCGCGTGAACGGTATCGCACCGGGTCTGATCGACACCGATATGACGAACCCTCCTGGATGGGACACGACCGAGATGCTGCACATCCCGGCTGCCCAGAAGGCGCCGCTTCGGCGCTGTGCCTCCATCGAGGACTGCGCGAACGCCGTTTTGTTCTTGGCTTCGGATGCGGCGCGCTGCATTACCGGCCAGGTCATCGCCGTTGACGGCGGCGAGGCGATGATCGAGTAACGGGACGCCGAAGCGGGCTTCATGCGACGAACCGGTAGGTTTCGTTTCGCGTTTCGTACGATCAGCTTAAGCCGAGCCCGCCGACGATGCGGACTCGGCTTCTTTACTTCCGAGAGGAGATCACCATGGGCATAATGGGCGACATCAATCAAATAGGCATCGTGACGCCGGATATCGAGCGCACGATGGAAGAGTTCAAGAAGGTTGGCCTGGACGGTTGGTCGGAAGTGTACGTGAACACGCCCGACAAGTTCGAGGACATGGTTGCCGACGGCGAGCCGCGCGAGTACGCCTCGAAGTGCGCGAGCAACTTCGACCTGAACGTCGAGATAGAGCTCATCGAGCCGCTCGACGACAACTCCGATTACGCTGCCTTCCTGAAGCGCAACGGCGGCAAGGCGGGCGTGCATCACCTGCGCGTCGACTTCGACGACATGGACGACGTGAAGGCCACGGGAAAGAAGATGCTGTTGGCAGGTGTGCCAGCTGGCAGCGGAATGGCGTACGAGTACTACGATTTCACCGACGAGCTCGGCTTGGTGCTCGAGTACTTCCCGGTCGACCGAGATTAAGGGGTTTGTCATGGCGAAGGATTACACGGATTACTTCAAGGGGCGCGACTTCGTGCACCAGATCGGTTATTACTCACCCGATGGCGAGCGTTTCGTCCGCGAGCACAACAAGCTGTTCGGGTCGGGGCCGTTCTTCACGACCGTCAACAAGTTTAACAAGATTATCTATCGCGGACGCGAGCTGGAGAAACCGTTCGAGCTGCGCGCGTACTACGGGGCATGGGGGAGCCACTCGGTCGAGGTCGTGCAGCAGCTGACGCCGGGTGATTCCATGTACACCGATTTCAACGATATGGACAAGCCGGGCATCAACCATCTGCATATGTTCGTCGAGAGCCTGGAAGAGGCTAAGGAAGCGTGCGAAGCGTTGGGCATCCCGATCGTCGTTATCGGTTACAACGACCTGTCTGCGGCGCTTGCGAAGTGCGAGGCCATGGGCATCGACCCCGCGACGGTGGGCCTCGACGAGTCGAAGATCGGCTTCATGGTCGTCGATATGACGGCGGAGCTCGGCACGATGATGCAGCTCATCGACGGCGGTGCGAAGTTCATACACGACATGGTTATCGCGGCGGGCAAGGATTGGGACGGTGAAACTGACCTCATCCGCCCGATGGGGTAAACAAGGAATTCCAACAGGAGAAAATCCCAGCTAACAAGCTCTCGTGGGGCAAGAGGGGGTGGGAGAGAAACCCCACTTGCCCTTGCCCCACCGCAAACATGCTTGCCTTGTTAGGGGGTTAGCCTAACTCGTCTGGAGCCGCCGCAGTGGTTCGGCTGCACGCCAGACGACTTCTTCCCCTCGGGACAAAAGGGAGTATCCCCTTTGTCCCGAGGGCTTTCTCTCCGGGGAAAGAACTCCAGTTGCGCAGAAAACGCCCGAGGAAGGTACGATGCATACCGTTCGGGCGTTTTCAGCTTAGCAAGCTACACGCTGTTGAGGACGGCGTCAATAACCTGCGTGTTGCACGGATTGCTTCCGAAGCGCTAACGCCAGTCCGCCGTCAGCTCGTCGATGATTTCCTGCACTGACTTGATCTCGTGAATATGGGTTATTCCGTTGCCCACCGAAACGTAACCGCGGTCCATATCGCCTTCGACCATGCCGATGCGCAGGTTCTCGAAACCGCCCATCTTGCGGCCGAGCTCCTCGTTAGAGGCTCCGGCCTTGTCCATGGTCACGAGCTCGCGAGCCAAATCACCCGGATAGGAGCGGTAGTAGTCCGGCATCGTCCGGAACAGCAGCAGGTCGCGGGCGGTCGCGCCGAGCAGCGCCTCCTTCACGTTCTGCGCCATGCGGGATTCCTTGCTCATCAGGAAGGCGGTGCCGCAGTAGACGCCCTCGGCGCCGAGGGCCAGCGCTGCGTTGAACGCCCGGCGGTCGGCAATACCGCCCGCAGCCATGACGGGAACGTTTTTCACGGCGTCTTTGATAAGCGGCACGATCGAGAACGTCCCGAGCGTCATGCCCGGAAGCGTGCCGCCCTCGTCGAAGCCGGTTGCGACGATGATGTCGGCGCCGGCGTCCTCGGCTGCGCGCGTATTCTCGGGTGTGGGGTTGAGGATGATCGGGCTAGAAGGCAAGCCGGCGCTCTGCTGGGAGCAGGATATTTCTGCGCTATGCACGATTGGCCAGATTCCGGACAACACGAGCGCCCCATCAGCTCAGAGACGGGGCGCAAGCAAAAAGACGCAAACAAAATCACTAACGGCCCATCAACTCGCTGATTGGACGCAAAGGACGAGTGCCATCCCAGTGCTCGTGCATAGCTTTGATGCCTTCGTAGAGCTGCGTGAGCGGCGCATTCACCTCGACGAAGGTGCCGAGCGCATCACGGCAATCGAAATAGACAACGCGCAAGCCGCTACCTGACGTCATGTCCATAGCTACTTCGAAGCCCTTTTTCTCGAAATCGGCAATCACGGACTCAACGTCATCGCTCCAAATGCACACGTGGTGCAACCCATAATAGCCGGCATCCTTGTAAACATCTGGCGAATCGTCGGTGCCTTCGATGAGCTCAAGCTGCACGTTGTTGAAATGTCCGAGCGCGCAGCGCGTATTGTTCTCGCCGGGTTTTCCACGATACAGAATCTCCTCCGGCGGATTCACGCCCATGTCATAGAACGGACCGGCGCCAAGCAGATCGGCGAACAATTTGGCGCTTTCCTCGATGTTTTCCACGTAATAACCGAGCTGCGCTACTCCATACTTGTTCAGAAGGGTCTCATGCATTTTTTCTCCAATCAATAAAGGGCCGGGGATAGCCCCGGCCCAAAGTGGGTTTTGCGAGCCGCTAGGCGAGCTGGAAGCGTTGCGGAACCATTCCGCCCACTATCGTTCGACCTCGAGCGGTGCACCCGAGTACTTGTGCGCGACTGGCGTGGGGTCAGCCTCGCCGGTGACGAGGCTGACCCACTGTCCTGCGCGCAAGACGAACAGCGGGGTCAGATTGATCTGGCCGCTATGGCAGCCTCCGCCCCAATAGCGGAAACTTCCTTCGGGACACGCCCCGCGAGCGCATTCGACCCACGTGCCATCGGAAAGCTCCTCGAACACACGCCCGTCGTTCGTGGACAGGGTGAACCCTTCCCAGTCGATGGCGTCAATATGCACCCGCGAGAACTCCATGCGCTCGGTCCTACACGAACGCTACGTCGCCGAGTCCCCTATCCTCGGCAACCGTGCTCACGGACAGCTTCATCTCCTTGCCGTCCTTGGCGATAGTCACGTCCCACTCGTCATCGGCCAGGCCGTCAATCCAGAAGTCGCCCCAGCTGTTAGTGGTCGCTTCGTAGGTGTCGGTGCCGTTGGTCACGGTCACCTTCGCGCCCTCGACGATCTCCTCGTCCTCGGGGGTGTACACCGTGGCGGCGATGAACTTCTTGGGCAGGCCCTTGTAGTACACGTGCGGCTTGGTGCCGTACTCGGGATGCAGCACCTCGGCGCCTTCCAGGTCGAGATCGTCGAGCTCACCGAACTGAATGACACCCACCGGGCAATTGTCCATGCAGCGCGGTACGCGAATCGGCGAATCCTCGTCGTCGAGCAGATGAGCGCAACCGGTGCACTTCTGCGGAATCTGGAGCTCCTCGTTCCAGAAGATTTTGTGATACGGGCATGCGTCGACGATGGCCTTTTGGCCCTTCGCCTTGATCGGGTCGATGATGACTAAGCCATCATCGCGACGGTACACGGCATCGTCCTTCGCGGCGGTGATGCACGGTGCGTTCTCGCAGTGCATGCATGGCGTGGGGACATACGACACCTTGACCTGCGGGCGCTGACCGCGTTCCTTCTGGTTCACCTTCAGCCAGAACTGTCCGGACTCGGGTTGCTCGGCGGCATACGGCATCCAGCAGTTGCCACAGTGTTCGTCCTTGCATGCAATCTGGCAGGCATGGCAACCAACGCACTTGCTCGCGTCGATGAGAAATCCCTTCATTATGTCTCTCCCTCTCTCTTTATTCGGACACGACCCACGCGTCGCGTGTGATGCCCTGGCCCTCGTCGTAAGCGCGGTTGAACGCTTCGGGGTAGTCTGCCTTCCACTGGTCGTACTCTTCCTGGGTCAGCTTTTCGGCCTCGGCCAAGTAGCCTGTTACGACGAAGCCCTTGCAGTGCTTAGAAACGCCTGCTTGCGGGCTGATCAGGTTGATGGCGCCACCGCGGTCGATGTGCGGGGCGATCGGGTCGACACGCGAGCCCTTGGCCACGACAACCGAGCCTGGCATGATGCGCTGCGAGATGCGTGCGCCGGTGAGCACGATGCCGCGCTCGTTGAACAGCTTCACGATGTCGCCGTCGGCGATGTCCCGCGCAGCGGCGTCTTCGGGGGCCATCCAGACGGGCTCGTACAGATAACCGTCCGGACCTTTCACCTTGGTGGTCTCGATCTCGCGATACCATGCGATGTCGTCGCCCTGAACGTGCACGCGGAAGCGAGCCGGGTTGGCGGTGACCAGCAGCGGGTAGTCCTTGCAGCGCTCGCCCCAGAGGGACTCATCATGGGTCCAGCCCTCCTCGGCGGGTCCGCCGACAATCCACTTGGCCATCGGCTGGCGTTCCTTGTCATCGGGGAAGTTCTGGGCAAGGGCGTCCGACCAGAACTCGAGTTTGCCGGATGGCGTGTCGAGCGGGTAATTCTCGATGTCCTGGTAGAATCCGCGCATGCCGGGCAGCAGCTCCTTGTAGTGCTCGTCGAGCTTCGGGAAGTAGAAGCCGCGCTTCTTGAACTCATCCCAGCTGATCTCGGTGGGCAGCTGGGAATTCTCAAAGCCATGCTGCAACCATTGGTCGGTCGTCATGCCGCGGTCGACCTCTTCGCGTTTGCCGAAGCGGTCGAGCACCTCGAGCGCGATCTCCCAGTCGGATTTGGACTCGCCCACGCGTTCGCACGCCGGAGGCGTGTAGCCCGCATGGCGCATGCCGACGGTCATCGACGCGCCCATGGTGTCGTTGTCCTCCAGGCACGTGGTGACAGGAAGCACCAGGTCGCAGAAGAGCGAGTCGTTCTCGAGCCACTGGTGGTTGGTCACGAAGAACTCAACTTCGGGCGAGCGGATTGCATCTTGGAACGTGAAGCCGCCGTTCCAGCAGTTCATGTTGCAGGGCTTCTCGGACCACAGCATGTGGACCTTGTTGATGCGCGGCGGTTCGGCCGGGGGCTCTGCGCCCATGCGCTCGGCCATGGCCTTCTGCATGGCGAAGGCGCGCTGCGGATCAGCCGGATAGCTGAACTCTTGGAACTGCTCGGGCGTGGTCACGTACACGATGGCCGGGCTGCCCCACCACTTCAGCTGCCCGTTTGTAATAGCCTCGGCGATGCCGGTGCGCGGGAGCGACTGGGCGCTCGGGTAGAACTGGCGGCAGTGGTTCAGCATGCTGAACGGACGCGTGGAGGACGACGAGATTTTCTCGCAGCCCATGTTGGTGGCCTCGAGGTGCAGCTGCTGCACGCCAGGCTTTCCGAGGCCTTGCATGGCCAGTAGGTAGGCCTGTGCGCGGCCAGGCTCATGGCTGTACGGCGTCTTGATGGAACCCGAGCTGTAGTGCACATGAGATGCGGCTTTGCGCGAGATGTTTCGCGCGAACGCCTTGATGGTGTGCACGGGCACGCCGCAGCGCTCGGAAGCCCACTCGGGTGTTTTCGGGATGCCTTCCTCGTCTTCGCCGAGTAGGTAGGCCTTGAACTTGTCGAAGCCGACCGAATGCGTATCGATGAATTCCTTGTCGTAGAGGCCCTCGGTGATCATGACGTACATGACGCCGAAGTCGAATGCGGTGTCGGTGTTGGGCAGGATGGGAATCCACTTGAAGTCCTTGTGGCACACTGCCGTGTAGTTGCAGAACGGGTCGACGACCACGAACTCCTTGCCTTGCTCTTCCCAGAACTTGATGAGACGGGAGAAGAACATGGACGCGTAGTTCTGCGTGAGCTCCCAGTCGCCCGCGTCAAACACGAGCAGCTCGGAGTTCTGGGTGACGTCGCGCACGACGTTCCAGTTACTGTAGCCGTTTTGCGGAGGCGCGATGAGGCCGCCGCCGTAGTTGAAACCGCTGCCCCAGAAGTGCTTGGCGCCCCAGTACCAACCTTCGACCGAGTCGGGCGTGCGCGTTTCGCGCGTGTAGCCGCCCAGTTTGTCCATGGCAGTAGCGTGCATGCCGCCACCCGCGTGAAGGTCCTTCGACTCGCGATGACCGTCTTCGCCGATGCACAGCACTGAGTAGGGACCGTAGGTCTCGATGGTTCGCTTTATCTCGCTCTCCATGATGTCGAGCGCCTCATCCCAGCTAATCTCGACGAACTTGGACTTGCCGCGGTTTTGGGCGTTGATCTTGTCGGGGTCGCCGCCCGGTTCCCAGTCGACGCGCTTCAGCGGCATGCGCACGCGGTTCTTCGAGTACACACGCTCTTTGTAAGCCAGCGCCATGTAGTTGGGCGCAGCCTTGTACTCGGGACGGAACACCTTGTCGCCCGCTTCGATTTCCCACATCGAGGGCGCGAGCTCCTCGTGCGTGTACACCTCGTCGATGTGCATGGGACGGATTCGGACAATCTTGCCGTCCTTCGAGTCGACGGCGGTAAGCTCGCCTCCCGTGCCGCCACTTGCTATGCTTTGGCCAGTCGTGGTCAACTTGCCGTTTTCGCTCATGCTTCCCCCTTCTCTTGCTTCGATGCTTTGATGGGGCAATACCCCTGAGAATCAAGCTACCGAGAAGTGCGGGCATGTTCAATTTTCGAACGAGCTTGCTTGGACGCTGTGAGGTGACTATTCGGCCGATGTGTTTACCGATGCGAATCTAATCGTTTCGAACGCAACCGAATTCGCGTTGCGACCTCGAGGCTAACGGCGGAAGACGGTGCCTACATCAAACTGTTCTTCTCTGGAAGGCTAGAAAAATACGAGTAAGCTATGCTGAAATAGATTTCCGTGAGCCGTTTCGGTGGAATGGGCATGCCGTCGGCAATCCATTTCTGACAGAACATCGCCTGAGAAGAAGCGAAGAAATAGGATACGTACTCCCGCTCGAGTTCCTCAATTGGGAATTGTCCGAGTATTTCCTGGTTAAGTGCGAAAAGCGAACGCGTGACCACGCGGATGAAGGTGTCATCTTTCCCAAACATCGGTCCGACGAGCCTCTGGTAGTAATCCTTTTCCGACTCGAAATAGCTATAGAGGTTCTCGGTGTACATGGGAGAGATGCTACGCGCCTGTTCATGCGTGAGCGTTGCGTTGAGCGTGCGCATCGGCTCGACGGCGCCACGCTCAAATATGCTTGAAACGATATCTTCCTTGTCTTGGAAATTGACATAGAAGGTCTTGCGCGACAAGTGTGCCTCACGGCAGATTTCCGCCACGGTAATCTTGGCGTACGGATGCTTCATCACCAGCTTTTTGAAACTGCTCTCGAATGCCTCACGCGCGCCCACGATTGCCCTCCGTTAACGCCTATGTTTAACATGGTATCACCTATGGTGGTCGCTATGGCAGCACGTATCGTCGGCGAGCGATTTGCGCAAGGCGCCGCAACTGCAACCTTTGGAACTGCGTTCGAGGTCGATTGCTGTTTCCGTGCCGTCGGACACGAGTTCGACTTCGAAGGTTATATCCCGTCCTGCAAGCTCGTGATTCTGGTCGAAGCGCACCATCCCACCCTCTACTGCGAGCACTTTGAGCCGCGCATGGCCTTGATCGGTTTGCACCATGATGAAGCCACCAACCGGTAGGTCCTGTGCATTTGGGATTGCGTCTGCAGGCACTTCGAACACGAGGGACGGATCGTATTCCCCGTATGCCTCGGACGGCGGCAGCGTGAACACGCTTCTCTGCCCGCGGCCAAGATCCATCAGGCGCCGTTCTACGCTGGGGGGTATCTGGCCGCTGCCAATCGTAACGGTCAGCGGATTGTTGCCCGCCCACGTGTCCATGAAGACATACCCATCTTCAAGCGTTCCCGCGCAATGAATGACGATTTTTTGACCTGAATGCATAGTGCCCCCTCCATTTTCATTTTGGTTCGAGGGGGAGGTCACCGCAATTGCCAATAGTCGAAGCTGCGTCACGCATAGGGTGACGGATTCGATTGTCTGTTACCTTGCTGGCGCTTGTTTTGGCCGGAACGTAATCCGCAAACGAGCTGGCGTTGTTAGGGGTCGGTGCGGTGGGGTTTCTTTCTCGGACAAGGCACCGTCTACTTGACATTCGAATTGTAATACGGTAATACTGATTTCAGTCGGCGGGAGGGAGCAAACATGGATCCGGTGGTTACCGCACGAGTTCCCGAAGGGGTGCGCGACAGGGGCATCGAGGTGCTCAAGAGCATCGGCTCTACTACGTCTGAGCTCATCAACGCCGCATTCGACTATGTCATCCAGGCAAAGGAACTCCCAAGATTCGAGCGGGCAACGAGTGGGGAAGTCCGCGTTCTCTCAAAGGAGCAGGCGGAAGACCTGTCCGAGTTCATGCGCTCTGTGAAGGTCGACGTTCCGGCTGCCTGGGATGACGCCAGCTTTGAAGGCCTATTCGACGATGCGATGGGGCAGCGCTATGCGGGTCTTCATTGATACGAACGTGCTCTTCGACATACTCGCACAGCGCAAGCCGTTTTTCGAGTCGGCGGAGAAGCTCGTGATCATCCAGATGTTCGGCGATGCCGAGCTCTGGTGCGCGCCCCAGTCGTTGCTGGATGTGTCCTACGTTTTAGGGAAGGTCCGGCCCGCTGCCGAGCTGCACGCGGCTCTTGGAAAGGTGCTCGAGCGGGTCAACCTCTGCGCGACCACGCACGACGACATGAAGGAAGCCTGCGGTGTCGGTTGGGACGATTTGGAAGATGCGCTGATAGGCGTCTTGTGCAAGAAGGTGTCTGCTGACTACCTCCTCACCCGCGATGAGAAACAGGCAGGGTTCAAGGGGTTGGGAATACCGTCGCTCACCCCCGAGGAATTCTTCTCCCTGATCGAGGTCGAACGCAACCTGCGTTACAGCGCAATCGAGTTATAAGCGCCGAGAGGAATGAGACAAAGGGGCCGCCCCTTTTTCTCATGTAGGAAAAGCCCCGCCAAAGGCTTAATGCTCCAATTCGACTTCTGCGTAAGATACGTTATCGGGCTTGAACATCGTGACGAAATCCGCTGGAAGAAAAGCTTTCACGGGTGAGTTCACGTAATCCTTTATGTTGTACGTGATGATGGCATCGACGCCGTTGCGTGCGGCAGAGTGCGCAATCAACGCATCCTCGAAGTCTTTCATATCGCTCTTATACGCGGTAAGCCCGTCCTGCTCGTTGGCGTCGAACACGCGAAACATCTCGAATAACGCACCCATAGCCCAATCGAGCTTTTCACCCCTGAGGCCGCAATGATGCAGTATGTAGTTGATATCGGCGAGCGTACATGCGGGGATGCATGCGTCGAATCCGCGCAGAACCACAACGTCGTAAGCCGTAAGCACCTCGAGTTGCTGGGGCGCGTTCGTGTACAGGTAGATGAGGGAGTTCACATCGAAGCAGATCTTCATAGCAGATTGCCGTATTTCTGCACGATGCGGGCTGCCCGCGCGTCCTTGACGTCGAAATCTGCGGGCAGGGTGATGCATCCTGCGATGCTGCGAGCGACTTCGCGCTTGCGCTGCGCGCGTGAGCGGGCGTCTTCTGCCTGCACGTCGAGGCATTCGGGAATGCGCTGCTCTTCTTCAAGGTAGCGGTACAAACTGCGAATGAGCTGCGTGGGCGACACGCCGTTGCGTTCGAGCACGGCCGATCCGCCGCGCTTCAACGATTCGTCGAGCCGTGCGTTGATGGTTGCTTCCCGCGCCATGGCTTCCCCCTTCCCGTTAAAGAGGGTAGCATGTTGCATTACGTAATGCAATTATATATTCCCAACCATCTGCTTCCACGTCTGTCCGCCCCAGACGATGGCAGCAGTCTCCTCGGCGAACCTCTAATGAGTCGCAGGACGTTCCTCTGACTCATTTTGCTACTAAATGAGTCAGAGGAACGTCCTGTGACTCATTCGGTTAGAATTAGAAGCGTGTATTGCGCTCTGTTCATCGATTCGGAGAAAGGACGCCGCATGAAGCTGGGAGAGGTATTCGAAAAGATCGGCAGGGACAAGCTCAAGGAAGCGATGGAATGCGACGACGCTGAGGCGCTGCAGAAGCTCCTGAATGCGCATGGCGTGACGCTCTCGGATGAGCAAGTCGACTTCATTGCCGGTGGGCGGTGGCTGAGCTACGACACTAAACTGGGGTTTTCCTGCTTCTCAGACGAATACTATGAGGAGCTGATGAAGAAGTATGCGAATCAGCATAACTGACGAAACGAGGGTCCTCGCACTCTCCAGCGATGCTTCACGAATCGGACGAGGTCAAACCCTTCAGGAGGGAGATGCCCGATGGCAGTTGACGGCGTCATTTCCAAGGTGTTCCGCGTGTTCGTCTCCTCGACGTTCAGCGATTTCGAGCTGGAACGCAACTACCTGCAGCAACATGTCTTCCCGCGCCTCGAGGAGCTGTGCCGCGCCCATGGCGCGCTGTTCCAGCCGATCGATTTGCGCTGGGGCATCACCGACGAGGCGTCGCTGGACCAGAAGACGCTCGACATCTGCCTGAACGAGGTGCGCCATTGCCCTTGAGCTGTGTCAAATGACCTGACAGGAATGAGGCAAGGGGGCGGTCGGCGGTCCCTTTGCCTCACAGAGCAGGGATCCCCGAGACGCTTCTCCAGGGTGAGACGCTCCTCCAGGGCGAGACGCTCCTCCAGGGGAACTATCTCACTCGTACTGTGACTCGCATCTAGAAGAACGGAGGCAAGCCGCCATGTCGCGCTTCGCTTATCGCATGGCCATAGGGAACAACCCGCAGGGAAAGCAGAAGCTGTACTTCTGCTGCCATCCGGACGACTTCGAGCTCCATTTCGCCGGAATCTCGGCTGATGTGTTCAGCTGCTCCGAAAACTGCGTCCTGTATTACGAGGAAGAGCCCGATGCGCCCTACGACCCAGAAGAGCTGGAAGCCGCCCTTTCTCAGATGAGGGCGTTTGTCATTGCGGTGACCAGGCGATTCCTGACGCAGCCCAGCCGAGCGCTCGACGTGGAGCTTCCAATAGCGCAACGTCAGGGCATCCCGCTGATCCCCATCGCGTTCGATGTGGATTACGACGACCTCTACCAGGAGAAGCTCGGTTCGGTGCAGTATCTCGAGAAGGGCAACCTCGACCCCACGGCCATCCGCTACGAGGACAAGTTGAAGAAGCTGCTCGGTGCGCTGCTGGTGGGCGAAGAGGAGGAGCGCCGGATCCGCGAGGAGTTCGCAGGGCGCATCTTCATGAGCTACCGCAAGAAGGACCGCGCGCACGCGCAGGACGTCATGCGCGCCATCCACGATGTGGACCTGTGCCGCGATGTGGCCATCTGGTACGACGAGTTCCTCGTGCCGGGCGAGGACTACAACGACGCCATCCGCGACGAGCTGCGCGAAAGCGACGTATTCGCGCTCACGGTGACGCCGAGCCTGCTGGAACCCGGCAACTACGTGGCGGAACACGAGTTTCCCGATGCCGTGGAGGCGGGCAAGCCCATCGTGCCCATCGAGGCTGTTCCCACGGCCGGCCTGGGCGGGCGGTCCGAATCTGCCGAGGACGAGCTGCCGGAGAGCGCGCCTGCAGGGGAGGCGTCGGGCGTGTTGAACCGCAGATTGCGAGCGCGGTCCAACGTCACATTATTTAAGTTGTCAACGTGCGGCGGGGCAGCTCTCACGCTGCCCCGCTCCTAGTTCTCGGCGCCTGCCGTTCCCGTCGCCCCGCTCTCGTCGGGCATCCA